>JAQXHO010000001.1 GCA_029007315.1 Oscillospiraceae bacterium
GTAAATGCGCCTGAAGGCATATTTCCGTATCCGCATTGTAAAAGGAAAAGATAGGATTTTCCTGTTTTTATAAGCTCAGCATTTCCATTATTAAATAATGCAGTGCTGCTCAATATATTTTCCGCCAACATATCGCCAAGCTCTGATTCATACCAGCTGTTGCCAATAAGAAAATCATTCATGGACATATATCCGCCGGGAATATAAATGGATATCATGTCACCGTAACCGAAATCATAATTCATTAGGGAATTTATAATAAATATATCAGCCTGTATATAGGGCATTCCGTCAATGCTTGTAAAAAAAATCTGATCAATGACTCCGTACACTGCTGCATCTGCCATTGTAGCTGAAAGCTGCCATGAATATGAATCTGTTGCATTATCTTCAAATGCAGATGTAACATCAATTATATTTCCTGTTTTGCTGTAAATAACAGGCGGTGTTACTCTCAAATCTTTAATATCATAATCAGGATCGCAAGGAGGTTCATCTTCAAAATGATCAGTTGTAGTGGTTACTATAGGAGCAGGTATAGTATGTGTTGTTGTAACAATTGGTGAAGTGTCAATTTCCGGCGGTTCAGTAGTTCTTGGAGTTGTCCTTGTAGCGTTTGCAGTGGTTGGCATTGTTATTGTTGTAACAGTCTGATTAGTATGTGTTGTTATTTCCGTTACTGAAACTGCGGTTGTGACAGTGGTTACTGCATTTTCAGTGGATAATTGATTATTGTCTGATGCGGCAGGATCTGTTGTCCCTTTTGAAACAGAAGCATTAAATGCAGGAATATTATCATTTTCTGAATCTTCTTTCGTTTCAGAACAAGCTGTGGCTGTCTGCGAAGCAGCAGAAATATCATCAGAAACAGTAGTTCCCGAGAAAACCGGCTCTTCTTCAGTGCTGTTTCCCACATCTTCAGAAATAAAGTTATCATCATTCTGAACAACTGATGTCATGACTTCTTCTGAAACAAATTCATTTTTGGCATTCTGATCATGTATAAAAGAAGTGAAAATAATAACTGCAATGGCTGCTGTAACAGGTACTGCGGAATATTTCATCAGATTAATGAAAAAGGGAACAGGCTTTTTTCTTTTCTCTATTATCGTAAGTGTTTTAAAAAAATCTTCTTTTTTGGAGGGCTTTTGAAAGCCGTATGCTTTTTTCAGAGCATTTTTGAAATCATTATTCATATCCTGTCCTCCTTTTCAAAAGAATTTCTAAGAACAGACAAAATTTTTTTAAGTCTGCGGCTCAAAGCAAACCTTGACATATCATACATACGGCTCATAACCGATAAAGGGACTTCATTTACATATCGTAAAAGAACAAGCTCTCTGTCTTTTTCAGAAAGGGAGTCAAGAGCATTTTTCAGAGAAATATTCTCATTCCATACACTTTCACAGTCATTGTCGTCCGGGAGGTCTTCGGGCAATGGAAGCGTCTGTTTTTTTCTGAATTCATCAGCGCAGAGATTGCCTGCAATGGTATAAAGGAGCCTTATGCTGTCAGAAGAGCCGTGATACCGTGGATTTTCCAGATATCGAAGGAAGGTTTCCTGGGTAATATCCTCGGCAACAACAGGGTTATTTACTTTAAAACAGCAGTATCTGAAAATTTTGTCATATTGATCCTGTAAGTCAGCTGACACCCGAAAACCTCCCTTCTGTTATATATAACGTTTCAGCACATTAAAATGTGCGGAAAATAACGGTAAATATTTTGTGAATAAATGTATGTCTGTATATACACATTATAATATATATTATTTAACAAGTCAATGATAATGCGGAATATAAATGGGCATAAAAAAGGTGCAGTGAAAAACACTGCACCGGATATAATTATTCAAATACACTTTCAATAATTTTTGATGCTTTTGCAGGAGTATAACGCCATTTATTTATGTGAGTTTCATCAGTAAAATATTTTATAGGTGTAACCGGCGTATCAGGATCAAAAACGTCAACAATAACAAGCTTGACTTTCATTTTCTCAGGGATCAGCGCTTTTATGTAAACGCTGGCACACTGACCTGTACGCAGCTGTGGTTGAGGTTCTGCAAGTCCTGCAAGATTTGGGGTAAGTTCAATGAATACACCATAATCTTCAACAGAACGTATCATTCCGGCTACTGTTTCGCCGACAGAGAAAAGAGAAGCATTTTCATCCCATGTTCCCAGAAGTTCCTTATGACTAAGACATAATTTCCCCATATCAAAGCCTGTTACGACGGCTTTGATAGTCTGACCTGTGCGGAACCTGTCAGAGGGATGAGATATCCTTGAAACGGATATCGCATCAATAGGAATGAGAGAGGGAATGCCGCAGCCTGCATCAACAAAGCAACCGAATCTTTCCATATGAGTAATACGGACAGGTATTACATCTCCAGGTTTCAGCTTTGAAATATAATTATTCCAGCACTCCTCCTGAACGGATCTTCTTGACAAAACAGCTCTCGGAGCGCCGTTTTCATCCTGTTCAATTCTCATTACTCTGAATGCCACAGGTTTTCCTGCACGAGCAATTAGAGCAATATCTCTTGTAGTTCCGTCGTTTATTCCTCTTGCACCTTCTTCTCTTGGAATAATGCCCTGCATACATGGCAGGTCAACTATCAGATTATGTGAGCTGTCACATACAACTGCACGTGCTTCCAGTACTGTTTTTTTTCTCATAGCACACATCAGAGATTCAGTGCTTCGGATAGCTGCCATATTTTCGGTTGTGTGTATTCTGCTGCCTTCAGGTAAATATTCTGTCATTTTGGACCTCCAAAACATTATTTTTTACAGTCTATGCAAACTGCGTAGTATTTATGACGGAGATACAAAAGATGCCCCCATTCCTATCAGCAGCTTCTCTGCTTCTGAAACAGCAGAATCATCACATTCAAATTCAATGAATGATGTCTGTCTTTTTCTTTCTTCGGAAATATTCTCAAAGTTGTATTCTGTTTCTACAAGCAAAGTAAAATAATTCATAGATGTTACAGCTGTAGGAAGAAGAGTAAAGCGTTTTTCATGAGGAATTGTCAGCCGTACGCTTTCGGAATACTTTGGATAAACGTGTATTTTATCTGTGATATTAAGCTGTTTATTTAAAGACAGAGCTGCCTTTTCGGCATCATCAAAGGTTTCAAATTCAGCTTTTATATATTTATTCATTGTTTTCTCCTTTAAGTGTTTTTAAACTATTATAAGAAAAAGAGTACGAAATATACTTTAGGCAATATATTCGTGACCTTTTGAATGTAATGAATACAGTGGTAAAAATGGTCAAAAATATATTTTAAAATAAATATAATCTTTCAGTTGTCAAATAAAGTATCAAAAAATGAGTCAGATGTAAATAAATTGCATAATATTTAAGCAAAGTTTGCTAAATCCCTTGAAAATAAGGAAAAAATGTGTTACAATTAACTCAGCGAACTATGTGAGAGAAAGGGTCAAGGGTTTATATGACTGAAAAACGAATCACAGTGCGTGACAGCACACAAATGCAGGAAATATGCGGGAGCTTTGATGAGAATATAAAAACTCTTGAAAAGCAGTATAATGTTTCTGTTGTGTGCCGGGGCGAAGAAGTAAAAATAGTTGGCGATGAAAATGCTGCAGCCCGTGCAGCAAGTGCCATACATGGAATGCTTCATATGTCAGAAACAGGACAGCCAGTCAATGTGCAGACTGTAAGATATGTTTCTGCTATGGTGGATGATGGAGAGGCAAATGAAATAGAAGCTCTCACAGAAGACGGAGTATGCCTTACAGCTTCCGGAAAAGTTGTCAGAGCAAGGACTGTCGGACAGAAAAAATATGTTGATGCCATAAGGAAGAATACAATAGTATTTGGAATAGGACCTGCCGGTACCGGCAAGACTTATCTTGCGGTTGCAATGGCTGTGAAAGCATTCAAGCGTCATGAAGTGAGCAGAATCATTCTTACAAGACCTGCTGTTGAAGCGGGAGAAAAGCTTGGATTTCTACCGGGAGATCTTCAGAACAAGGTTGATCCATACCTCAGACCATTATATGACGCATTGTTTGAAATGCTTGGAGCTGAAACATTCCAGAGGCATATGGAAAGAGGAAGCATTGAGGTCGCACCTCTTGCATATATGAGAGGAAGAACTCTTGAAAATGCCTTCATCATTCTTGATGAAGCACAGAACACAACTTCGGAGCAGCTGAAAATGTTTCTGACACGACTTGGAAATCAGAGCAAAATGGTAATAACCGGCGATGTTACACAGATTGACCTTCCGGACAAGCGCAAATGCGGCCTACTGGAGGCAATGAAGGTGCTTCGGCGTGTAGATGATATATATATACAAGAATTCACAAATAAAGATGTTGTCAGACATAAGCTTGTTCAGGACATCATCAGAGCATACGAAAAGTACTATCATGGAAAAGGAGAAAGCGATGCAGGTAACAAAAGTAAAGGTATCAGTTAAAAATAATCAGAAAGAAATCAAGGTTCCGGTAGGAATCAGACTTCTTATCCGCCGCTGCTGTCAGGCTGTGCTTACAATGGAAGGCTTTGCACAGGATGCTGAAGTCAGCGTGTCATTTGTAAGCAACAATGAGATCCGCCGCCTTAATAAGGTTTATCGTCAGAAGGACAGAGTAACGGATGTTCTTTCATTTCCTCTCGGTTCAAATGGTAAGTACGACGTAAATAAGGAAACCGGCTGCGCACTTTTAGGTGATGTTGTTATTTCACTTGAAACAGCAATGCGTCAGGCTGAAATATATGGTCATTCTCTGGAAAGAGAGATAGGATTTCTGACAGTACATTCTATGCTTCACCTTCTTGGATATGACCATGAGGTAAGCCCTCTCGAAGAAAGGATCATGAGAGAAAAAGAAGAGCAGGTACTGGGAGAACTGGGAATTTCAAGGGAAAATACTTTCCTGACTGAGGAAGCGTAAATATGACAAAATCAGTTTTTGTATCAATTGTTGGCAGAACAAATGCAGGCAAATCATCTCTTCTTAATGCTATTATAGGAGAAAAAATAGCTTCTGTAAGTGACAAACCCCAGACAACACGCACCCGTATCACAGGAATAAAAACTATTGGTGATACACAAATGGTGTTTATGGATACACCGGGACTCCATAAGCCAAAGAATAAGCTCAGTAATCATATGCTGAATGCTGCCAAAAGTTCTGTTGCTGATATGGATGCAGTAATTTTTGTAATGGACTGCACCAACCGCTTTGTAAGCGATGAGGAAAATGAGCTGCTGGAGAATATATGCAGGTCAAAGTCAAATGTCATTTTAGTGCTTAACAAAATTGATCTTTTGCAGAATAAGTCTGACCTTATTTCGCTTATCACAGATTTTAATCTGAAATACAGCCCTGAGTCAATAATTCCAATAAGCGTTCTTGATAATGACGGAGTTTCCATCGTTGAGGAAGAGGTTATGAAGCTTGCAAAGGAATCACCCCACTTTTTCCCGGATGAGAAATTCACTGATCAGCCTGAAAGAGTTCTTGCTGCAGAAATGATACGTGAAAAGCTGCTTATTGCACTTGACAAGGAAGTTCCTCATGGTATTGCTGTGGGAATAGAAAGAATGGAAGAGCGAGATGACAAGGATATTCTTGATATTGACGCTGTAATATATTGTGAAAGAATGTCTCACAAGGGAATTGTGATAGGCAAGGGCGGAGCCATGCTCAAACGTATTGCAAGCGCAGCAAGAAATGATCTGGAAGACTTTTTCCGTATTCAGGTCAATCTGAAGTGTTGGGTAAAGGTCAAGGAGGACTGGAGAAATAAGGAAGGTCTTATAAAGAATTTCGGACTTGCAGATGAAGGCGTATAATTTGGCAGCCATATTCAAGGATTAATGCCGCATAATATTTCCGGAGGTGAAGTGTTGTGACACTTTGGGAAATATTCTGCGAAACAGGAAAAATTGACGATTATCTGACTTACCGAAGAAAAGAATGCCGGTCAGATGATACAGAAAGAGAAAGGTCCGTGTGCTATGCTTCTGACAATGAACGGTCTGGTTCTGCGTGAAACACAGGCTGGTGACAAGGGAAGATTTATCGATATACTCACAGAGGAATATGGCGTTATGGAAGTGTTTGTCCGTGGCGCAAAAAAAATCACCGGAAAGAGCATCGGTACTACACAGCTTTTCTCATATTCTTCGTTTTGTATTGAACAGCGAGGAGAAAGATATTATTATCAGAGCGCCAGACCGATTCGGATTTTCTATCAGCTGCGGGAAAATCTTGTTAATCTGAGTTTGGCGTCTTATTTTGCCGAACTTATCCGCACATCAGTTCCGAAAAGCAGGCATGACAGGTCGGTTCTGAGATTGATTCTGAATACGCTGTATTATCTCTCAGAAGGAAAACGCAGTCCGGAAATGCTTAAACCTCTTTTTGAACTGAGATTTGCTTCAGATATCGGGTTTATGCCGGATGTGCTGATGTGCAGAAGGTGCATGGATCATTTGCCGGAAAGCATTGTTTTTTCCGTAGACGAAGGCTGCTTCTGGTGCAGTGACTGCTATAATGCGATAAATGAAGAGCAGAATTTATACACCTACAATTTATATCCAATGAAGCTTTCGGGTCTTGAAATGATAAGGCATATCACTCTTGTTGATCAGGAACGTCTGTTTAATTTCAAGGCAGGAAGTGAAACTCTCAGGACTGTTTCAGAATTTTCTGAGGCATTTGTTAAGTGTCATATGGCAGTAAAACCTAAAAGCCTTGAATTCTACCACAGTCTTGAACATAAATAATTTTTACACAGGAGGTTTTATGAATCAATACGAAAAAATATTAGAACTTGATAAGATTCTTGAAATGCTGGCAGAAAAAACCTCAAATGAAATATCTAAACATATGGCGCTGGAACTTAAACCGGAAAGTAATTTTTCCATAGTACAGGAGGAAATCAGCAAAACATCAGAGGCGCTTTCTCTTGCAATGCGCTTTGGAACACCGCCGTTTTACGGATTTCATGATATGCGTATGGCTCTTCGCCGTGTAAAATCAGGTGCACAGCTTTCACTTAAAGATCTTATGGATATTGCAGTTATTCTCAGACAGATACAGGTTTTGTCTGACTGGTATGATCACTGCGCAGGAATGGAAATAGAACTGGACTATCTTTTTTCACAGCTGACGCCTGTTCCGTATCTTCTGGAAAAGCTTGAAAGATCCATTATTTCCGAGGATGAGATTGCAGATGCAGCAAGTACTGCTCTTGCACAGATAAGACGAAGGATAAGCAGGGCAGGGCAGCAGCTTCGTGATACGCTTGATAAAATGGTAAGAAATCAGGAGGTGCAGAAGTGTCTGCAGGATACAAGAGTTACACTTCGTGACGGACGTTTTGTTCTTCCGGTAAAGGCAGAATATCGTTCACAGATACAGGGTCTTATACATGATTCATCAGCCTCTGGGCAGACCTTATTTATTGAACCTATGTCCATAGTGGAAGCAAATAACGATATTCGTCTGCTTGAAGCACAGGAACAGGAAGAGATAGAGCGCATAATTAAAGAGCTTTGCGCAGACTGTGCCGCATGGTCGGATTCCATTATAGATAATCATAGTGTATGCGCAGAGATTAATCTTTATTTTGCAAAAGCAGAACTTGCTGCTCAGATGAAGGCGTTTCCGCCGGTTCTTTCTGATGACGGAGTGATCGAGCTTAAAAAGGCACGTCATCCGCTTATTCCGGCAGACCGTGTTGTTCCAATATCTTTCAGTCTTGGAGAAGAATACAGCGCACTTATCATAACAGGACCTAACACAGGAGGTAAAACTGTTGCGCTTAAAACCTGCGGACTTCTTACTCTAATGACAATGTGCGGACTTCTTATTCCTGCAGCAGAAGGCAGCCGCATTTCTGTTTTTAACTCTGTCTACGCGAATATTGGTGATACCCAGAGTATAGAGCAGAATCTTTCTACATTTTCCGCTCATATGAAAGATGTAATACACATTCTCGAGGAAGCTGACGACTGTTCTCTTGTACTTCTTGATGAACTTGGATCAGGTACGGACCCGGTAGAAGGCGCAGCTCTTGCAGAAGCCATTATTTCACGGCTCAAAGATAATGGCGTAAAGCTTATGGTCACAACTCATTACCAGGAACTTAAACTATATGCTACAGAACAGCCTGACGTTCAGAATGCGTCATGCGAATTTGATGTTGAGAAAATGCGTCCTACCTACAGGCTGATTATCGGCACACCCGGAAAATCAAATGCCTTTGCAATAACAGAAACACTCGGACTTCCAAAACATATTACAGATCATGCAAAAAAACTTGTAAGTCAGGAAAATACCCGCTTTGAACAGGCTGTAGAGAAGCTTGAAAAAGCACGTATTCAACTGGAAGATGAACTTCGCACCGCTGAAAAAGCAAGGGAAGAGGCACAAGCACATGAAAAAGAACTTGCTGAGGAAATTGCTCTTTTCCATGAGGAAAAGGCACAGCGCATGGAACAGGTAAGACTTCAGGCAAACAGCATTATTGAAACAACAAAGGCAGAATCCAATGCTCTACTTGATGAACTTGAAAAACTTCGCAGGGAAAAGGAAAAGGCAAACTTCGCAGAAGCTGTTTCAGCTGCTAAAACAGGCAGCAAACAGCGTTTCAATAAGATGTATGATATGGCAAATCCTCTTGATGACAGACCAGATGAGGAATACGTTCTCCCAAGACCGCTTAAAGCAGGAGATACTGTTATTATTGCAGAAACAAAGCAAAAAGGTCTTATTGTTGGCAATCCTGACAACAGCGGACAGGTTTTTGTTCAGATGGGCGTTATGAAAACGAAGGTTCATATATCAAAACTAAGACTGGTTGAAAATCAGCCTCAGAAGCAGCAGAAACAAGGCGGCAGGCCTCAAAAAAAGCAAGGCAGGATCTCTGCAAAAACAGAACGAAGCGGTTCTATGGAACTTGATATAAGAGGAAGAACCTGCGATGAAGGCGTATATGAGATGGAGGCATTTCTTGACCGTGCAGTACTGTCTCATATTTCAACAGTCACTATTATTCATGGAAAGGGAACAGGACTTCTCAGAAAGGCGGTTCATCAGCGGCTTAAAAGAATGCCCTATGTTAAGTCATTCCGACTTGGAGTATTTGGTGAAGGTGAAGACGGTGTAACTATTGTTACACTGAAATAAATAAGGCACTCTGACGAGGTAACAACCTTTGTCAGAGTGCTTTTAATCATATAAAAAGGAGAGAAAAAATGGAAAAAACAGAGCGTTCCTTTCTTGGAACAGAGAAAATTAGTACACTTATGAGAAAATTTGCAATTCCAAGCATTATTGCAATGCTGGTATCTGCACTTTATAACATAATAGATCAGCTTTTTATCGGTCAAAAGGTTGGTATAGACGGAAATGCAGCCACAAATATTGCATTTCCGCTGACTACATTATGTATTGCCTGTGCGCTTCTTTTCGGCATAGGCGGTGCGTCCTGCTTTAATCTTTCAATGGGAAGAGGCGATAAAAACAGAGCGGCATATTTTGCGGGAAGTTCAGTGTCAATGCAGCTGATTGTGGGATTTATTCTTTTTATATCAACTGAAATTTTTCTGCACCCTATACTTAATTTGTGCGGTGCAGAAGGAGGTATCGTGGAAGAATATGCTTCTGTTTACGTTCGTATTACGTCCATAGGTTTCCCTTTTATGATACTTACAACAGGAGGTGGAAATCTGATAAGGGCAGACGGAAGCCCTGGTATAACAATGCTTTGCAGTATAATCGGTGCAGTGATAAATGTTATTCTTGACGCACTATTTATAGTAGTATTTGGCTGGGGTATGGCAGGTGCTGCATGGGCAACTGTTATCGGACAGATAATCTCAGCTGTAATTGTAATAGCTTATCTTTGTAAATTCAAAACAGTCAGCCTTACAATAAAGCATTTTATACCTGATTTCAGATGTTCAAAGCAAATAGCACTTATAGGAATGGCAGCATTTTTCAATCAGATAACAATAATGGTGGTTCAGGTAGTGATGAATCAGCTTCTCAGATCATATGGCGATGATTCAGTATACGGTGCAACAGTAACCATTGCAGCTGCCGGTATAGTAATGAAAGTGTTCCAGGTGTTTTTTTCATTTATTATCGGTCTTTCCCAGGGCAGCCAGCCTATTGAAAGCTACAATTATGGTGCAAGGCAGTATGACAGGGTAAGAGGTGCATTATTGATGACTTTGTGCCTTGGAGGAATTCTATCCGTCGCAGCAACAATAATTTTCCAGGTGTTTCCGGCTGAGATACTTTCTATGTTCGGAGAGGGAGATACTGTTTACATGGAATTTGGAGTTAAATTTTTCCGAATATTCCTTTTTGCTGTAGTTGTTGACTTCTTCCAGCCTGTGGTATCCACGTTCTTTACATCTATTGGAAAAGCATATAAAGGCGTATTTCTTTCCCTTACAAGACAATTTATATTTTTTATGCCCATGCTTCTGATATTCTCGTATTTAGGCGGACTTGACGGCATATTATATGCTGGACCAGCTGCGGATCTCAGCGCATTTGCAGTAACACTTATAATGATGGGAATGGAACTGAAAAGTATCCGAAAGCTTGAGAAAAAGGAAAGTATGGCTGTATCATAATAAATCTTTCACAATACTAAATATGAAAAAAGGCAGCTGCGATGAGTAATTCGCAGCTGCCTTTTTAGTATTCAAAAATTATTTTACAATCGCATGAGAATAAAGATAATCTTCCCACAGTGACAGCGAGCCGCCGCCAAGGTGAATTCCGTCTGATGTATAATCTGAATTCAGAAAACCATTTGAATCTACAAGTACTTCATTGATGTTAAGATAATAGATATAATCATTATTTGCAAGCTGTTTCAGAAGAGCATTTTTCTCATTGATGTTAGAGTTGGATATGGCATCTCCCTGTGCATCTCTTTCAGCAGAAATATTAATGATGCTTTGTACATATATTATTGCATTAGGCTGAGCAGAATGGATCTGTTCAATAATGCCTTTATAGTACTCTGCAAATGATTCAGAAGTACCTGTACCCAGGTCATTAATGCCCAGCATAATGTAAATTTTGCCAAACTGCTTACTGCTGAGCAGAGATTTAAAGGATTGTTCCGGACCTTCTTCAGGTGGGATCTGTGCAGATGAAGACATAAGATCATATATATTCATTCCTACAGTTGCATAAAATGTAGCTTCTTTCGGCATTGATCCGTAAAGTGACAGACCTACAGTTCTTGAGTTGCCTATAAAGAGAGCGTCACTGAAATAGTCGTCATCAACTGTTGTAAATGCAGCACCGGATACTGATTCTGAATCTGTAGCCGGTTCAGTGGAATCGGTTGTATCAGTTGAAAAGACAATGCCTGAATTTTCTGTGGTATCAGTTCCATTCTGTAAAGATTGTTTTGGTTCTGAAGGAACAGTATTTGTATCAGAAACGATCTTATTACCATTGCTGTCAGTGGCGAAGGTTGCAGGCTGAAGCAACTGACTTTGATTTTCAGCTGATGTGGATATTTCAGATGAAGGATTGCTGTCAGTATTGCTGTTTTTCTGAATCAGGAAAACTGCTGCAAGTATTGCTGAGGCAATAATAACTGCAAAAAGAAGCGGATAAGCTTTAAATTTTGAAAATATAGATGAAAAATTCATGATGACCTCCCGTTATCAAAATCGGAAATATAAGAAAGGATTATTATTTGTTGTGTGTATCAGGATCATGCTGACTACAAAGATGATAAGAAGTACTGCTTTTGCAGCAATTGTATCCTTATATCTCTTATACAGTTTTTCTGTAACAGGAAGACAGAATACAATACAGGCAATAAGAAGGTACCAATAGTCGCCTAATGCCTTCCAGAAGTCACGTGTTGTAACAAAATCAGGTGTACCTCCGAAAGGGAAAAGCCTTGAGAAATATATTCCGATATCACCAATGTCACGAAGAGCAAATACAACCCATGTCAAAGGAATAAGGAAGCATACGTATATATGCTTAAGAACTCGTGTACGTGCAAGATATTTTCCCAGCCAGAAACGTTCCAGCAAGATAAGACCGAAGAATATCATGCCCCACAGAACAAAGTTCCAGCTTGCGCCATGCCATAAGCCTGTAAATGCCCATACAATGAAAGTGTTGCGGACAATTTTAAGAGTGCTGCATCTGCTGCCGCCAAGAGGAAAATAGATATATTTCTTGAACCAGCGTCCAAGGGTAATATGCCACCTGCGCCAGAATTCTGAAATACTTCCGGAAGCATAAGGATGATCGAAGTTTTTAGGAATATTGAATCCAAGCATTCTTCCAATTCCTATTGCCATAAGAGAGTAGCCTAAGAAATCAAAATAAAGCTGGAAGCTGTATCCAATCGCACCCAGCCAGGCATAGGGACAGGAAATACTCTCATATCCATATCGTGACATACCTGCCCAGAGAGTACTCATATTATCAGCAAGAATGGATTTAGCACCCAGACCAATAATAAATGTCTGAAGGCCTTCTTCAAGATTTGAAATTGAAATATCCTTGCGCCGCAGCTGAGGAGAAATCTCACCATATTCAGTTATCGGACCGGATATAAGCTTAGGGAACATTGTAATGTATGTTCCTAAGGTTACTATATTGTTTGCAGCAGGTATTTCTCTTCTGTAAACATCCACTTGATATGAAACTGTCATGAACGTAAAATAGCTTATACCCAGAGGCAGGTGCATATTTACAGCAGGGAGCTTCATGCCTGTAAATCCAATAAGCATATTCAGATTCTCAATAAGGAAATCTGTATATTTAAAAAGCACAAGTAAACCAAAATCAATGCCTATTATCATCCAGAGAAAAGTAAGCCTTGTTTTCTTAGTCTGATGCGGCTGCCCGTGACCGGCTATCAGCTTTCCGAATATAAAATTTATAAAAACCGACAGAACGAGCAGAAGTGTATACCATCCGTCGCCCCAGGCATAGAAAATAAGGCTGCCAATAAGAAGAATCAGATTTTTATAATTTTTAGGTGCAATATAATAGCCAATCAGAAATAGCGGCAAAAAACGAAAAATAAAATCAATGCTGCTGAATACCATGGCATCCTCCAATCCGAAGCATAAAGCTTCATTATATGTAATAAAAATATTCAGAAGTAAAAAGCTTGCACGACTTTTGAAATATACCTCTAAACGGTCAAACTAATTGTATCAAATTTTAGGTTCATTGTCAAGTACTGTATTGAAGTAATAAATCATGAATAATTATTTTGCATTGTTATATAAACTGTATTTTTATATTTACAAAATGCTATTGAATAAGACTTAAAAATATGGTACTATTAGATGTTACATATGAATGGAGGGATTATAATTATGAATGATAATATAATGACAGCTCTTGTGTATGAAAAAGGTGACAGCACAAAACTTGGTGCTACAGTATGTACTAATAAAGACGGGATAAAGGGTGTGAATTTTGCTGTTTACAGTGAAAATGCACTTTCCTGTACTCTGGTGCTTTTCAAGGCGGGAGATAAACTGCCTTTTGCAGAGATTTATCTGACTGATATGAAGGAAGGCAATGTTTACTCGATATTTGTTCATGGTCTTAATTATGAAAAAATTGAATATGGATTCAGAATGGGCGGCGAATATGATAAAGTTCGTGAGCTTCGTTATCAGCCTGAATGTGTATTGCTTGATCCGTACGCAAAGTCTGTTTCCGGTAGAAACAGCTGGTGTATGGATATTGATCCTTTACGTGCAGGAAAATTCAGAGGAAGAATAATAGATGATAATTTTGACTGGGAAGGTGATACACTTCCTGATATTCCTGTAAATGATCTTATCATTTATGAAGCGCATATCAGAAGCATGACTATGCATCCTTCTTCCGGAGTAGAAAATCCCGGTACATTCAAAGGTCTGATTGAAAAAATACCTTATATAAAATCCCTTGGAATAAATTGTGTGGAACTTTTGCCGGTATTTGAGTTTGATGAAATGGAGTACAATCGTTTTTACAATCAGAAGAGAATACTGAATTACTGGGGTTACAGTACTCTTAATTTCTTTTCACCGAAAGCCGGATATGCAGCCTCCGGTCTGGAAGGAAGACAAACTGAAGAGTTCAAGGAAATGATAAAGGCATTTCATGCTGCCGGAATAAAAATCATTCTTGATGTTGTATATAATCATACAGCTGAAGGCGAAGAAAAGGGTAAATGCTATTCATTTCAGGGTATAGACAATAAAGTGTATTATATCAGTCAGCCGGATGGGTTTAATACAAACTATTCCGGGTGCGGCAATACTTTTAAATGCAATCACCCGGTAGTAAAACAGTTTATACTTGACAGCCTTCGTTACTGGCATAATGAATGTCACGTTGACGGTTTTCGTTTTGACCTTGCACCAATGCTTGTAAGAGGAGTAGATGGTGTGCCGGACTGGGAGAATCCGGTGGCAAAATATATTGCTGAAGATGAAATGCTGAAGAATGCAATAATAATTGCCGAACCATGGGATGCAGCAGGCCTTTATCTTACAGGAAGGTTTCATCACTGGGGAAGATGGTCTGAGTGGAATGATAAATACCGTGACTCCATGCGCCAGTTTATAAACGGCAATTCCGAGTATGCACCTGACTTTATGTCACGTTATGCAGGATCAGAAGATATGTATTACCAGTGCGGAGCCTCAGGTTCGATAAATTTCATAACCTGTCATGACGGTTTTACTATGTATGACCTTGTATCATATAATGATAAACATAATGAAAGCAACGGTGAACAGAACCGTGACGGCAATAACTGGAATATAAGCTATAATAATGGATGGGAAGGATATACTGAAGATCCTCATATATGTCATATCCGCAGAAGAAAGATCAAGAGTTTATTTGCACTTTTGATGACAAGCAAAGGAATTCCTATGATGTATGCAGGCGATGAGATATGCAATACACAGAACGGAAACAACAATGCTTACTGTCAGGACAGTGAAATATCATGGATAGACTGGAACAACCTGGAAAAAGAAGAGGAAGTTTTTGAGTTTGTAAAAAGTGTAATACAATTCAGAAAAGATCATCCTGTTCTTCGGAATACAACTTATGAAACAGAAAAAAACGGTACTGGTTATCCTGATCTGTCATTCCGGTATCCGGGAGGTATTGAGGCATTTTTGGATAAAGAATCACACTGTATAGCAGCTTTTTATGCAGAAGATCATAAAAAATACGGTACATCTGAAGACGCTTTTATATATGTAATATGTAATGTATACGAAAAGGATATACAATTTCTTTTACCGGATTCAGATAAAATCGAATGGACAGTTTTTGCAGACAGCAGCACAAGAAACCGATTCGGAGATAAACCTTCAGATACTGTTGACGCCGAACCTTATGCCGTTGTAATCCTTACAGGTAAACGCCGTGAAGAAATCAGACAAGAACAGCAGTGATATATATTATATATATTTTTTAAGGTGCAGTGACGATTCTCTTTATATAGGCATAACTTCTGATATACAGCACAGAATTATGGCTCATCTGGGAGTTATAAAAGGTGGGGCTCGCTATACTAAAAGTCATCATGTGACGAAAATAGAAGCTGCATGGAAAACTGACAGTAAAAGTGCTGCACTGCGTATGGAATGTGCTTTGAAAAAACTTTCCCGCAAAAGGAAACTTAATCTTATCAATGAACCTGGTGAGATTTGCAGGAAATATGCTCCGAAACTATCCGAATATGTATATGAAGAATGCAGCATAGATTTTCTTGACACTGTATTTGAATCAGCATTAAAAAAAACGAATAAAAACAGATGCCGGAACATATAAGTATATGATTCGGCATTTTTTTCTTAAAATATTTGCTTTAAGTTATAAAAATACATTATCTGATGTGCAAAATCGTGTTTTTTCTCTTTCTCAATATGATATTATTAATATCAAAAGGCATAATCGGACAGATATGTCTGACGGTATTTGGAAAGAGGCGGAAATATGCAGAAGATTACATTATTAGGGTATTTTATCAGGAAGGGAATAATAACAGCTGAAGAAGCGGCAGCCGCTGCAGCTGTTACTGCAAACAAGATAGAAGAATGGCAGATATATGACTGTGCTTCAGTTCCTGCAAATTCAGAAAGCACAAGGCTTGCAGAGCTTATATTTGAAAAGGGTAATAAGAGTAAGATAAACGGTATACTTGAAAAAATTTCTCCCGGAAGCAGTGATCTTGCCGACATAGCAAAAATTGAGATACTAAGCAAGGCACTTAGCATGGACTGGGGCGAGAATACTTCCGGTATACCCAGGCAGACAAAGACGTCTGTTCCTATAAGAATATATCTTCCTCAATGCAATGAGAAAATACCTGCTTGTATAAAAGCATTCTGGCAGACAGTGGAGGAAATTGAGATTCCTAACGATATTTATATAGCTGACTGGGGTATGTATGCCTTTGATGATATGGAACAGGCTGTATTCCAGTATTGTGCCGAAGCTATGATTAAAGCTGTAAAACGCGGATTCAACATACATATTTTGACTCCGGAAACAAGTGAATATCCGGAAGGAAGAGAGCTTCTGCGAAGACTGCCTCTCTATCTTAATGAAAAAATCACATATTACAGACTTCCAACTGATGCAAGGCTTCCTGCCAATGAAAGCTGGATGTCACTTGGAATGAAGACAGTTCTTCTCATACGTGTACTTCCGTCTGAAGCTCCTGTGACAACTCTTATTCAGGAGCCTACTCTTGCACAGTACTATTATAACTGGATGCAGCTGCTTCTTGCAGAAACAAGGCCTGTAAATCATCATATGAATAACAATGATTTAGTACAGATATATACACGCATGAAATCAGATGTTCATCCGCTTATGACGGTATATTTTCTTGAATCTTCACCCTCATGCCTTCATATGCCACCAAAACTCCAGAGAGAGGTAATGAAAGATAATAACGCAGATGAAAATGAGATAGCAGAATGCCTCAGGATCAGTATGCTTAGAGCAAGCATAAGAAGTATATGCAAGTGTACTCAAATATATAATGGCGATTGCATTCTGAAGCTTCTTCAGCAAGGAAAATATGCAGATCCGATCCTGTCCGGAATACTTGGAAGACCGGCTTACATTACATCAGAGCAGTTAAGACATCAGCTGAGATTTTTTCTGTCAGAAACGGAACATACGAATTATACAATGTATCTTCCTTCATTTGAAACTGATCTGAAACTCTCTCAATGCGGTATATCTGTATCAGTTCAGGAGGATAGCATGACTGCGGTTATGGATCTTACAAACAGAAACAGAAATTTTTACAGCACTGATCTTTCCTGTACAGGCGGATTTGCAATGTATATGGAACAGCTCAGCCGAATGGTACCGCCTGTGAAGCGAAGCGGCAACTGGACAAGAAGGCTTCTTAAACGTTATATTGAACTTTGATTATATGTCCGTAGGCAGTATAAATTCTGCTTACGGATTTTTTTGTATAGCTTTATGAATCTTAGTGTAAAATAAAAGTAGGCAAAGAAAAAAGAGTAACTGAAAAAACAGTTGCTCTTACGGTCACAAAGTGCTAAAATGTAATTGCCAAAAAAACAAAGAAAGCGAGTGACCATAAAATGAGTATAACATATAAAATTGAAATAGGCAATGAAAAAATCGAAAAATTTTCTGTATTTGTAGAAGAAATTTTTAAAACAGTACTTGAATGCGGAAAATTGATCGTAAAAG
>JAQXHO010000002.1 GCA_029007315.1 Oscillospiraceae bacterium
CATCTCACGAGCAAGTTTTTCCTGTCGTTCCAAACGTTCAATTTCCTTACCGTAAGCCACAATCTTCTGTTCCATATCATCATAAGTCTTACTGTCCTCTTCGGAAAGCAGACCGCTGTCATTTCGCTTGGAGTCAAGAAATTCTCTTGCATCGTCCCATGCCTTTGCTCTTTTTTCTCTCAGTTCTTTAATAGTCATAAAAAATTCCTCCTTGTTATTTCAGTAATGCCAGTCTTTTATCAAGCTGATTTATGGGAACACCTTTCGGTGCTAAAGCGGATATTTTTTGCATCAGTGATGCAGTGGTCTGAATCGGTGAATACAGCATAGTCATCTGTTTTTCATCCGGTTCAGGTTCTTCATTTTCGGGGACAGATGATTTCTTTCTGTCTTTATCAGAAAACAGAATACCGTCAGCAAACCCCAGCTGCTGTGCTTTCTCTGCATTCAGCCATGTTTCATCATCCATTAGTTTTGATATCTTGTTTCGGCTCAGTCCTGTTTTTCGTGTATATGCATTGATAATGCCTTCCTTGATTTCATCTAAAAGTGCAATTGCTTTTTCCATCTCTGCCTTGTTTCCGGAAGCATAAGTCATAGGGTTGTGAATCATCAGATAGCCTGTCGGACTGATCAGTGTTTCATCTCCTGCCATGGCTACAACAGATGCTGCCGATGCTGCAATACCGTCAATTTTGACAGTTACCTTGCTTTTGTGATTTCTGAGCATGGTGTAGATCTGACTTGCAGAAATGCAATCGCCGCCTGGGCTATTTATCCAAACCGTTAAATTTCCACTGACTTTTTCAAGTTCATTACGAAACAGTGCCGGTGTTATTTCATCTCCCAGCCAGGTACTGTCAGAAATAGGGCCTTCAAAGTAAAGTTCCGTTTCTCCTGTGTCCTCATTCTTTATCCAGTTCCAGAATTTCTCCATTTTGGGTCTCCTCCTTTTTGTAATTTACGCCGATATAGTCAAGAACTTTTCCAAGTCCTAAACCTTTGTTATCCGGCAGCCACACACCTCTTACATCTGTACCGCCGCCTATACAATAGTTATAGAGTTTCGGGTGTGTTTCCGCCAGTTGCTGAAAACGGTTCGGCTCCTTTTCAAGATGACAGCCGAACATACAAAAAACGCAGCCTGTTCGGTCTGCGCCTGTGGTTTTGTATTTTCCATTTTCATCTATGTAAATATCGCCATACACCTCTTTGGCATATGGGATTTTGTAAGTATAAATATATTGCAGAACGTCCTGTTCTGTCCAGAATGACATAGGCTGTGAGCGTGGTCTTTTTGAATCAAAAGCATTGCAGCCATGAATCAGCCACTGTTCTTTTCTAAGACGGCTTTCAAAAGCCATTGTTGCCACAATAGGTACACGTCCTGTTTCTTTTTCATACTGTTTCATGGGATTTTTCTTCATGACCGTACAGCATTCAGAAGAACAATTAAAAGGTGCATCAAGCAGAAACTTCCATTTTTCACAGTTATACTGACTTTTCTGACCATTCTTATCAACTGCAAGACCGCACAGCTTTTGGTAATCTCCGTGATTTTCCTCACGTCCTTCAGCAATTGCTTTCTTTGCATATTGCACACGCCTTGCAACCTCTTTTGAAATTACAGGATACCCATATTTTTCAATAACCTGTCGGAAGGTCATCGTCGGACGGACAATAGTAACATCACCCACGCTTTTTACAAAAGCCTTGATTTCGGGGTATTCCAGGCCTGTATCCACAAATACGGCAGGAATATCAGAATACGGAAGTGTATTGCTAATAATATCCAGAAGAACCGTGCTGTCCTTTCCGCCTGAAAAACTGCAATATACATCACCGCCGTAATGATTATACCAATCCCGTATACGATTTTCGGTCATTCGTATTTTAATATCAAGAGGCAGGGACTGCATCTGGTAAAGGTCACTGATCTGATGTTTCATCGCTGTTTTCACCGCCCTTCTGCTCATAAGCCGCCCCAGCATTAGAAAGTTTAGTAAAGCTGCCGTTACACAAATATAGGTCTCCGCCTTCTTCAGCAGGAATCATATTCATATTTTCAAGTTCACGGATATCATTAGCTGACATCCAGCCATTTTGTCTTGCAGTAGCATAACCCTGCATTCTGCTTGCATAATCACCACGCAGAAGTCCGTCCACATTGAATTTGATGAAATACTGTCCTTTTTCAGAATCTGAAAGGAGTGCTTTCATAAGTCCCTGTTCCCAGCGGACAATCCAGGGGTCAAGGCTGTATTT
>JAQXHO010000003.1 GCA_029007315.1 Oscillospiraceae bacterium
CAAGGTTTTCTCAAAGAATCTCATGCAGAAGTACAGCATTCCTACTGCAAAATATGCTGTATTTGATGATCCTGCAAAGGTTCTGGAGTATATATCAAATGAAAACACATATCCTGCTGTTATAAAGGCTGACGGTCTGGCACTGGGCAAGGGCGTTGTTATTGCCCAGAATTACGCTGAGGCTGAAAGTGCTGTAAAAGACATTATGGAAAGCAAGATATTCGGCGAAAGCGGTTCACAGGTTGTTGTTGAGGAATTTCTCACAGGACCGGAGGTTTCCGTTCTCTGCTTTACAGACGGCAAAACTGTAAAGCCTATGGTTTCATCTATGGACCACAAACGTGCCCTTGACAATGACGAGGGACTTAATACAGGCGGTATGGGTACAGTTGCTCCCAATCCCTACTACACAGAGGAAATTGCAAAGGAGTGCATGGATACTATCTTCATGCCCACTATCCGTGCAATGCAGTCTGAGGGACGTACATTCAAGGGCTGTCTGTATTTCGGACTTATGCTCACTCCCAATGGTCCCAAGGTTATTGAGTATAACTGCCGTTTCGGCGACC
This sequence comes from Oscillospiraceae bacterium, assembly GCA_029007315.1. Classification (GTDB taxonomy): domain Bacteria; phylum Bacillota; class Clostridia; order Oscillospirales; family Ruminococcaceae; genus Ruminococcus_C. Next base: position 570 of record JAQXHO010000003.1, read on the forward strand.
CTGAAACACAGGTTGTACTGCCCCTTTTGGATACAGATTTTGTTGACATTATTGAGGCTATTGAGAATGAAACTCTCGCTGACCTTGACGTCAACTGGAAAAAGGGAAGTGCTGCCTGCGTAGTAATGGCAAGCGGCGGCTATCCGAAAAAGTATGAAAGCGGTCTTGTTATTTCCGGTCTTGATAAAAAGGGGCAGATAAGCAACTGCTTTGTATATCATGCCGGTACTAAAATCAATGAAAATGGCGAAATGGTTAATGCAGGAGGCCGTGTTCTTGGCGTAACTGCTACAGCCGGAACTCTTCCGGAAGCACTGGACATTGCTTATAACGGCGTAAAATCAATCAACTGGAAAGATGTCCACTACAGAAAGGACATCGGTCGGAGAGCCTTAAAAGCTCTGAATAACTAAAAATACACCCGGAGGTGCGTATGAACATTCGTTTACCTTTTTTAAGAGAAAAGACAGCGAAACTGACAACATCTCCGGGTGTTTATATTATGAAAAACAAGTCCGGAGAGATAATATATATTGGAAAGGCAAAGAACCTTAAAAATCGTGTTACAAGCTATTTTCGTGAAGAAGCAGACCATACTCCCAAGGTAGCAAGCATGGTTTCAAATGTCTATGACTATAGTTTCATTGTAACTGATTCGGAATATGAGGCTCTGGTTCTGGAATGCAGTCTGATAAAACAGCATCAGCCAAAGTATAATATTCTGCTGAAAGACGACAAGGGATACAGCTATATCCGTATTTCAGATGAACCTTACCCACGTATTACCTCAGAGAAAAATAAGGAAAAACCTGGTGAATATCTGGGTCCTTATATGAGCGGAACTGTTCCACGTGAAACAGTGGCTGAGGTGAACCGTGTTTTCAAACTTCCGACTTGCCATAAGAGATTTCCTGATGATTTCAGAAAGGGAAGACCCTGCCTTAATTATCATATAAATTTATGCAGCGGTTTATGCCGTGGAAGAATAAGCAGAAAAGAATACTGTGAAACAATAGAACAGGCAGTTGAATATATAAGAGGCGGCAGCGAGGAATCCGCTAAACGCATGGAAAGGGAAATGGAAGAGGCTGCGGAAAGACTGGACTTTGAACGTGCAGCTGTTCTGCGTGACAGAATAAATGCCATTCGAAAGGCTGGAGAAACACAGAAAATATTTGACGCCGACGTTCAGGAGGCAGACGTTATAGCCTCAGCTGAAAACAGCGGAAGCCAGTGCATATCGGTACTGATCTACCGCAGCAGAAGGCTTTTTGACAAGCAGACCTTCTTTTTCAGTGAAGAAGAATATGATCCCTCTCAGCTCATACAGTCATTTTTGGAGCAGTATTACCACGGCAGACGTGATATTCCTAAAAATATATATGTTGATACTGAAATTCCGGAGTCGGAAATGCTAGAAAAATGGCTTTCAGCTCTTTCCGGCACAAGAGTTTATATTCATATGCCCCAGAGAGGCATCCTTGTAAGATTTGTGGAGCTTTCAAAAAATAATGCCACTGAAGAACTTGCTCTCCGGGCAGGAAGAACTGCAAAGGAAGTCAAAGCACTGGAAACGCTGGGACAAATACTTGGACTGAAAAGTGCGCCGCTTTATATAGAAGCCTATGATGTTTCCAATCTTTCCTCATCATCTATAGTTGCAGGAATGATAGTTTTTGAAAATGGCAGACCTTTGAAAAAGGCTTACAAGAGATTTTCTTTCCCGGAAAAAAACAGTCCCGATGACTACGCCTGTATGCGGGAAACCCTCAGAAGAAGATTAACGCATTTAGTTGAAAATGAGGGCGACGAAGGCTTTCTCAAAAAACCAGATCTTATACTTCTGGACGGAGGTCCGGGTCATGTAAATGCAGTGAAGCCTGTGCTTGAAGAACTTGGCCTTGATATTCCGCTGTATGGAATGGTAAAGGATAATAAGCACCGAACCCGTGCTATTGCTGAAGACGGCGGCGAGATTTCAGTGTCACAGCATCGCAGCGCTTTTAATATGCTTACTCAGATACAGGACGAGGTGCATAGATTTGCTGTATCCTATATGCACTCACGCCATAAAAAGAATTCATACGAACTGGAACTCACAGCAGTTAAGGGAATAGGACTTAAAAAAGCTCAGAAACTCCTGATTTTTTATAAAACAAAGGAAAATATGAAGAAAGCTTCGCCGGAGGAACTTGCAAAAACTGCGGGAGTGAATCTGGAAACAGGTAAAAAGTTGTACGAAATTATTCAGAATATATGAAATTGAATGCTGTTTGTTGTGCAAAACGACAAACAGCACGTTTTTTTGCTTAAACTCTGGACAAAACGACATAATTCCTGTATAATAAAAGGGAATGCAAAAAATATAAATGAGGTGTAAAAAATAATGAGAGTCATAGCAGGCAGATTAAAAGGAAGAAAGCTTCAGACTCTGGAAGGTTTTGATGTACGCCCTACAACAGATAAGGTAAAAGAAGCCGTCTTTTCTGCCGTGCAGTTTGACTTGCCGGGAGCGAATGTTCTTGATTTATTTTCGGGCAGCGGTCAGGTGGGAATTGAAGCTCTGAGCCGTGGTGCACAGCAGGCGGTGTTTGTGGATATATCTCCGAAATCACTAAATGTTACACGAAGCAATATTGCTGCAATGGGACTTGAGGATTCGGCAATGTGTTACCAGGCGGACGGAAGGGATTTCTTAAAAACAGACAGAAAAATCTATAATATGGCATTTCTGGATCCGCCTTATGGCAAGGGAATAATTGAAGAAGTTCTTCCGCTTCTTTCAAGAAGGATTGCAGACGGTGGAAAAGTTGTATGTGAGCATGAGAAGGAACTGGTCCTTCCGGAACAGGCAGGCACCCTTTCAGTAAAAAAGAGATACCATTACGGAAAGATCAGTATTACTATATATATAAATCAGGAAGAAGAGATGCAGGATGAATAGAATTGCAGTATGCCCGGGCAGCTTTGATCCGGTAACACTTGGACATCTTGATATCATTACAAGAGCTTCAGGGCTTTTTGACGAGGTAATAGTTCTTGTATCAGTTAATAAAATGAAGACAAATTTCAGTTTTTCTCTTGAGGAACGAAAGAATATGATCCGTGCTGTTACAGGACATCTGCCTAATATTAAGGTGGACAGCTTTGAGGGCCTTCTGGCAGATTACGTTAAACAGATCGGTGCTATAGCTATTGTTAAAGGACTCAGAGCTGTCAGCGATTTTGAGTATGAATTTCAGATGGCACTTGCAAATAAAAAGCTCTATAATGACGCAGAAACGGTGTTTCTCACTACTAAAGCAGAAAATATGTATTTAAGCTCCAGCGTTGTAAAGCAGATTGCAAGCTTTGGCGGAGATATCAGCCATTTTGTACCGGAGCAGATACTTGATGATATAAAAAAACGTCTTGTAAAGGAGAAGTAAGATGAATATTGAAGAAATACTTGAAGATATGGATGAAACTCTGGACAGAGCACACCCTATTCCTTTTGCATCTCACAAGGTACTGATCGATGCAGACCGTATGCGTGAACTGATCAACGATATTCGTCTGAATATTCCGGCTGAAATCAAACGTGCAAAGCTTATTGATTTTGACTGTGACAGAATTATCAGCGACGCTAAGGCAAAGGCAGAGCAGATCGTACAGGACGCAGAACTTCGTGCAAAGGAAATGTGTTCACAGGAAGCTATCCAGATTGCAGCACGTCAGAAGGGTGTGGATATGCTTGCCCGTGCCCAGGTTGCATCTAATGAGATACGTGCAGGAGCTGCTGATTATGTTAGCCGTCTTCTTGAAAATGCGGAGGAAACCCTGCAGGCAAGTCTTATTGATGTACAGAATGCAAAAAACAGGATCGGTGACATAAAGCGGAGAAATCAAAGGTAAGACACAAAAAATTTATATTTTATAAAATATGCAGAAATAATTATTTGTTATACTAAAAAGGTGATAAAGCTTCATAAAAATAAGAGAAAAGGTGCATCAACTGCAAAAAAACAGCTTATTTGATTTGTTTTTTATAGTTGATGTAAGGAGGACTGAATGAATGGATAAAATTGATGCAATGCTGATAACCCTGCTGCAGGAAAATGCAAGAATGCCGCTAAAGGTACTGGCTTCAAAGGTTTTTCTTTCCGCACCGGCAGTATCCTCCAGAATTGACAAGCTGGAGAAGCAGGGTATTATTCTTGGATATAACACAGTAATTGACAGGCAAAAGCTTGGTTATCATATTACAGCTTTTATAAATCTTGAGTTGGCGGCTGACAGAAAGGGTGAATTTTATCCGTTTATCAGCAGCTGTCCTAATGTACTGGAATGTAATTGTGTAACGGGCATTTACTCAATGCTTATTAAAGTTTCGTTTCCTTCTACACAGGAGCTGGATGCATTTATCGGAAAGATACAGCGATTTGGCAATACTTCTACACAAATTGTATTTTCCACACCAGTACCTCATCGTGAGATAAATGTGGAAACAGAAGTCTGATATTATTTAAAAATGTCCGCAGTATATATGTTATATTCTGCGGATTTTTTATACAGAGGTGTTATAGTTGCTGCATTTTATAATAGGCGGTGCCGGCTGCGGTAAGTCTTATCGTATCATTGAACTTATAAAAATCAAAGCTGCAGAGGGACAGGATATTCTGGTACTTGTACCGGAGCAGTTTTCATATGAATTTGACAGAAAACTTTACGGCCGTATTGGTGCAAAGGCATTTAATTCAATTGAAACCCACAGCTTTACATCTCTTGCAAGAGATATATTCAGACGTTTCGGCGGCGGTGAAGCAGGTTCATATATGGACGAGCTTATGCAGACAGGGTTGATTCTGAAAGCAATAGGCAAGTCAAAGGGTCAGCTTGTGTTTTTTGAAAAGCAGACAGGAAGAGGAGAATTTGCATCAGAGGCTGCGTCAGTTATTTCTGTTCTCAGAAGAAGCGGTATTACATCTGAGCAGCTTATGATGAAATGTCAGAATCTTAAAGGAAAACTGACTGATAAAACTGCTGATATTGCTCTTGTATATCAGTATTATGAAATGCTTCTGGCAGAGCATAATTTAAAGGATATGCTAACTGATATTACCGAATCAGCAGCTGTTGCAAACGGAAATGATTTTTTTGCAGGAAAAACTGTTTTCATAGACGAATTTGAAAGCTTCACACCGGACCAGTATGAGATGCTGAATGTAATAATCGGACTTGCGGATGATGTATACATCGCTTTGAGAATGGAATCTGAAAATGAACATGAACTATCTCTTTTTGCGTCAGTAGGAGCAGCTTGCCGGAAGATAAAACGCATCGCAGAAGAACATAAGGTAAAAACGGAATTTGTGTCCTGCAAAGAACAGCACAGACAAAAATATAAATGTATCCAAAGACTTAGTGAAACAATATTCCGTCCCGGTATATATGAATCTGAAGGAAAGGCTGAACATATTCATATTTTCGAAGCAGCTTCGCCTTCTGATGAGTCAGAATATGTATGTGCATCCATAAAAAGAATTCTGGCAGAAAGAAAGGATATCAGATGCAGTGACATTGCAGTTGTAACAAATGAACTTTCGGTGTACGAAGGCACTCTCAGACATTCAATGAAACGTTATGGTCTGCCATGCCATATTGATATGTCAATGCCTCTTATGTATTCGCCGTTTATGGTATATCTTACTGCTCTCACAGCATTGCTTTCAAGAAGATCTCCGGATACTGAGCTGCTTCTGAGATACGGAAAATCCGGCTTCACTGATCTCAGCCTTACAGAACTTGCAGAGCTTGAAAATTACTGCTATATATGGCGTATAGACGGTGAAATGTGGCTTAATGGCTTTGAATACGGAAAAGATGCAGCATATACAGATGTATTAAAAGAAAAACTTATTTCTCCTTTTCTCTGCCTTCGGGAATTGTGCAGCAATTGCGAAACAGGAGGTGATTACAGCAGGGCGGTATATGAATTTCTGACGCAGCAGAATATCGGAGAGAGATTTGAAAAAATGCTGTCGGGCGACAATGACGGCACAGACATTCAGATGAAGCAGGATTTCAAGCGTGTATGGGACAGTCTTGCGGATATACTGGACGTACTGGCTTTCCTCTATGATGATCAGAAATGCACTGCCGGCGAATATTTTTCCATATTTGATTCCATGCTTATGACAGTTTCCCATTCTGTACCGCCAAGAACCCTTGACGCAGTTTTTATTGGTCCTGCCGGAACTTCAAGACTAAGCGACCCAAAGATAACCTTTGTAGTCGGAGCCTGTGACGGAGTTTTTCCCATGAATCCGGGCGGCAGTTCAATTTTCTCTGAAAAGGAAAGACTTGAGCTTTTGAAATGCGGAATAGAAATAGGACAGGCACCTGAGCTGAATGCTGCTGATGAAAGGCTTGCAGTATATAAAATTCTTTCCAGTCCGTCGGAAGAACTTTATCTCTGCTATTCCCTTAAAGACAGCAGTGACAAGAAACGATTAAGGAGCAGTGCGGTATCCCACGGATTGTCGCTGTTTACAAATAAGAATGAAATGCTGGTGCTTCAGAGTGATCTGGATGCTTCCTATTATGCTGTAACAAAGGCTGCGGCATATTATCATTACGTTCAGAACTTTTCAAAGAGAAACAGCGACATTGCAGCGATACAGACTGTTTTGTATGAAGATAAATATTATGCAGAGCGTATAAATTACCTTAAAAGTGTGCATGATGATGTGAATTTTGCAGTGGATCCCGCTATTATGGAGAAGCTTGCAGGAAGCAGTCTGATATTGTCTGCTTCTCAGATTGAATCATATAATTTATGTCCTTTTCAGTATTTTTGCAGATATGCTCTGAGATTGTTTGAGAGAAGAAGGGCGGCGCTTTCCGACGCTGAAAGAGGAACCCTTATTCACTCCTGTCTTGAAAAGCTTCTGAGGAGTATGTCAAGAGAAAGCTTTTTGAAAATGCCTTCTGAGGAACTGTTTAAAACAGTCAGAGAGATTTCATATAAGCTTAGGAGTGAAGCCTTTGGAGGAGATATCTGCCGGAATGAGAGAGAAGACGCTGCATTTGAACATATTACAGCCGGGTTGTCTTCATTTGTATTTCATTTACAGGAAGAACTTTCGCAGTCATGCTTTTATCCGGAATTTATAGAAGCTGATATTTCAGATAAAAGCATAGATTTTCCATCTCCGGAACTTATTACTGATTCAGGACACATTGTAAGGATAAGAGGAAAGGCTGACAGAATAGATCTGTTCCGCAGCGATGATGGGAACTGGGTGAGAATAGTTGATTATAAAACCGGAGGAAAGAATTTTTCTCTTGGAAATCTTGCATATGGCATTGATATGCAGATGCTTTTGTATCTTTTCGCAGTAACAAGCGAAGGCTCACGTCTTTACGGTTCGCATCCTGCCGGTGTATTGTATCTTCCATCCGGTGTACCGGAATGCACCATTGAAAGAGGTTCGGTAAAAACAGCAGTTGACGCTATAACAGAGCAATACAGGATGAACGGCATTCTTATTGATGACAAGAGAATAGTAAGCGCAATGGATAAGGGCGTTTCCGGTAAATATATTACAGCTTCTCTTGTAAAAAGCGGCAATGCTTTTAATAAAAAGTCAGGCATATTTCTCAGTGAAAAGCAGTTTGAAGGACTCAGACGATATACGGAAAATAAGCTGAAGGAAACTGCGGATTCAATTTACAGTGGTGATGTTAAAGCAGATCCGCTTAAAATCGGCGGAAGAGATTCATGTGCATACTGTAACTACAGGGATATATGCGGAAACGGTGACAAACACCGATTACGTGAACCGGACAGAACTGCCTCAGAACTGAAAGAGCAGGTTATGAAGGAAATCAATAAAGGAGGAGAGTGAAAATATGGCATGGACACCCCAGCAGGAGGCTGCAATAAATGACAATAACGGCGGACTTATCGTTTCAGCGGCAGCAGGCAGCGGAAAAACATCGGTTCTGGTGGAACGACTTACAAGAATAATATCAGACAGAGAAAATCCTGTTCCTGTGGAAAAAATGATCGTGGTTACATTTACTGTAGACGCAGCAGCAGAAATGCGGCAGAGGCTTTCGGTTTCTCTTGAAAAAGCCATTGCACAGGAGCCGGATGATATGTGGCTCAGACGTCAGCAGATGCTTTTGCCGGGTGCCAATATTTCCACTATCAATGCCTTTTGCTTTAATCTGATAAGAGAGCATATTGGTGACGGAGAAATAACCTCCTCCTTCAAGGTACTGGACGATTCTGAACATGATGTTCTGATCTCCAGAGCAGCTGATGAAGCAATAAAATTATGGCACAGAGAAAAACCGGAGGATATGGCTGTACTCTGGAACGCATTCTGCAATAAATCCGACGCACCGCTTGAAGAGGTTCTCGGAGAACTCCACCGTTTTTTTGGATCTATACCTTTCCGCAGTGTATGGATAAAAAATGCACTTGCTGAATATGAAAAACCTTCATGGTGCAATAAATATTTTCAGAATTTCTATAAAAGCCTTCGTTCTGAAACTGCCGCAATCAGAAAAATGTGTGACCGTGCAGTATATCTGGCAGCAGATCTTTATGACAGCAACAATAATATTCTTGAATGGGTCACAATGGATTATGATGCGGTTTCAATGCTTGACAAGCTGCTTAATGAAAAAGATCTGGATCCGGAAAAGATCAATGATTTTGCTATCAATGCCATGGGAATACATTCCGGCCACAGCTATCCGCCAATGCGTAAGAAGGATATTCTTGATTCTGTAAGATTTGATGAAGTGCGGAACCTCAGATTACAGTACAGCAAGAGAATCAGCGATATTCTTGGCAGGATAACATCTATGTTGCCTTATTTCGAAAGCGATATGAATGAGCATTTAAAAATTCTTCCTTTGCTATGCGATCTGGAAAAAGATATGTCGGATATACTTTGGAAAATGAAGGCAGAGAAGAACAGCCTTAGCTTTGACGACGGTGAAAGACTGGCGCTTGAGCTGCTGTCGGAAACAGATGATGACGGAAACGTCAGACCCTCGGCTGCTGCAAAGGAACTATCGGAATATTATGAGCTTATTATGATCGACGAATGTCAGGACTCCAATAATAAGCAGGACTATATTTTCAGGCTGATATCACGGGGCGGATATGACGAAAAAACAGGCAGGCTGAGATACGGAAGCAATGTTTTTATGGTAGGTGATGTGAAACAGTGCATTTATCAGTTCAGAAATGCTAATCCCGGAAATTTCAGCATTGCAGCCGGAGAAGCTGTTCCATACAGTGAAAATTCAGATGCACCGCTGAAGCTTATAAGACTCAGCAAAAATTTCAGAAGCAGCAGCCAGGTGGTGTCTTTTGTAAATTTTCTGTTTTCAGAACTAATGACCGAAAAATGCGGAGAAGTTTCATATACAGAGGATGAATGGCTTTATATGGGCGCTGACCGGTACAAGTCACTTTCCTATGAGAACCAGGCTACAGAGGTTGTAATTCTTCCGGAAAACAAGGAGCTGGAAGAGGATATTTCAGCTGAATATACTGCGGAAACAATAAGCAGAATGCTTGCAGAGGGCTATCCTGTTATGGAAAAGGACGGATCTGTAAGACCCTGCAGATATGAGGATTTCTGCATTCTTCTCCGCAATAACAAGCCTGCAAAACTATATGCAAAGGCTCTTGAAAAGAAGCGAATTCCTGTAAGAGGAGCAGAAGAAACAGGTTATCTCAGATCAAAGGAAATCAGCCTTATTCTTAATCTGCTGCGTGTTCTCGATAATCCTCTTCTTGAAACACCTTTAGCCGCTGTTATGCTTTCGCCTATGTTTTCATTTACAGCAGATGATGTGGCAAAGATCCGGCTTGCGAATAAAAAACTCAGCCTTTATGCTTCAATGTGCGTTATGCTTGAAAAGAATGCGGGAGATGAAGAACTGCTAAAAAAATGCAGAAATCTTTATGATGTTATATCATCATTCCGTACAGAAAGTGCGCTTTACTCCCTTGAAGAGCTTATCAGAAGAATATATGAAACAACTGATTTTATGTCGGTTATGCAGCTTTATCAGGACGGCGGAAGAAAAAAAGCCAACCTTCATCTTCTGCTGATGTATGTCCGTTCCTATGAAGAAAATTCTCACGGCGGAATATCAGGCTTTCTGCGATATGTTGATATTATGACAGAATCCGGAAAAGATTTTGCACAGGCAGGTGCGGCTGACAGTTCTGATCAGGCGGTGCAGATAAAAACAATGCACGGTTCCAAGGGCCTTGAATTTCCCTTTGTATTTGTATGCAGAACTGAAACAGAATTTTCAGCTCAGGACAATATGAAAAAGCTTGTCTGTACTGATTCTGCCATGGCAGGATTCAGACTCAAAAATCCGGATACTCTGGAAAAGTACCAGTCACTTCCTCATATGATCATACAGGAGGAAAAGAAAAAGCAGCAGCTAAGCGAAGAACTGCGACTTTTATATGTTGCCCTTACAAGAGCAAGGCAGAAACTTTTTATTCCTTTGGTATACGGTGAAAAGGAAAAGAAGAAGACAGCTTTTTTTGCCGAACTTCTTAGAAATACTGACAGAATACCGGACAGTCTTGTTTCCGGTGCGAATTCCATGTCAGACTGGCTCTGGATGAGCCTTATTCACCGAGGAGATGAAAAGCTGCGGGAGTTTGTACCGGAAACAGCCGGAACAGACAGAAAAGAAAGAACTTTTGAAGAACTTCAGATCAATTATACAAATGATTACATTGCCTCTGTCAGTGAAATTCAGCAGGAAAAGCCTCTGCCCTCAGCTTCATTGCAGACACTCCGCAGCATCAGAGAGCATATTAATTTTGAATACAGTTCAGACGAACAGGGACAGATATCCCTTATAAGTGTATCTGCTGTATCAAAGGCAGATTCTTCTGAGAGTCTTACTCTTAAAAGACCACGCTGTATACGCAGTGAGAAAAAAAGACTTACCGGTGCTGAACATGGTACAGCAGTGCATTCATTTTTCCAGTATGCCGTATTTTCACGGGCTGAATGTGATCCCATGGGAGAACTTAAAAAGCTCTGGCAGTCGGGTTTCATTACAGAGGAACAGATGAAAACTGTCAGCTTTCGGGAAATTGAACCGTTTTTCAGAAGCAGTATATATAGCCGTATAAAAAAATCACCGCTTTTATACCGTGAGAAAAAATTTCTTATACGTGTATCAGATCTTGATATTCCGGAAAATATAGAGGCAGAAGATTTAAAGCCGCTGCTTTCATACAGAAATTCCGGAAGTATGATGAAGGGAATTATTGACCTTGCATTTCTGGAAAATGATGAGTTTGTTCTTCTTGATTACAAAACCGATGCATCTGCTTGTGAAGAGGAGCTTAAAGAAAAATACAGAATGCAGCTGTATATCTATAGTCTTGCTCTGAAACAGATTACAGGAAAAAATGTAAAGGAATGCCTTATATATTCAACACATTTCAGCAGTGAAATAAAAGTTGAATTCTGAAAAATGGAGAATGTATTATGAAAAATAAATGGTTATCGGCTTTGACAGTTACTGCAGTGGCAATAGGCTCATTTATGCCGGTTTGTCAGACAATAATGGATGTTTCAGTATCCGCCACAATATCCGGAGATATTAATGGTGACGGAAATACAGATATACTCGATGTCATGCTTCTGCAGAAGTATCTTTCGGGAACTGCACATCTCTCATCAGTGCAAAAGTCAGATGCTGATGTTACAAAAGACGGAAAGGTGAATGTCTTTGACCTTGCTTTACTGAAAAATCTTGCAGCTAAAGCAGATTCACCCTATGAAAGTCTTTTGATAAATGAGGTTTGCAGTACAAATCAGGGAAGCCTTGAAGATTCGAATGGTCAGACGCCTGACTGGATTGAAATTTACAATCCCTCTGACAAGGCTGTTGCTCTTGGAGGAATAGGAGTTTCTGACGGCAGCAAAAACAGATTCAAATTTACCTTCCCGGATAATGCAGTGATTCCGGCAGACGGATATGTTATTGTACTGTGTGATGATGCCCTGTATTCCGGTGCAGGTGAATACCATGCCGCATTTAAAATAAGCTCAATCGGAGAAACAATTTATCTCACACATCCGGAAACAGGAGAAATTGACAGTGTGGATATACCTGAACTTAAAGCCGATGTAACATACGGAAGATACGCAAACGGTTCGGAGATGTTCACATATCTGACTCCTACTCCCGGTGATAGCAATGATTCTGCATCATTAGCTGAGCTTGTGGAACGGCCTGTATTTTCAGCAGAAGGCGGATTTTATGATACGTCCTTTAAGCTTACACTTTCGGATAATAACGGAAATTTAATTTATTATACAACAGACGGAAGCGATCCCAGAACTTCAGCCACTGCAAAAGTGTATGACGGTGAAATAAACATATATAACAATACAAATGACGCAAATGTCTGGAGCGCACTTACAGATATTACACTGTCTGAATATTCAGGACCACAGGGCAGAGTTGACAAGGGAATAGTAATCAGAGCCGTTTCAAAAAACAACGCCGGTGTATTCAGTCCTGTTACAACAAACAGCTATTTTGTGGGAAAGAATGCTTCATATTATAATGACATGAAGGTAATATCTCTTGCTTCTGACCCTGCAAATCTTTTTGATGAAGATAAGGGCGCATATATGGTTGGAAGCGGTTACTATGAATGGAAAAACAGTATTTACTATGTGAAATATGAAGACGGAGATACGAGAAATCCCACAAATTATAACAAAGAAGGCAGAGAATCGGAGTTCCCTGTTAATATACAGGTGTTTGAAAACGGAAAAGCTGCATACAGTTCAGATTTAGGCGCAAGAATCTCGGGAGCATGGTCAAGAAGCTTTCCTCAGAAAAGCATTCGTCTTTATGCAAGAAGCGAGTACGGTGATTCAAAAATGAAATACGCATTCATTGATGAGCTTACTGATAATAACGGCAATGCCATAACTGAATTTGATAAGATTACCATAAGAAACAGCGGTACTGACAATCAGCTTCTTCACTTCCGTGATATGCTTATACAGGACCTTTGCAGCGACAGAATTCCCGATCACCAGGGCGGTGAACCCTGCATTCTGTTTATTGACGGAGAATTCTGGGGTTTCTATTTCATTCGTGAAAAGCTGGACGGTGATTATATAGAATCACATTACGGAATTGACAAAAACAATATCACATCAATAAAAAACAACGCATTGGACGAAGGCTCCCAGATGCTTGCAAATGAATACAGCAAGCTTATCAAGTGGGCGGCAACGGCTGATATGACTGATCCTGCAAATTATCAAAAGGTCTGCGATGCCATAGACATAAAAAACTTTATGGAGTATATCACCATAGAAACATATGTAAACAATGCAGACTGGGCAACAGATTACATGAATAACTATATGCTGTGGCGTTCCAATACAGTCGATCCTGATGTATACGGTGCTGACGGAAAGTGGCGTTTTATGCTGTATGATCTTGATTTCTCGGCAGATTATTTCCATGACGGAAGAACTCTCAGCGGATTTAATTCACTGGGTTCACTTTACACAAAAATGGATTATTACAATATGATACCCATGTTCTACAATCTTCTGAACAATGATGAATTCAGCGGCGAGTTCTATGACACATATATCGATATCATGAAGAATAATTTCAGCCCCGATACAGTGAATGCAAAAATAGATGAATATGTAGCTGCATACAAGGAAGCAACAGAGGCTACAAACACAAGATTTGACGCAGAATGGGCAAATTACAATTATGATAAAGAAGTCCTTAATTTAAAGAATTTCTTCAATGAAAGATATGTATATGCCAAGAGATATCTTGATGTTCTCTATGGAAAAACTGAAGCTTCTGAAGGACAGACATTAAAGCTTGACGCTTCACGGTTTACATACTATGGAAATGCCTCAGCTTCATATGATTCATCCTCGGATTCTTATAATATTACAACAAACAGCATAGGAGAAAATTCATGGGATATTCAGGTACAGACCCCGAAATTCATGGTTGAAAATGGTAAAACCTATCGTGTTTCATTCAAAGCTTCATTTAATAAGGAATGCATTATGGGTGCAAACATCAACCACCAGGTAGGAATGTCATGGCCTTCTTGCTGGACGAAAAGCAACATTGAACTTTCGCCCGAACTCAGTGAATTCACATATGAGTTTACATCAAGCTCCGAAACTGCAAGTGACTGGCAGCTGTGCTTTAATCTTGGAACCGGCGTTGGAAAATACACAATAAAAGATGTTTCTGTAACAGAAATCACCTATAATGATATACCAATAGAGTGAGTTTCAGATAATCATAATGAATGTCAGTTTACATACAAATACCTTCATAAGGATTTAATCCCCATGAAGGTATTTTATTTTTGGAAAAAGCTTATGATGTTGTTCTCATTATTTATCACATAGCATAAAGTCATTCAGAGGTACAATTTACATAAATGCACTTGACATGGTTCGTATATTTGAATAAAATATAATTAGTATATTGTTATGCCGGATTTAAAACAATGAATGTGTGATAAGATATATGTTCGATAATTTGCTGGCGAAATAAATATATAAAATAAGCGTATGCAGGCTGACTGAATTATAATATTAGTATGTAACAGAAGGAGAGGGAAAATGTCTGGACATTACATTGAATTTGAAAAAGTGAGAAAAAGCTATGGCAGCGGTGATGCACAGATAAATGCACTTTATGACGCAAGCTTTCATATAGATAAAGGAGAATTCTGTATTTTGCTTGGTTCATCAGGCGCAGGTAAAACTACTCTGCTCAATATGCTGGGCGGTATGGATTCTTTGACAAGCGGAAGAATTTTTTTTGACGGCATGGAAGTTTCATCATTTGATAAAAGGAAACTTACGGAATACCGCAGGCATGATGTCGGATTTGTCTTCCAGTTTTATAATCTTGTGCCGAATCTGACTGCTCTTGAAAATGTAGAAATTGCCGCACAGCTATGCAAAAATCCGATTCCGGCGGCTGACGCTCTGAATATGGTAGGTTTGTACGAACGCAGGAATAATTTTCCGGCGCAGCTTTCAGGCGGTGAACAGCAGCGAGTGGCAATTGCACGGGCGCTGGCTAAAAATCCACGTCTGCTTTTATGTGATGAACCTACCGGTGCCCTTGACTATGTAACAGGAAAGGCAATATTAAAGCTGCTTTATGACCTTAGCAAAAAGCAGGGAACAACTGTGGTAATAATTACGCATAATCAGGCTATTGCACCTATGGCAGACCGAATTATCCGTATAAAAAGCGGAATGATAATATCTAATGAGGTGAATCAGGACATCATTCCTATCGAACAGATTGAGTGGTGATATAAATGAAAACAGTATTAAAAATGACAGCAAGGACCATTCGTTCCTTTAAGGGACGATATATGGCGATACTGCTGATAGTTGCACTCAGTTCCGGGTTCTTTGCAGGATTGAAAATCACCACAGACGCTATGCTGAACACAGGCAGCGAATATTTTGAAGAGCAGAATTTCTATGATTTTCGTATATTTTCAACTCTTGGATTTACAGAGAACGACGTCAAAAAGTTCGGTGAGATAAAGGGTGTGAAAACAGCTGAGGGAACATACAGTCTTGACGCACTAATGGCGCGTAAAAACAACAATCAGCCCTTTAAACTATATGCTATTTCCGATAAGATAAATATTCCTTCGCTTTCAGCAGGTAAAATGCCTGAGGCAGATAATGAATGTCTTGCAGATGAAGACAAGTTTACAGAAGAAGATATAGGTAAAACAATTTCGCTTTCAGAAGAAAATGATGATAGAGTCACGGGCAGCCTTGAAAGAAAGGAATTCATAATAACCGGACTCGTATCATCACCGCTTCATATCGGACTTGACAGAGGAACTACCGACATTGGCAATGGTTCTGTTTACAGTTTTCTGTATCTTCCGGAAGAAAATTTTAAAGGCGATGTTTACACAGAAATTGATCTGTTACTGTCGGACAGTGCTGAGATATACAGCAGTGAGTATGATGAGCTGATTGATAAACACGAAGAAAATGTAACAGCACTTTGTGAACAGCTTGCAGAGGAGCATTACGAGGATATTTTAAAGGAAAATAATCTCACTGAAGAACTGGCAAAAAAGAATGGCATAAAGCCTCCAAAAACATATGTGCTAACCCGAAATGAAAATACAGGATATGTCAGTTTTAAAAATGATACCGGTATAATTGGCGGTGTGGCTAATATTTTTCCGGTTTTCTTCATAATGATTTCTGTACTTGTATGCGTTACAACAATGACCAGAATGGTTGATGAGGAACGCACACAGATCGGTGTTCTCAAAGCAATGGGTTACGGCAGCACGGCAATTATAGCAAAATATCTGCTTTATGCAGGCAGTGCAGCATTGATAGGCTGGACGTTTGGCTTTTTTTCCTGCACCTGGGCTTTGCCGCAGATATTCTGGTTTGCCTACAGTACAATATACGGCTTTGCGCCCATGTCTTATCTTTTCAGTCCTGGGCTTGCGGTGATTACACTGGCAATTTCATTGTTATTTATTCTTGGCAGTACATTCATATCCTGCCGTAATGAACTTACCTGCGTACCAGCTTCGCTGATTCGTCCACGAGCCGCTAAAAGCGGTAAACGTGTTGCTCTTGAACACATTACTCCTGTATGGAGAAGACTTAGTTTTTTGCAGAAAATTACAATACGTAATATGTTCAGATACAAACAGCGCCTTTTTATGATGCTTATAGGTATCGGCTGCTGTGCAGGCCTTGTCGTAACTGCCTTTGGCGTCAGAGATTCTATGATTGATATAGGTGAACTTCAGTATACGAAAATCCAGAACTACGATATTGAGGCAAGCTTTGATGCAGGGACAGAATCCGAAATTTGTAAAACTCTTGATGAAATGACGGGCATTGAAAAGTATATTACAATCTCTTTAAGACACGCAGATGTTAGTGCAGAAAGTTCTGTAAATTCAGTCAATCTTATAAGCATAAAGAATGATTGTGATATCTCTGACTTCTGGGATTTTCATAATAGAAAAGAAGCACTAAGTCTGCCCGAAAAGGGTGAGGTGCTTATCAGTCCCAAAATTGCGGAAAGACTTTCACTTTCAGCAGGAGATGTTTTTGAAATACGGAATTCTGATATGGTAAGCGGAACCGTAAAGGTAAGTGAGATATTTGATAATTATATCTATGATTATGTAGTAATGTCAGAAGAAACCTATACAGAAATATTCGAGGAATACAGATCGAATACAGCACTTATAAAATCTGACGGCAGCATTAGCAAACTGGCAGGTAAGCTTACCGGAACAGACCGGTTTTCCAGCATAGCAGATCTTGACAACAGACGCAGGAATATCAGCGACGCTCTGAGCTGTCTGAATTATATTATATGGATGATAATCTTCTTTTCTGGTGCGCTGGCATTCACTGTTGTTTTCAATCTTACCAATATCAATATAGCGGAGCGAAGCCGTGAAATTGCCACTGTGCAGGTACTTGGTTTTTATCCAAAGGAAACTGAAACCTATGTACTGAAAGAAAATCTGGTACTGTCTGTAATTGCAAGTATAATTGGTCTGCCCCTTGGCAAGCTGTTCCATATTACAGTAATGAGTATGGTGAAAATAGACATGATAACATTCAATAATTATATTTCACCTCTGAGCTATCTGATGGCTTTTGTATGTACTGTTTTGTTTGCTGTTATCGTAAATAAATTTATGAAGCGCAGAATTGATAAAATCAACATGACAGAGTCGCTGAAAGCAGTGGAATAGAAATAAGGGACACTTAAACTGGTAATAATTTATTATATATAATTATGGAGGTAGAAAAATGAACCACTACAGCAAAAAAGCAAATGAACTTCTTGAAGAACTGAATACCGATAAGCAAAACGGTTTAAGCTCTGCAGAAGCTCTTTCACGAAAAGAAAAGTACGGAGAAAACAAACTTCGTGAAAAGAAAAAGAAAACAACGCTGCAGCGTTTCCTTGACCAGTTCAAAGATGTTATGATACTGATTCTTATCGCCGCAGCTATTGTTTCTTTCACTGTTGTCTGCGTAGAAAAAAACTGGAAAGAGCTTTTTGAGCCTTCACTGATTGTGATTATCGTTATTCTCAATGCGATTATGGGTGTATACCAGGAAGGAAAGGCAGAAAAAGCACTGAATGCACTGAAAAATATGTCTGCACCTCATGCAAGGGTTATCCGTGACGGTGAGGAAAAAATAATTGACTCATATGAACTTGTTCCGGGTGATATTATTCGTCTGGAAGCTGGTGATTTTGTTCCGGCAGACGCAAGGCTTCTGCAAAGCGCAGGATTGAAATCCGAAGAATCGGCACTAACCGGTGAATCTGTCCCTTCGGAAAAGGATTATCTTGCCGAGGTTGAGGACGGCGCCGCACTTGGCGATCGCAGTAATATGGTATATTCCGGCTGCTCCATAACTTACGGTACCGCTTCAGCTGTTGTTACAGCCACTGGAATGGACACCGAAATGGGCAAAATAGCAGATCTTCTTGATAATGAAGAAGAAGGACAGACTCCTCTTCAGCAGAAGCTTGCACAGCTTGGCAAATATCTCGGCATTCTGGCATTGGCAGCCTGCGGAATAATATTTATTGTGGGTCTTGTAAACGGCATACCGGTGCTTGATATCTTCATGACAGCCGTTTCTCTTGCTGTATCGGCAATTCCGGAGGGTCTGCCTGCAATAGTAACCATAGTGCTTTCCATTGGCGTACAGCGTATGGTTAAGAAAAACGCTCTGATCCGAAAGCTTCCTGCTGTTGAAACACTGGGCAGTGCGTCAGTTATCTGTTCAGATAAAACAGGCACCCTTACTCAGAACCGCATGACTCTCATAAAGGCATATGCTGAAGGATATCCGGAGCCTGAAAATATTAGCAGCAATAATACTGAGGGCATAAAGAAACTGCTTATGTACAGTACACTTTGCTGCGACGGATCGGTAGTGTTCCATGGAGAAGAGGAGCAGCATATCGGCGATCCTACAGAAACCGCAATCGTTCTTGCTGCTCATAAAAACGGTATGCCAAAGGACGAACTGAATAAGAAATACCCACGTATGGCAGAGATCCCTTTCGACTCTGACCGAAAGCTTATGACCACAGTAAATAAAATAAATGGGAAGAACATAGTTATTGTCAAGGGTGCCTTTGATAATATGGTTCCACGCTGTGTTGCCGGAGATCTGGAAACCGCAGGAAAAATCACTGAAGCAATGAGTGAAAACGCACTGCGTGTTCTTGCCGTAGCCTATAAAGAAATTGATTTTGTTCCGGAAAATCCTTCTTCTGAAGAGCTTGAGAACAGACTCACATTTATGGGACTTGTGGGCATGATAGATCCGCCCAGACCAGAAGCAAAGGAAGCGGTTTCTGTTTGCCGCAGGGCAGGTATCAGACCTGTAATGATTACCGGTGACCACGTTGTCACTGCCTCTGCTATTGCAAAGGAACTTGGCATACTTCATGAAGGAGATCGTGCCATTACCGGTGCTGAACTTGACGCTATGACCGACAGTGAACTTGATTCACAGGTCGAAAATATTTCTGTATATGCCCGTGTATCTCCTGAAAATAAAATCAGAATCGTCAAGGCATGGCAGCGTAAAGGACAGGTAGTTTCTATGACCGGTGACGGTGTAAATGATTCTCCTGCATTAAAAGCGGCTGACATCGGCTGTGCTATGGGAATTACAGGTACTGACGTGGCAAAGGGTGCGTCTGATATGACTCTTACTGACGATAATTTTGCAACTATTGTAGACGCTGTACGTGAAGGCAGGGGCATATATGCCAATATCAAAAAGGTAGTAGGTTTTCTGCTTGGTACTAACATAGGCGAGGTTATCACTGTTTTTATGGCAATGATTTTGTGGCATAAGACTCCGCTGCTTTCAATGCAGCTTCTGTGGATCAACCTTGTAACCGATTCTCTTCCTGCAATTGCACTTGGCATGGAACCGGTTGAATCAGATGTTATGGACCGCAAGCCTAAGCCGAAAAATGAAGGTATCTTTGCAAACGGTCTTGGCATACGTGTTGTTCTGCAGGGTATAATGTTCGGTATTTTAAGTCTTATAGGATTCAAGCTTGGTGAGAGCATGACCGGAACAGTTGAAGGAGGTCAGACACTGACATTTATGGTACTGGCGCTTTCACAGATCATTCAGGCCTTCAATATGCGTTCTGATAATTCATTGTTCAGAATCGGACCTTTTTCAAACCACAAGCTGAACTGGGCTGCTCTTGTTTCTGTATTGCTGGTTTCTCTTGTGCTTTTCACTCCGCTGCAAACTGCATTCGGTCTTGTGGCACTTTCATGGAAACTTTATCTTATTGGCTTAGGACTTGTTTTTGTTCCGTTAGTTGTAATGGAACTTTTCAAAGCTCTCGGCATAATTAAGAAGCATAAGTAATATATTAGGCGGTACCGTGTAAAAGCGGTACTGCCTGAAATAAATCTGGAGGCTAATATGAATTTGATAAAAACAGCAGCCGCTGCGTCGGCGGTATTGCTTTGTATGTCTGTTACAGATCTGAGAATTTTTTCAGAAACAGCTCAGTCAGAATTGCTTGATGTTTCTGAGTTTACAGTTATGGATGAAAATCTTGTATATCTCGGAGCGTCTTATTTAAATGATGCTTCTGTGCTTTTTGATGAGCAGGACAAGGTGCCGGAATCTCCGGATAATACAGAAGTCGGCAAGGAAGTATTCAGTCAGACAAATAAAAGTACAAACTGGAAACCAAATCTTCAGCCTGAATTCGGTGATGATTCCTTTTATGTTGATCTCGGGGCGAATTACGTCATAACTGGGATATGCTACCTTGATACAAACGGAATAAACGAATGGAAAGTTGAAAGTGGCGAGCCTTTTAACTGGAAGGAGATCCTGTCTTTTTCCACTGATTCATATATGTCATGGCAGGGAAGAAAAATTACAGATTCAGAACCTGCCAGATACCTTCGTTTTTCCACCTGCTGCGGTGACAGCGGCATAAGCGAACTTGCAATTTACGGATATAGGGTTTCTGAATTGTCAGAGGAACAGCGTTTGAAAACATCTGCCAAACTTTCAGATACACCAAAAACAAATCTTACCGCCGGCGGCAAAGTTGGCGTAAACGCTTTCATTGACGATCCCATGACTGCAATTTTTGCAGCAGGAAATGTGCGGGAATACCATAATCTCAACTGGCTTATCGATTCCGACGGAAAAATAAAATTCACACAGGGAACATGGGGTGATATGGACAGCTATTATTCTTCAATGAAGGATCAGAATATCAGCATCATTCCTTGTTTCCAGGGCGGAAGCAGCTATATTTACGGCAGTTCTGAGTACCCGGAAATTGCTGTTCCGAAGGGTGCTGATACTCTTGACCCGGAAAGCTATGCTCTTCATGCGCAGGCACTGTACCAGGTTGCCGCAAGATACGGCAGCAATACAGAAATTGATCCTTCTTCGCTGAATATCGCAGACTCAAAAGAGCCGGCTGTTGGAATGGGCCTTCTCTCTGCGCTGGAAAACTGCAATGAACCAAATAAAAACTGGAACGGAAAATCAGATTACTATACGCCATATGAACTTGCAGCAATGTGTTCGGCTGATTATGACGGTCACGAGGGAACTATACCCAATGCAGGCGTAAAAAATGCTGACCCGAATTTCAGACTTGCAATGGGCGGACTTGTGGGATATTCAACTGTGCTTGATTATCTTAGTGAAATGAAACTGTGGTTTGATTATAACCGTTCAGACGGGAAATTTGCAGTGGATATCATCAATGTCCATATAAGCCCCGATGACTGCAATCCGGAAAACAGCAGTTTTTCGGAAAATATTCAGAATATTCAGAACTGGATAAATGAAAATGCTCCTGGAACGGAGCTGTGGATATCTGAGTATGAAGTTCCTATGAGTGACTGTGTGACAGAGGGTACAGATAATCATGAAAATGAAAAATTTCAGCTTGAATATGCCCGAAGAGTTGCAAGAACAAATCTTATCGCACTGAAAAGCGGAGCAGACAGAATAACTAAATTCCAGCTTCGTGATGAAGCAGGCGGTGCTTATTATGATTCCGGAATCGTTACTCAGAAGGGTAAGTGGGATAAGAAAACGGCATGGTATTATGTTTCCTGTATGACGTCTGTTCTTAAAAATGCAGATTTCTATGAGGATCTGTCTGAGGACGGGGTTAATATTTATCGTTTTAAGGATCGTATTACAGGAGAATTTACAGATTGTGTTTGGTCGCCTACAAACGAGGACAAAGTGATAAAGGACTTTTCACTTTCTGCCGAAGGAAAAGACTATGTATATCTTACCGAACCGTCACAATATGCAGAGGGAACTGTAAATGCACTTGAAATAACCAATGGAAAGATAAGTATTGATGTTACGGAAACACCGGTTTATATTACATATTCAGAAAAGAAAAAGACAGTTTTGAACGGTAAGGGCTATTATATCAGACCTTCTTCCATTTGTATTTCATCTGATAAACAAACTGAAATCTGCGATCTTTCTGCCGCACCCTCAGATACAGTTCTTAACCAGTTTTACCGTATGTTCGACGAGCCGGAAACTATGCCTGAATTCGTATACGGTGACACATCATCTCTGTCAGCACCTGCCACAAATGTTACCAAGTCGGATATTACCTGCTATGCAGATCTGGACGGTTTATACTGCATAACAGGCTTCGGCATATATGATACATTCGGCACAGGAAAATTCTCTGTTTATGACGCAAATACTGATGTTCTTCTCTGGTCCAGCGATATGGGCAGTTATATGAGCCGAAATATCGATATGACAAAAGAATCTGCTCCTACAGACAGGCTGAAAATCGTAAAAGGCGGCGGTGATCTGAATGAGTTTGCAGTTTACGGATATAAAGTATCTGATGAATCTGTTGCAGGTGATGTAAACTCTGACGGACAATTTAGTATTGCCGATATTGTTATGCTTCAAAAATGGCTTCTGAATGCCGGCGAAATCACTGACATAAATGCAGCTGATGTATCTGAAGACGGAACGGTAAATATTTTTGATATGTGCCTTATGAAAGATATGATAACCCAAAAGTAAAAACAGAGCAATAATCCGGAAAGCGAAATCATCATTGCCTTTACCTAAAGTTTACACAAAACATGGTATATTGAGTAAATTACTTTCTCAAAGTTTTCAAGTTAATTGCAGAACGCTGTCACAAGGAATACACATGGCACGGATATAATGTAAACATCTTAAAGAAGCAGCTGCTTCTTTAAGATGAGTTTTACCGTTTCACTAAAGGGCACCTCTAAAAACCCACTCATCCGCCATCTGAAGCACTTCTTCACGCCATCTTCACTTTCAAAAAACTTGAAATACACAAAGTATTCCTGCGTTTTTCTTCAAGTGAATCTGCCGTAAATCTGTGCCTCATCTGACGAATTCGGAGTATTTAGAGATGCCCTAAAATGAAACGGACCAAAAACAGACACTGCAATATACAGTGTTTTACATATATTCAAAGCCGACAGTATCTCTCCTTCTGCCGGCTTTTTTAATGGAGGTAAATA
>JAQXHO010000004.1 GCA_029007315.1 Oscillospiraceae bacterium
CACTGACAGCTGCACAAAAATACTTCTATTACCAGCGTCAGGGTGTAGCTCTGGAACCGAAATACGCAGGAGAATTTGCAAGAGATGATCTTGGTATCGATGATTCGTCAGTTTCTTTTGCAAGTGATTCTTCCAAAACAATAGAATCAGATAAAGGCTGGTTTGACGCAGGAGATTCCGGGAAGTATGTGAACACAGGCGCAGATGCAGTTTCTTCGCTGCTGTGGACTTATGAAATGTATCCGCAAAGCTTTCCGGACAATTCGCTGAATATCCCCGAAAGCGGAAACGGAGTTCCCGATTTACTGGACGAAGCAAGGTGGGAACTTGAATGGATTCTTACAATGCAGGATACTGAAAGCGGCGGCTTTTATCCCAGAATTCAGGGTGATGCAGGAAAACGCACCGTAATGGATAAGAACGGCTGTACTACAGACGATACAGCTTGTGCAGTAGGCGTTCTTGCGGAGGCGTATCTGATCTATAAGGACTTTGATTCAGAGTTCGCAGGAAAGTGTCTGGCAGCGGCAGAAAAGGGATGGAGATTCCTGGAGAGTAATCCCGAAAACATAGCTGGATATGATGTATATGTGGTTCCTGACGACACAGCCGATCGCTTATGGGCGGCGGCAGCACTATACCGTGTAAATAGTGATACTTCCTGCAAAGCGTATTTTGAGCAGAATTATACAGCACTTTCAGCAGAATTTGAAGACAGCTATGCCTATGCCAACAGATGGGGCAATTACTGGCTGAATGGCTGCTGGCACTATCTGCTTGCTGACGAACAGGACGAAACAGTTGCAGAATGGCTGACATATGAAATTGGAATATGGCGTAAGACACTGCTGACAACTAAGTGGGAGAATAACATCTGGGGTGTACCGCTGCATAAAGGCAACTATTTCAGAGGTATCACCGCTGAAATCTGCAATATGGCAATGGGACTTTCGATAACAGATGTAATCCTGAATCTGAATGACAGCCGCACAGCAGAGTGCGCAGAAACCTCACTTTCCTGGATACTCGGGGCAAATCCGCTGGGTATCAGCTATGTGTCCGGTATTGGTGAGAACAGTGTAAAGACAATACATAGTGAGATTTACGCAAACGACGGAATCGACAGTATTCCTGATGGTTATATGCCACAGGGACCGAATTATACAGCACTGAAAACCTGTTCCAGGTTTGCGGCAAAGTGCTATATTGACAATCAGAATGACTGGGTATGCAACGAGCATACGATTTATGCCAATGCAGCACTGGTTTATTTACTTGCAGAGGTGACATCTGCATCTGAGCCAGTAAGAGGAGATGTAAATGCTGACGGTAAATTTACCATTGCTGATGTCGTATTATTACAGAAGTGGCTGCTCTGTGTACCTGATGCAACACTTTCAGATTGGAAAGCCGGAGACTTGTGTGCTGATAATATAATAAACGTTTTTGATTTGTGCATAATGAAAAAAATATTGACAGAATAATAAAGGATTTCCTGTATGTCCGCATTTCATTTAAACGGCTTTATTAATTGACAGGCTGCACTGATTTTATCAATTTAAATCACTAAATCGCCACCCTAAAAACAATTCCCGGTCACGCAGCCGGGAATTTTTCATCTTTTATCACCGGAAATCCCAACACAACAAGAGGAGCTTACGGGAAAAGGGCGATTTTACGTTGTTTTTATGTAGAACAGCACCACAGGATTATGTGGTGCTGTTCTGCATATTCAAAGTGCTGTTAGAATAGTCATCTCTACTCAAGTATTATTCTCTTTGTGATACAATACAGATTCTGCTTCCGTTGGTAGTTGTTCGACTTTATCAATCAATTCGCTAACCCATGAAGGGACTTTATCTTTTGATACAATTGATGATTTGACTTTTCTATAAAGTTTAACTGCTTTTGATTTTCCGATATCTTTTATGTTAAGGTTTTCTTCCAATCTGTATTCAAATCCTAAATATCTATCATTCACTTTATTATTAGGGAAATCTTCTTTGCAGCCAAACAGCCTTAAAATCCCATGATTTTTATCTATTGTTGCCTTTTCATCATCATGACCAATATTTTGAGAATCGCCATCAAATATAATGTAACAAGGAATACCAAATTCGCTATAAAGGCGGTAGAAACGATCTATTTCACTTTTTCCTCCACAACGCACGATGGTAATTCCTTTTGAAATATAGTCATAGTCAAGTAATTGAAAAAAATATGGTAAAATGAGTACTTCACTTTCACCCTCAACTAAAATAGCTTTTCTGGCAAACATAGCCTCACTTGCTCTTTGAGAATCTCCCGTTCCTTCATAAGCATTTAGATATTCAAGCATTAATTCCTCTGTATTAGTCTTTACTTTTGGATGCCTTATCATCAAATCATCGACGAATTTGTTTGGATCAGCATACCTCACATAAGTGCCATGTTCCTTATCCTTTCTAACCACAAAAATTTCATTAAAGCGTGCTAACGAAATAAATTCAGATGAATGGGTTGTTAATATGACTTGAGTACCCGAATCGGCAAGCTGACATATTATTTTATAGAAATTTCTTCTTCCTTGTGGATGTAAAAACAGTTCAGGCTCATCTATAATGATAGGTGTACTATTTTTTAGTTTTAATCTCGAATATGCTTTCAATATTGCAATAGTAATACTTGCTTGTACGCCCATGCCAAGCTCTGATGCTCTAAATGTCATATTTGTATCTGCTTCGTTAACCATTATCTGCAATGTTCTAAATAAATTCCATGGATCATATGTATTCAGGTCAACATTGAAATCAGATGGTGTCCTCCCAAGTTGAGATGCTGTTTCACATTGCAAAATTTCTATAAATTGATGCATCAGATTTTCACCCTCATCATCAGTAACAGAATAAAGAATATCATCTCTTATTCGTTGCATTTCTTCTTTGAATTTTTCGGATTTTTTTATAACCACTCCATTCTCATCAATCAAAGTTTCTTCCATAAACCTATCATTTATATCTCTTAATAGCCTTCCTAATAATGTCCATCTATTCGTTGCAGGATTTTCATTTATTTTTCTATCTGCCCCAACAAATGCCGATATATATTTTTTTCGAACATCGTCTGAAATAAAATCTTTACCATTTATGTTCAGACCACTTCTTTCTGTTCACCTATAATCATGCCACCTGTTAGTAAGCTGAAGAAAATTCCCATCGTCAAAACAAATTATTATGCTAACATGCAAATTAGTGTTGCCTCGATAATAATCCTCTTTTGAAAAGTTATTGAAAGAAGGGTATATAGGCCCAAGCATCCACTCTAATGCTGAAAGAATATTGCTTTTTCCGACACTATTTTCTCCAATTAATACGTTTACCTTTTCAGACAGATTTATGTCGATATGTTGAATACTCTTATAGTTATCTATGACAATCCTGCTTATTTTCATTTATATTCACCTCAATAATTATTACAAGAATAACCACTTTAGCTTAGTTGATTTGTTAGAGATAATATATCACCATTTTTTCTGCATACCCTTGTTTAGAATTTGCGCTGTTTACAAAAGAACTTGGTGTAATGAAGTGAATCTCTACGCTTTTGTTTATTTGATTTCAAAGGAAAATATAAGTATTTTATTTCAATACAAGCATTTGAATGCTTTCATCATACATATATTTCTCAATTTCACCAGCAACAATTAATTGTATAGTTTCTTGGATTACTTCGATTGGTGCGATGAACCATTCTCTTGGGTAATGTTTGCATATCACATCATCATTTACGTTCCGGAGTTCCGCAGACTATAAACAACACCCGATCATGGGAAGAACACAGGCAAGTATTCCGACTTATTGCCCGCCGAAAAACGGCTCACATACGCCTTCCCAGGATAATTTCCCAGTGACTGACATTACATCTTGTATGCTTTAAGACAAAATACGGCAACGGCCTTGCTCAGGATTCGCACCTGATTCCTTATTAGGCTCGGCAGATAATTTTCTTATCTGTTTTGCACCTGTGTTCCGATAATTATTCAAATA
>JAQXHO010000005.1 GCA_029007315.1 Oscillospiraceae bacterium
CATTCCTCATCAGGTGTTGAAAAGCCTATAGTCTGGTGAATGAAGTCATTCTGTACAGACAGTGCAGAAACGATAGCCTCAACTGCGCCAGTACCGCCAAGCATGTGACCTGTCATTGACTTTGTGGAATTTATCTTAACCTTGCGGGCATTTTCCTCGCCCAGTGCGATCTTTATGGCACGGGTTTCGTACTTGTCGTTAAGACCTGTTGATGTGCCGTGTGCGTTGATGTATGTTACATCTTCTGCTGCAAGACCTGCCTCCTCATAGGCATTCTTCATGGCTCTTGCTGCTGCCTCGCATTCCGGTGAAGGAGATGTCATGTGATATGCGTCACAGGTTGCGCCGTAGCCTGCGATCTCACAGTATATCTTAGCGCCTCTTGCCTTTGCGTGTTCGTATTCCTCCAGCATCAAAACGCCTGCACCCTCGCCCAGTACGAAACCGCTGCGGTTCTTGTCAAAGGGAGTTGAAGCCTTTGCAGGATCAGTTTCACGGGTAAGCGCCTTCATTGTCTTAAAGCCGCCGATTGTAAATTCTGTTACAGTGGACTCTGTGCCGCCTGCCAGACAAGCGTCAAGATAGCCGTCCTTGATCTTTCTGAATGCTTCGCCGATGGCGTGGGTTGATGACGCACAGGCTGTTACAGTTGCAAAATTGTCGCCTCTGAAGCCTGTCTTCATGGCAATTTCACCTGCCGCCATATTGGATATCATCATAGGAACGAAAAAGGGTGAAATTCTGTTGGGACCCTTTTCCAGATACTTCTGATGCTCGTTCTGTGTCATTTCCAGACCGCCGATACCGCAGCCGATAATAACGCCGCAGCGGTAAACATCAAGGTCGCTCATATCGCTTCCGCAGTCCTCAACAGCCTGCTTTGCAGAGGCAACTGCAAACTGTGTAAAGCGTTCCATGTGACGAATATCCTTCTTGTCACAATAAACAGTGGGATCAAAGTCACGGACGATACCTGCAACGCTTACGCCAACCTCTGTTGTATCGAAGCTGTCAATACTGGAGATACCCAGCTTGCCTGCCTTTACATTGTTCCAGAATGTTTCCAGATCGCAGCCAAGAGGGTTTACAGTACCCATACCTGTAATAACTACTCTTCTCATATATTTTTATTCCGCCGCAGAAATGCGGCAGACTCCTTTCTGTTTAATCTGTTTAAGTTTAAATAGAATTATTAAAAAAGGTCACATCAAAAAGTTACATCATCAGACCGCCGGATATTTCGATAGTCTGACCTGTTACATAGCTTGCGTCATCAGAGCAAAGGAATGATACAACGCCTGCGATTTCCTCAGGGTTGCCGTAGCGGCCCATTGCAACAAGACCAAGCATTTTATCTCTCTGCTCATCTGTGAGAGCGTCTGTCATAGGAGTTTTGATAAATCCCGGTGCCACAGCGTTTACTGTGATCCCTCTTGAACCCAGTTCCTTTGCAGCTGTCTTTGTCATGCCCACAATAGCAGCCTTTGATGCGGAATAGTTCATCTGACCGGGGTTGCCGTACAGACCTGCAACTGAGGCAAGGCTTACTATTCTGCCGTGCTTCTGACGGAGCATAACTGCGCCTGTGAGCTTTATCATATTGAATACGCTCTTCTGGTTTACAGCGATAACTGCGTCATACTGCTCTTCAGACATTCTCAGCAGAAGTCCGTCCTTTGTGATTCCTGCATTGTTTACCAGTGCGTCAATGCTGCCGAATGTGTTTTTTACAGCCTTTACCATTTCCTCGCACTGTGCATAATCAGCAACGTTTGCCGCAAAAAGCTCAGCCTTTACGCCGTATTCTCTGCATTTTTCCGCTACCTTTTCTGCATTCGCCTTATCACTGTCACTGGGAAAGTGATTTATTGCAATATCATAACCGTCCTTTGCAAGACGTTCTGCGATACACGCACCGATTCCCTGTGATGCGCCTGTTATAAGTGCTGCTGCCATTTTATTTTCTCCTTTCAATTATCTGCCCAGAAGCTTCTCTGCGTCTGACATCATTTCTTCGATTACGTCCTTGCAGGGACGAATGTCCTTTATCATGCCTGCAATAAGTCCGCAGAGGAATGAACCCTCGTCAACATTGCCGTCAACTGCTGCCTTACGGAGTGAGCCTACTGTGAGAGCTTCGAAATCCTCCGGCGGTGCGGCATTCTTTTCCATTTCCTGGAGCTTCTTTGTGTACTTTGTCTTTACGCTTCTGCAGGGACTTCCTGAATAGAAGCCTGTGATCTGGTTGTCTGTATCCTTTGCCTTTACTACAAGGTTCTTGTAGTTTTCATGTATCTGGCATTCATCAGTAGCAAGGAATCTTGTACCTACCTGTACGCCCTCTGCGCCAAGCATAAATGAAGCTGCAACGCCTCTGCCGTCTGCAATGCCGCCTGCTGCGATAACCGGAATTTCAACTGCGTCAACTACCTGGGGTACAAGGCACATTGTTGTGTTCATGCCGATATGTCCGCCGGACTCTGTGCCTTCTGCAATAACAGCGTCAGCACCGCTTCTTTCCATACGTTTAGCGAGAGCAACTGATGGTACTACAGGGATGACCTTGATTCCTGCCGCTTTCCATGCTTCCATGTACTTGCCGGGATTTCCTGCGCCTGTTGTTATCATAGGCACCTTTTCATCAATTACCAGCTGTGCAAGTTCTTCCGCATTGGGACTCATAAGCATAATATTCACGCCGAAGGGCTTGTCACCAACCTTTGATTTGCAGATACGGATCTGCTCACGAAGATAGTCGATAGGTGCGCTGCCGCCTGCAATAATACCGCAGCCGCCTGCGTTTGTAACTGCTGCTGCAAGAGTGCTTTCTGCCACCCATGCCATACCGCCCTGAAGAAGAGGGTACTTACAGCCTAAAAGTTCTGTTATTCTTGTCTGCATAATTTCTTTCCTTTCTCCGTTACAGGATTAATACTCCATAATAATTGCCGCATAGGTAAGGCCTGCGCCGAAGCCTACAAGACAAATCTTATCTCCACGCTTTATCTCACCGCTGCGGATTCCTTCGTCCAGTGCAATCGGAATAGAAGCACTTGAGGTATTGCCGTGATGAGCAATATTCACAACAGCCTTTTCCATAGGCAGTTTCATATTCTTCATGGCGGTTTCAATAATGCGGATATTTGCCTGGTGTGGTACTATCTTGTCAAGGTCACTCAGGTCAAAGCCGATCTTCTCCGCCGCAGCCTGTGCAGCCTTAGGCATTGCCTGTGTTGCAAAACGGTAAACCTCCTTGCCGTCCTGCTTCATGCCGTGGGCATATCTGCCTTCGGGAGCCGCATCAAAGTCATGCCACTGTCTGTCTGCCTTTTCTCTGTCAATGAAGGGTGAAGCCGGAAGTGCGCTTTTTGCAAAAAGGAATTTAGCGCCTGTGCCGTCTGCACCGAGATGACTTGAATAAAGCACGCCTTCCTTATACTCAACAACAGCAGCTGCAGCACCGTCACCGAAAAGAATACACGATGTGCGGTCCTCGTAATTTGTAATGCGGGACAGCTGTTCATTTGCAAGAACAAGGGCATATTTTGAAGACGGCTCTGTTTTAAGGAAACGGTGAGCCATATCCATTGCATAGACAAATCCGGAGCAAGCCGCATTAAGGTCAAAGCAGGCTGCATTTACTGCCCCTGTTTCACGCTGAACGATACATGACATGGAGGGTGTACAGTAATCCTGTGTAATTGTGGTATCTATAATAAGTCCGATTTCAGCCGGATCTATTCCTGCGGCTTCAATGGCATTCTTTGCCGCCTGTGCGCCCATATACCATGTCGGCTCTCCTGTGGCAACACGTCTTTCGCTTATTCCTGTACGTGTGCGGATCCATTCGTCATTTGTTTCTATGAATCTCTTGAAGTCATCGTTTGCAAGAACTCCCTCCGGCATATAGCTGCCGGTTCCTAAAATATGAAGGCCCATGGAAAAATTCCTCCGTTCCTATTGTGTTTATTTTGATTTTGTGATATGATATGTAAAGCAGAAGTTGTTATAATGCTTCTGCGCTGAAAATCATACACTTTTATATTATACAATATTTCGGTGACTTTTGCAATGACAAAGCTTGCTTTTTTCTGTAAACTTTCAAGGTTTCTTATTTCTTGTGCAAGTCCGCAGTTTTCTACAAAGTAAATTTGTGCAAATCGCCGACAAAAGCAGAAAGGACATTGATTTATATGACAGTTTCTCTCTTTTCAGGACAGGGTTCACAGTACACAGGAATGGGAATGGACATTCTCGGCAACGATTCCTCACTTGGTTTTATCTATGAATGCGCTTCCGATATTTTAGGCTTCGACCTGAAAAAAATCATCTCAGAAAGCGACGCGGAAACACTTTCCAGAACAATTTACGCACAACCTGCCATCATGGCAACATCTCTTATCTGCCTTGAAGCCGCAAAAAAACGTGGTTTTGAGTACGGCGGCGTTGCCGGTCATTCCCTTGGCGAATATGCAGCTATGGTTGCGGCTGATATGCTCTCTCTCGAAGACGGTTTCCGTGTTATAAAGGCTCGTGCAGCTGCAATGGACAAGGCGGCTCAGAATTCCGAGGGTGCAATGTGCGCTATCCTCAAACTCTCCGCAGAGGAGGTTGAAAAGCTCTGTGAGGAAACAGAGGGCTATGTTGTTCCTGCAAACTACAATTCCACAATTCAGACAGTTATCGCAGGTGAAAAGGCTGCTGTTGCCGCTGCTGCTGAGGCTGCTGCCGCAAAACGTGCAAGAGCCGTTCCGCTGGCTGTTGCAAGTGCATTCCACACAAAGATCATGCAGGGCGCCGCTGATGAATTTCTTGAAACTGCAAAGGGCATAAC
>JAQXHO010000006.1 GCA_029007315.1 Oscillospiraceae bacterium
AGCTGTAAAAAGAAAAAGTAATTATTTTCAGTATGAAAAATACTGATTAAAAACCGCAGCGGAAAGCTTTGTGCCGACCGCTGCGGTTTTTTTGTTGTAAATACTTAGGGCAACACCGCACAAAGCACGTCTTACGACTCTGTACGAAATCTGCTTGCAGCTTTTCCGTCATATTTCACAAAAAGCCTCGCTGATACACAAAGTATCAGCGAGGCTTTTTGTTTCATCTGATAAAAAATCTGACGAAGTTTATGCTCGAAGAGTACATCTTACGCACAGTCTTTGTGCGGTATTGCCCTAACAAAAGGGAGCATTTCTATGTCTAATGACAAGTTTAATGGACTATCTCCTATAAATGCAGACTCAAATCAGCATAAGAAAAGCGACCAAAATCGCTTCTGGTCGCTTTGAATAGTTCCTCATGATAAAACTCTGTATGATTTTTTAGAGTCAATTCCAAAAGCTTCGGGTATTTTTATTATATGATGTGATTGCTTAAGGAATTATTTATATCAATAATTTCCTGAGCGATTTTCTGATTGTAAGGTTCCGGTTCAAAGGAAGGACGACCGAAATAATATCCCTGAAGAAGATCTGCTCCGCATTCAATAACAGTTTTCATTTCATCATAAGTTTCCACACCTTCAGCAAGAACAAGAACATTTTTTACAGAGGCTATCTGAATAAGTTTGCTGATGATATTAGCCTTGTTTATATCTTTGTCGCAGTTGCTGATGATTGAACGATCAATTTTAATAATGTTTGGATTGAGAGTAATAAGTGCATATTCGCTGTTGTAACCGCTTCCGAAATCATCAAGTGCAGTCATAGCATTCCATTTTCTGATGTATTCATGTTTGGCTCTGACATAATCATCATTGACTTTTTCACTTTCAAGTATTTCAAGAACGATATTACCGAGAATATCTTTATTCTCTTTTTCAAATAATTCTATATCGTTTTCGTTCATAATACAGTTGGAAAGAGAATTGACAAAAATCTTGGTATCGGGAGAAACAGTGCCGTTATTAATAAATCTTCTGAAGCATCTGAGAGCAAGAGTCCATGTAAGACGTTCAATTTCATAAAGTTTAGCACCGGTTTTAGCAATACGTATGAATTCCAGAGGTGATCTGAAAACATCTGACTGAGGACGCATGAGTGCTTCATATCCGAAAATATCACCTGTTTTAGCAGATATAATGCTCTGAAATGCGTATTTTAAACTTTCTTTATCAATGATGCGGTTCATTTCCTCAACGCCAGTGATCAGTATGGAATCCTTGCTGTACGATGAAACATCAAATTCAGCAATACTGCCTTTTGTTGAGTGCTTTATGGTATACATAGCAAAATCGGCATATTTTATAAGCATTTCATAGGAAACAGAATCATCCGGATACCATGAAACACCTCCGCTTGCTCTTATCTTGAAATGTGTACCGTCTGTAAGAACACAATAGCTTGCATTAAGCTTATTTTTAACATCATAAATAATGTCCCGTATTTCATCCTTGCTGTCAAAGCCGCTTAAAAATACATTAAATTCATCTCCGGACATTCTTGCAACAATTCCGCCGTGTCTTTTGAAGGACTTAAATACATTTGCAGCGGTTTTTATATAGTCGTCACCGAAATCATGACCATATGTATCATTTACATACTTTAGGTTGTCCAGATCCCACATAATAAAGGCAGAAATTTTAAGCTTGTCTGGTTCTCTGAAAGCTTCCTCAATTTTCTGATAATATGCTCGTCTGTTAAGCAGGCCTGTAATAACATCGTAATCACGTTCATATTCGATCTTCTTTTTCTCCATGACGGACTTTGTAACATCCTGTACAAGTCCAAGAACTTTTGTAGAATCTCTTTTCAGACTGAATTTAAACCATCTGGCATTTTCACTGCCTTTTCTTGGTGAATATATTTCAATATTAACAGCTTCGTCAGTATCATTACAGTTTTTCTCAAAAAGTCCGCAGCTGCAAATTTTGTCATTCTTGTCAAGAACGGATAAAAGACTTCTGAATTCATCAAAGGATATTGTAATATCCTTTATCGGAAGTGAATCAAAATTCAGAAGTTTAATGATGCTTTCACCAATAAATACAGCATTTGTTACGGTATCGAACATGAAAACGCCAATACCAATATCAGACATACTGATTATTTTGGAAACACGTGAAGACTGTTCCTTAATATTAATCTGAAGTTCAGTAATAGCTTCAGCAAGGTGGTCGATTTCAGTAATAGTGGAAGACTGGAAATAAATAATGTCTTCTTTATTTTTGCCGGAATCAAGAGATTTGATAATTTTTGAAACCGGAGCAGTCATATGACGATTTATAATAATTGCGCAAATGACGCTGAAAATAGCAGAAATGAAGAATGAGATAAGAAATAATCGTACAAGTTCAGTATAAATATTGAGTATTTCGTTTTTGTCGGCAATAGAAATGATTGCCCATTGCTCGTTTTTATATGGTGAATCATTGTTATAAATATTCATACACTGAATATTGCCTACAGTATCTGTTTTAACACTGCTTTCCTTATTAAAGTCATACATCTCATTTTCAATAGGATTCTGATGTCCTATAACGGTACCTTCGCCCACAAGCCGTGTAAAAATAGCACCTGAGTGAATCTCAGCGGAAAAGTTGTCATTATTATCATAATCAGCACCTAAAATATAGCAGGCTTTTTCACTGAAAAAATCATTTGCAGGCATATATTTGAGTATAGTTTTTTCCATAAACCCAATGCCTATAACACCATAGACAATGCCGTCATCAGAAATCAGAGGCAGAGAATACCTCATAACATTCTGGTCAGTTGGCGTAAGCGCTGAAAAGCCGCTCCAGTATCCAAGATCGTAGTCACTGATATCTGTATGTGATTTTGCAGTTTCCAGGGTTTTATAATAGAAGCTGAAGTCAGAATCTGTACGTTTGGATATGTCAATATGTGCAGACCATTGAGAATCAAGTGCTATGCCGAAATCACCTGCAATTTTTGAACTGCCGATTTCCAGAAACAGATCATCATTTTTTGATGAGCCGCTGTTTGTAATATCTATATCTCTAATGTAAAGAGCAGCTTTTTTATCGGTATGTCTTTCGCTGTAAAGAGCGCCGGTGTCAAGAATAATAAACGTATCATTTGAAAGAGATCTTCTGAGCAGGTTAGTGAGCTTGTCAGTAGAATTATACAGGATCTGTCTGCTGATTTCTTTATCTATTGAAAGATCATTAAAATCTGCATTATTTTCTTTAAGTACTCTGTTTGTGATTTTGTTTATTTCATCTTTTGTTTCATATACTAAGGAAGTTTTGCTTGTAAGTGCGGTTTCAACGTAATTTTTTCGGTTTTCAGTTTTCTCAATAAGTACGTTGTAGGCATACTGCTTAATATATGAAAATTCGCCGCCGAGATAAAGAGTAGCTATGAAAGTACTGAGCTGAAGTGCAGAAAGCAGAAGCATAGCCAAAAAAAGTCTTACAAAGAAAGGCGACGCCCTTTTCTGTCTTTTTGGAAAATTCCGGTGTAAATTATTTTTCATAATCTACCTCCGCAAGTATAATTTTATTCATTGAAAATGTTCTCAAGAGAAGTTTTAAATGTGTTGTACCACTTTTCAAAAGCCTCATCGCTGGTATATTCAGCAAGGACAGAGTCACGGTCTTCGCCGTTTTGTATTCTCTCTGAAATAGCAGCATAGTCATTCTGAGCGCAGTCCTGAATTCCTTTTTCCAGATAATCTCTGATCTCGGCAGATTTATCGAAAGCAGGCATTGTATAGAGCTTGTATGTATTAGTTTCATTAATTGCAAGTTCGATTGTTTTGCTAAGAGTGTCTGACAGCTTATCCTCAGATTTCTTGTCAATGTCCTTGATTTTTTCGAAATCAACAGCAGATTTTTTTACAGGCATATAACCGGAATAAACGGTAAAATTAATATTTCTCTCTTCTTCTGTAAACCATTTCAGGAAAACAGAACTTGCATATTCACTTTTTTCGTCTGACTTAATAACAGACATACCTGCACCCTGCTGAACAATATAGGGATCTGTTCCTTCAAAATTCGGAACAGGAAGAACGATATTTTCAATGGGATATGTATAGTCATCATTGATAGTAACTTCAGAAGGGTAGTATGCAGAACCGGTTGTAGAACAAATCAGTGCAATGACAGCTCCGGTTTTTGCGTCATCACTGCGGAAACGTCCCTGAGCAGTGTAGTATCCTTTTACATATGGTACGTAATAATTATCCCACAGTCTTTTCAAAGTATCCTTATCAGCGTTCAGTACAGGATTGTTTTCGCTGTCTGTAGTAATAAATGCGTTTCCAAGCTGTGCAGCGCCGATATTCATATAATTGGCAATAGAATCACGTCCGAAGAATGCCTTACCGTCATTTGGAATTTCCGGAGTCAGAGCGTCAGTGTAGCTGTAATACTTTTCAGCAGTAAGGGCCAGACCTTCCCATGTTTTAAGATCATCTGTGGTTACGCCGGTTTTCTCTGCAAATTTTTCCCAGTCTGTATAATTCATCATCATTACTTCGGTGCTTTTTGCAGTTGGGAATATTTTTAGTGAGTTGTCATTAGAAAGTACACCTTCGTTAATGTATTCATCGACATACTGGCTTATTTCCTCATCTGTAAAATACTTTCTCATATCTGCCAGAGCGTCCAGATGATCAAGTACATATGCTGTTTCTGCGTATGTAGCGAAAATATCCGGAGCTTCTTCAGCGCCGCTGTCTTTTTTTACAGAAGCTATTACGCTGTCTGCAAGTTCTGAAATAGAATTTTTTGAATAGGCTTCAACGATTATACCTTTTTCCATGCCTATTGTATTATTAAATTCATTTACTGCTTCGTCAAAGTTAATAAGCTGTACTCCGTTGTAGTAATGCCAGATAGTAATGGTAGTAGGATTATCTTTGTCCAGAAGGTTATCACTATTTTTTTCGCTGCTGCAGCCGGTAATCACCGATGAAGCAATCATAGCGGAGAGTGCAAGTGCAAGTATTCTGTATTTATTCATAATCATTCCCCCGATACAATAAAATATAAAATTTTTTGTGCTGTAATTTTAAAGGATATATTATATTATACACTATATCACAAAAAGTTTCAAGTACTTTGCGGTAATCTTTTTATATTGTTTAAAACATTTTAGTAAATATGCCGAATTAAGCAAGGGTTTAAATAATGATAGTGCAGACTTTTTTATGTGATTCAGAGGGAGAAACAGTGCAGAAGAAGATTTCAGAGTCTTGTTTTCTGTGCTAAATCAACAAAAGTATTGTACATAAGTTATGTAATTTTACAATATTAGCCTATAGTCCTTGACAAAAGTCAAAATATGGTGTATACTGTAAACGTAATAAATCTTAGCAGCGTACCAAAATAATGAATAGGAGTGAGTGAATATGACAAAAACTACTAAGAAATCATCAGCAAAAAGGAAGCTTATCCCTGCTGTTGGAATGCTTACAACATCGGCTATTATGCTTTCCTCCGCTACATACGCTTGGTTTACCAT
Organism: Oscillospiraceae bacterium; assembly: GCA_029007315.1. GTDB lineage: Bacteria > Bacillota > Clostridia > Oscillospirales > Ruminococcaceae > Ruminococcus_C. The sequence goes on from JAQXHO010000006.1 coordinate 5,557, forward strand.
GAATAAGGAAGTACAGGTTACTGGACTTTCAATGAGTGCTACTTCTTCAGACGGATTGGAAATTTCGTTGGGTGCGTTGACCGACGGTACTATTCCAACAATTAATGCACCTGGCAAGGATGATTATAGCTGGAAACGTGCTATTCAGTTTAATGACTATTATAGTGGAGTAGGTAGACTTATGCCTGCATCATCTGATAGTGCCCTCAGCATATTTAAAATAGCTGAAGCCGGGGTTTATGCCGGTGGTCATGCTGTAGAGGATAATACACCAATTACTGTTGCACAGAAAAAAGATTCCGCAACAATGAAGCTTAAAGAAACTGTAAATGATGCCCCGTTAACAGTGCTTGAGGATAATGAAACAAATACTCACAAAGGCTACTATATAGATGTTCCTATGTGGATAAGATCAAGTACAAATGCTACAACTGAAGTTTATTGTACTGTTACAATTACTGATGGTAATACACCTACAACAGAAAGTGATCCTGCAGAAGATCTGATGAAGGCTGTTCGTGTAGCCATTATACCGACTGGTAACGGCGCAAATAGTACGGCAATTGAAGGACTTACTAACGAAGGCTCTGCTACTTCAACTTGGGATACTTCAGCTGATGCAAATACAAAAACCCTTTTATCTGGTGGTAAATCTACTATTTTTGGTCTTACAGATACCACATATCATGATAAAAAGGTTTTGAAGGCTGCTGGTGATTATAGTTCTGCAGCAGGTTCAGAAGTAATGGGTACTACTACTATTAATACTGCGGCAAATACTTTAGCAAATAATGAAAACTTCACAAGACCTTCTGATAATAAAGACGCTGCTGTAACTCCTGCTACATCAGTATTCACCCTTCTAAAGGCAGATGAAAATGACTACGCTGGCGTAGCATTTGTTGCAAGAATTTGGATTGAAGGCGAAAGCACATATTGCGAAGATGCAACAGCTAACCAGGATTGGCAGGTTGATTTCCACTTTACAACAACTGCTCCTACAAGTGGCAGCGGTTCTTTAACCTGATTTCACAATTAAACTATAAAATTAACAACCCCAAACACCCCGGTACCAATCGGTGCCGGGGGATATTTATGCACAAAATTGCATAAAATTGCACAGAAAAAGCTTGACCTTTTTTGCTTTTTGTGATATAATAAATATATATGAAATAAACTGGAAAGGGTGTATTTTCGTGGCAGAATCTCATGACAATAATTTGCAGACTACCGTTGACGGTGTGAGAGCTATCGAAATATATTACCGCCCTGTAAAGGAAACTGCAGGAAATGAAACCGTTTTCTATCAGTCCCAGATAAGATTCAACGCTCCCTCTATGGGCGTTCTTCCTCCTGCACGTTATGCCGCCGTTCTTGAAGCAAGCCCTCAGAGTGTGAAAATTTTCGAACTGGCATTCAGACAGTTCCTTAAAGCTCTGAATAAATTTTCACAGCGTGGCGTTCAATATGACTGGATTTCTATAGCCATGCCTGTCAGATATCTGAAAAAACCAGACTGTGTTCAGTCAGTGGCAGCTATGTGCAAAAGCGAGATCATGAAGCATGAACGTATCTGCTTTGAAATTTCGCCAAGTGTTCTTGAAGAAACAGACGGTTATGCCGCCTCTGCCATAAAAGAACTGGTGGATAATGATTTTCATGTTATGATAACAGGAATAGGAGGAAGCTGTCCCGTTCTGAAACTGGGAGATTTTCCTGCTGACTTTTTTATGCTGTCACCACTGGCGGCGACTGTTTCATCAGATAATGCAAAAGCGTTTTCATGCGCCAAAGCGGTTATCGACCTTATAAATGAACTCGGCTCAGACGCTATTATATGTGACGTTGTTGAAAAATCACAGCTTAAAGAGCTTAAAGAGCTGGAATGTACATATTATACAGGCAAATTATCCGGAACATTTATGGCAGAAAGATATGTTCGTGCAAGAAATTCTGACTCGTCTGATGAACCTGAACAAAATTTAACTGAATAGGAGGTGGGTTCTTGGCTGAGGTAAAAGATGCTGTTTCCGAAGAAAAGATTACAGAAAATGAATCTTCTTCTGCTCCGGAAACTGAGAAAACTGAAACTGAAAAGCCTCAAAAGCCCTCTGAATCAAAAAAGAAATCCAAAAAGAAGAAAAAAAATAAAGCTGACGCAGAAGCTCCCTCACCAGAAGAAGCCTCTCAATACGGAATGACAGATGTGCTTACTCTCCGTCGAGGTGCTAAGGAAGTAAAAAAATATGCCGTAATGCGAAGGCTCTGCGCTGTTCTTGCTGTTATTCTCATAGCAATTATTACTGTTGTCTATGCAGTGTCTTATTTCTATGACAAGTTCGGAAGCTTTACCGTTAAAATCGATAAGTATGATATGGTTAGACAAGGTTTGTCCCTTTCAGAAACTCCCGAATTTGACAGAACAACATCCCGTCTTAATGCAGATATTGTTTACGATATGACAAATATCAGCGGTGAGGATTTGCCCGATAATATTGACAGAGTCAACGGCAGCCATAACGGAAACGACTATATTGCATATACATTCTATCTTGCAAATGCTGGAAAGGATACCATTACATATGTTGGTGAAATGTATATGGAGAGTATTTCCGGCAATGTGGACGAGGCAATTCGTGTTGCTGTGTACAAAAACGGCGAGAAGACCGTTTACGGCAAAACAAAGTCCAACGGCGGCGGTATGGAAAAAGACTGCGATAAGGAATTTGCTTCTGCAAGCGTGGTTATGTATGAAAAACATGAGGATTTCGAGCCGGGCGCACAGGATAAATATACTGTAGTGATATGGCTTGAGGGTAATGACCCTGACTGTACAGATGAAATTGTCGGCGGTCAGATGAAAATGGGTATCAATTTTAAGATTATTGAGGATACATAATATTATACCCCGAAAAATTGAGCTTAGATTTATAAAAACATGATAGGAGAAAAAAATGAAGAAGAGCATTAAAATTATTTTCAATGTTATTGCATGGATAGTACTGATTTTTTCACTGCTGATGACGCTTATTGTATTTACAGCTGACAGAAATAACGGAACAGCAAGCCTTTTAGGTTATATTCCGCTGACTATTGAATCAGACTCAATGAGTCCCACCTTCAAGAAAGATGATCTTATCATCAGCCATGAGATAGATGATGTCAACGATCTGGAAAAAGGCGATGTTATCACATTCTGGACGCTTATTGACGGACAGAAAGTCAGAAATACTCACCGTATTGTTAATATTAACGAAGTCAACGGAAATAAAAACTTTGTTACACGAGGCGATAACAACAGCCGTGATGACGATATTTCAGTATATGGTGTTGATATTATCGGTGAATGGACAGGCGTGAAAATTCCTGGATTCGGAGGAGTAATGAATTTCCTTCGTACCAAAACCGGCTTCTTTATATGCGTACTTATTCCAATGGCACTCTTCTTCCTTTTTGAACTTTATAAATTGATCGTTGTTATTGTTGATATAAAACGCCCGGCAATAACTACACAGGATGAGGAAGAAATCAAGAGGAAGGCTATTGAGGAATACCTTGCAGAACAGAGAAATAAAAATGATCAGAATAAATCTTCAACTCAGGAATCAACAGAAAAAAATGAAGCTGTTTCCGATGCAGTTACAGAAAAAGCTTCTGAAAAAACAGAAACTGCTGATACAAAGTAAGTGAGCTTTATATGAATGAATTTCTTAAATGGTTTTTTGAATTTATTACCGAACTGCTTGGAGGATTTGGCAAGATTTTTTCTGGATTATGGAATGGCTTAAAGCAGATATTCAACATACCTGCATATATTGATATTTTCAAGGCGCATTCTGAAAAATTCGGCGCACTTGGCTGGATACTGTCCGTTCTGTCAATAATTATAGTAGCAGCAATATTTGCACTGATAATATTTATAATTTTCCTTATGATAAGGAAATATATACGTTTTCGTCATTCTATTGTAAGCAACGAGGATCTTCTGGAGGAGCTTGCAGATCTTCAGCGCAAGGTTATCAAAATGACCAAGGAAAAAGATGAAATACTTGCAATGAAGGTTTCACAGATGGGACTTCCTGCCGGAAGTTCTCCTCTGCTTGCCGGCGGCGGTTACGGTATGGGAGAAAATGGTCAGCAGCAGGATGCGGCTAATGATTTGCCTGTAGTTGATGAAGACGGTGTTGTTCAGACAACAGACTGTCGTTTCTCAAAGCTTATTGAGGTTGATAATTTCTACAAGAGTTACACTCCGCCTATTTATGATAACGAAATAACACTTCGTCAGCTTTGTGAAAACTACCGTAATTTTGCCTGCTCCAGAATGCGTCTTTACTATGAAATCAGAACTATTCGTCTTTTCATAGCTGGTATGGCGTCAACAAAGCTTATTATCCTGCAGGGTATTTCCGGTACAGGTAAAACATCTCTGCCTTATTCATTTGGTAAATTTATGCAGAAGGATACCACGATTGCATCAGTACAACCTTCATGGCGTGACAGAACAGAGCTTTTTGGTTTCTTTAATGAATTTACCAAAAACTTCAATGAAACTGAAGTTTTGAAGCGTATTTATTCATCCAGTTTTAATAATGATATAAACTTCGTGCTTCTGGACGAAATGAATATTGCTCGAGTTGAGTATTACTTTGCTGAAATGCTTTCAATTCTTGAAATGCCCAATGCAGACGAATGGAAACTTGACCTTGTACCGAATGTATGGAGTACTGACCCTATACATCTTGACAGAGGAAAGCTTTGTATTCCTCAGAATATCTGGTACATTGGTACAGCTAATAATGACGACTCCACATTTGCAATTTCTGATAAGGTATACGACCGTGCTCAGCCTATTAACCTTGATTCCAAGGGTGTGGCATTCGATGCACCTGATACACCTCCGATGAATCTTGGATTCGATCATCTTGATGCTTTGTTCAAGCAGGCATTTGATGAGTATCCGATTTCCCAGGAAAATCTCAAAAAGATACAGCATCTTGACCTTTGGGTAATTGAAAAGCTGCGTGTAGCTTTCGGTAACCGTATTTTGAAGCAGATGAATTTGTTTGTTCCGGTTTATGTTGCCTGCGGCGGTGATGAGCTTGAAGGTATCGACTATGTACTGGCTACAAAGATATTTAGAAAGTTTGAGGCTCTGAACCTGGCAATGCTTCGTGATGAACTTAAAGAATTGTGTACATATCTTCAGAAACTGTTTGGAAAGAACAGCATGAAGGAATCTATTGCATATCTTGAAAGACTGCAAAAGCTTTACTAATATCATAAATTAACAGCAGGTGAGTCTTGCAAAAAGACTCATCTTCGCTGTAGAAGGGAGAAAAGGCATGAATGATTCATACAGCCGCTGGTATAACGAATTTTGCGAAATGATGGGATCATTTGACGGTGATGAAATATTTGACTCTCTTCACTCACTTATTCTTTCCGGACAAAATGTTTTTTCTCTCAATAATAAGGTCATGGAAAAGGCTGTGGACATTTCATGGGTGGAAGCCATAGAAAACGGGCTTATTCATCTTGATAATGTTATACGAAGTCCGAGAATGACAATTGAAGACGTGGAAAGCATAGTACCAATCGCACTTTCACGTAAAATTACCGTTGAATCAGTCAAACACCTGGCACAGCATACAAACCTTATACAGGATTACGATGCCAAAACAGGAAAAGTCACTCCTTCAAAGGTTCTTAATGTCTACAAGGAAGAAAGTATGATGACTTATGAGAATAAGTTTGTAAATACACTCGTAGACAAGCTTTATGTTTTTATAAACAGGAGATACGATAAGCTGAAAGAAGTTCGTAATGACGAAGCAGTTTCGACTCTTGAATATACATCGCAGGTTGGAGATTCAGGCAGCAAAATGAACATCAGCCTGAAACTTGAGGCAATTGACAGCCTTGAAACAGTAGATGACAGCGGTGCAACAACATGGGACAGAATTGAAAAGATAAAAAGTACCATTGAAAGTTATAAAGGGTCACATTTCTGCATGAAAATGGGTAGTGCATACATACGTCCTCCTGTTATGAGAACAAATGCTATCATGAAAAATGTTGACCTCAAAGCTTGCCTTACATTGTGGCAGTTTATTGAAAGTTATGATAAGGTAGGCTATGAGCTGACTGTATCAGATACAGCAGAGAAGCCCGATGAATCCTATATGCAGGATATGTATAATATAGTTGCACTGGGATTTATGCTAATGAGGTTTCATTCAGACAGAGATAACAGTACAAAGGAGCTTAAAACAAAAAAGAACAGGCCTGTTTCTCCAAGGATAATAAGAAAATTTGATAAAACCGGGCAGGATGATTATGATATGCCCGTGGGTGTAAATTCTGAAGAGAAAGAGCCGAATGAATATTCAACATCCAATCTTCTTCCGGAAGATGCAGGTGAAATCCTGGCTGAATTTGATAAAATAATAGAGCTTGAAGAATCCTATATGGAGGAAGAGGAACGAAAGCGTATAGAAGCAGAACGTATTGAGGAAGAAAAGCTCAGACGCCGTCAGGAAGAAGAGCGAATACGCCAGGAAAAAGAGCGCCTTGCAGCAATTCAGGCGGAAAAGGAACGCATGGAACGAGAGCAGCGTGAGCGTGAAGAAAAGCAAAGGCAGCTTCAGGAAATGCTCGAACAGCAAAAGAGAGAACAGGAGGAAAGGGAACGGCAGGAAAGGGAAGAGGCAGAAAAGCGGGAAAGGGAACGCCTGGAAAAAGAGCAGCGTGAAGCAGAAGCAGCTGCAAAAGAAGCAGCAGAAGAGCTTGAAAAGATCCGTGCTGCAGCAGCAGAGCTTTCTGAAAGAGAAAAAGAGCGTCTTGCGAAGGAAGAAGAAGAACATCGCAAACGCAGAGAAGCAGAAAAAGCCGAGCGCCTTGAACGTGAAAAAGCTGATGCTGAGCGAGCTATACGTCTTAGAAAAGAGCGTGAGCTTATCGAGCAGAAACCCTTTGAACAGATTTATCTTGAATACTCAAGAGATGCTGGTGCTGTTATCAGAAGAAGCTGCATAAAACTTAAAACAAAGATGGGTCTTGTTAAGGAGAAACCTCTTAGTGAAGTAGAGCTTGGAATCAGAGAAATAGAAGAGCGCTGTCAGAAATTCTATGAAGAAGAACAGGCTCAGCTCAGAAAGCAACGTTCTGAAAAGAGAGCGCTGGAAAATAAATATGACAGCTATTCGAATAATATAATCAGGCGTATGCGTATTCATGTACGTAATATTGCTGAAAAATGGGATAACAGAGGAAAGCGCTGATAATATGAAGCATATGAAAATATCTTCGGGCAGAATTATAGCAATTATTGGCAATATTCTGCTTGGAATCTGCATTCTGATTACTGTATATGCAGCGGTTTCAGCTGCAAACGGTAAAGTTGCAAGTGTTTTTGGCAAGAGTATTATGCAGGTTGTATCCGGAAGTATGGAGCCTACAATTTACCCGGGAGACTATATATTAGTTGAAAAGGTTTCTTATGATGAACTTGAAGAAGGCGATATAATAACATTTTACTCTTCTGACAGTTCTATCCTGGGAATGCCAAATACCCATAGGATAGCTGAAATCAATGAAGACGGAAGTTTTGTAACAAAAGGTGACGCCAACAGCAATTGTGATGAAACTGCTGTTACATCTGAAAGAGTAATAGGGAAATATGCAGGAAAACTTCGTTTTTTAAGGTGGGTTTATTCATTTTCATCATTAAAAAAGATAATATTGCTTACTGTTATAGTTGTTATTCTTATAATGTCGGTATATGAGACAAAAACAATTATAAAGATCAACAGAATGACAGATGAAGAAAAAGAACGTATGCAGGCTGAAAAAAAGGAAAAGCTCATAAGAGAAGCAATAGAAAAAGAAAAGAAACGTCTGTATGAGGAAAATTACAGCGAAAACCATGACTACACAGGAGGCGATGAAACTTGAATCAGGAAAAGATTATGAAGGTTAAAATGATCGTTTCAATGATTATATGTTTTTTTGCGTTGGCAGCAATGTGTGTGTTTATTGCGCTTTTCTTGGATGAAAAAGAAAAAGTTCAGCGTACATATAAAGAAAAATACATGGAAAATCTTACCTACGCCTGTGAAGAAATTGATATGTATCTTGACACTAAAGTAGATTTTGCTCTTCATTACAATATGCTTCTTTCAGAAGTGGGTTCTGCCAGAACACTTATTTTTCTGATTGAAGATTACAGCGAAGAAAAGCATAAGATACTTAACACCTTCCATTACTGTCTTGTTAAATATCCTGATCAGATGAAAAATAAGTTGGAAGAATCAAGAACAGCAATGGATGATATAACTGCAAATCTTGACAAAGGTTATGATGAACTGAAAGAAATAACGGATTCCATAGATAAGCTTGGTACTTGACGGAGAGAGTGATAAAAATGTTTGAAAAGCGTAAAATTCAAAAAGAGATTAAAAAATGTCAGAAAACCATTGAAGAGATTGAAAAAAAGAGAGCCCGTTCGCAGGCTGCTCTTGTGCAGGCGGTGCTTTTGCAGGAGAAAACAAATGACGCTGATGTTGAATGGTTCAATAAATACACAGGTGAAATAACCGCCTGCCGTAACCGTATGATGGAGCTGAAGAATAAACTTAAAAATCTTTAATGCTGAATGAAAAGAGCAGTATCGCTTAATTGCGGTACTGCTTTGTTTTATATAAAAAGCAACTATTATTTTATATCTATGATGCACAGCTCTGGTCTGTTGTATATTCTTGGGAAAAAAGGTACGCAGTTTGAAAGTCCACGGCTTACTATCATTGTTGTATCATTTTTTTCATACAGACCGCCAGCATATTCTGGAAAAAAGCCTTGATTCGGTGCGTAAAGACCATTCAGGATCCACGGTATTCTCCACTGACCGCCGTGGGCATGACCGCAAAGCACCAGGTCAAAATCATACTCCGTGTATATTTCGAAAAGTTCCGGACGATGTGAAAGCAGAATAGTAAAATTTCCGTTATCAGACTGTTCGCTTGTGCTATGCAGCTGAGCGTTAAAATCAATCGTATTGTCAATTCTGTAGGAGTATGGATCGTCTACGCCGCAGATATTAATTGTTTCGCCGTTCAGTGTTATGAAATTTGTTTCACCGGACAAAATGGTGACACCGTATTGTTCAAGCATTGACATTTTTTCGTAAAATTGTTCTTTTTCGCTGTAAAATTCATGGTTTCCTGTAACATAGTAGCATGGGTATTTCTCATAAATACCCTGCAGAAAAAATTCGGTATTTTCATCATTAGACCCGTCGTCAAACATATCTCCTGTCATAAGAATAACATCAGGCGTCTGAGAATCAATAGCTTTTATGAGATTTTCCTGCTGTCTGCCGTATTTACAGGAATGAAGGTCTGAAATATGGGCAATTCTGACTGTATTATTTATTCTTTCATCTTCTATCTGATATTTCTGAATGCAAAGTCCGTTATATAACCCTGGAATGAGCAAAAGTGCCGCAACTGCAAGAACCACTGAAAATACAATAATTTTTTTCTTTTTTCTGGGTGCTGTGTATCCTTTAGACATAATTATTTACTCCTGAAAAAACTGCTGCACTTTTTCCGGCAGCAGCTTGTATTTGATATTATATTTTAGGTCACATCTAAAAGCCCACGGCTAAAGGCTTAGCACCTCATCTTCTTGCATCTGAGATACTATTGTTTTTAGAAGTGCTATTTACTTTATCTCTGTCCACTGTGTGTAGTTATAGCTATTAGCGTTAAGCATATCAAACTGCTGAAGTTCAGGCAAATAATATCCTAAAAAAAGAACAGTATTATCAGAATCAGATATTATATTGTCTTCATTCAGAGAAGTTGTCTTTAAAACTATGGCATAGAATGTATCTTTGCATATGCGAAAATATTCTTTTTCAGAAGGTTCAATAGCGCCGCTGCTTTCCAGATAATCCAAAGGTGATGAACCACCTATGGAATAGCCGTTCATATTTGCAGAAAGGGTCTGTTCCAGTTCTTCTTCTGTAAGACCATATTCCGTCATTGAAACAATTCGGTCAAAGGCTGACTGACCATAGAAGGTTTCATATGTTCCTTCGAAGTAGTTACTGTCAGTTTTACCTGCTTCTTTAAAGTATCTGAAGTTTCCGTCGTTATTCAGATGTATTTCAGTACCGTCGCTCATACTGAATTTTCTGCCGGACGCCATATCCTCTGTACCAATATTGAAAACAGCAGTTCTGGTCACATCACGTATATCAGCAGAAGGTTCTCTGTCTTCGGAACACTGAGAAGCAAAAGTAAGGACAGTATTTTTATCCGGTGCAATAAGTACGTCAATATCAAAAAGAACCTTGTTTGCAGTCATTTGTATTCTTCCGGCAAAACACTCTGTTCCGTCAGCTGTTGTAATTGATGAAATATCTTCGTCCTTATAAGATATTGTATATGAAGAAGAATAGGAATCTGCAAGATCATCAAAAAATTCCTCAGGAGAATAGCTGCCAAGAATGGATTCACCCTGAAGCTGAAATGCAGTTTTTTTATCGGGTGAAGTAAATGAACCCTCAAAACCTTCAATAGGTTCCCAGTCACAAGGCACTTCAAAGGAAATATTTCCCACTGTACAGCTTTGCATCTGAGGCGCTTCTGCACTTGATTCTTCGGAAACAGTTGTATTTTCGGGTTCATTTGTAATTCTTTCGTCAGAATTTTTTATTAAAGGCACAAACTTTCGGCAGCCTGTGAGAGATATAGCAATCATCGGGACTGTAAGAAAAGCGACCATACGTTTCATATATTCAATATCCTTTCAAAATTAAACAGTACAAATATTATACCATAGTATAAAAATCATGTCAACAAAAAAGAAAAATCACAGGATATTGTTGCCGCATTACATTTTTCCGAATCTTCCAATAAAATTTGCCTGTGACTTTTCAAAAAGCCTTTCCGCAATGCCGTCGCTTATTTCAATAACCATTTTTTCGTATGTACACTGCAAAGGAGAAATCTTGCTTTCATTTCCTGTTTCAAGGCGGTTTACGCAGCCGCAGGAGTTTGTACATCTGCTTTTAAGTTCACATTCAAGGCATTCTTTGGGAACAGATGAATGCTTTGAAAGATTAATCTGTTTTTGCGTATCTAAACCGGAAAATACATCACCAAGGCAGTATTCCTCATCACTGATAAACTGTGTGCAGGCATAGATCCTGCCGTTCGGGGCAACGGGCATCTGTCTGAATCCCAGATGACATCTTTCAGCAGGATTAAAGCCGGCAATGCACTCTCTTATCTTGCTGTCAAAGGGACTGAAAAAGAATGGCTGTCTACTCAGAAAGCATTCTTCAAAAAAATCTGCAATCCGTAAAAATTCATTTCTGAGAATTTCTATTTGCTCATCTGTCCAGACAGCACGTTTGCCATATGCAATAGTGGCAGTCATTTTTCTGAATCCCAAACCGTAAAGGTATTTTACCGATTCATAAAACATGGAAACTGCCTCCGGTGCAAGAGTGAGCATGGCGTAGGAATCAGGCATTTCACGGAGAAGCATCTTTGATATTCTTTCAATATCTTCAAATGAATCACCGCCGCTCTTGTATTTGCGGCTTATTTTCTGAGCCGTACCGTCAAAGGATAATCCTATCACCATGCCCGATCTTTTTGCACGGAGAATAAATTCTTCATCAAGGAGAGTACCGTTAGTTGTCATTTTAGAGCTGAAAGGCATACCTGTAATGCGTGATTTTTCCTCGCAGTAATCAAGTGCCCATTCAATCTTTTCTCGTTCGAGCATAGGCTCGCCGCCGAAAAAGCAGAGTCCTGCTCTGGTGCCTATGGAGAATGCAAGGTCACAGGCGGCTTTCAGAGTTTCCATTGACATGGATATGTTTTTCTTTTCATGTATGCAGTATATGCAGTCCATGTTGCATTGTTCAGTAAGATGTAATGTAAAATTCATATCATTATTCCATAGGAAGTACAGGTTCTCCTGCAAGAGTAACCTCTGTTGTTTCTGTGTAAACGGGCGGAACTCCCGCTGTTGTGACTTCTGTTGTTGTTTCTGTCGGAATAACTACATCTCCCGGAGTTGTGAGCCTTGCAGTAGTTGTAACAGTCGCTCCGCCAAACTCCGGTTCTGTTGTGGCTGTGGTGGTTCGGGAGGTTGTGAGCTTTGCTGTAGCTGCAGTAGTTGCAGCAGTGGTAAGAACACCGCCAAGCTTCAGTTCTGTTGTTGTTTCAGTGATTCCGGTGGTCTGCTTTGATCTAATAACAGCCGTTGTCTGAGCCTGAGTGGTTTCTGATTCGTCTATGATAGCAATATCTCCGTCAAGCATTGGTTCAGTTGTCGTTGCAGTTGTTTTTACAGTGGTCTGAGAAGTCTTTGATGAGGTTACAGTTGTGGTTTCAGTGCAATCTGTGTCAGTTTCTCCGGCAAGCTGAAGTTCTTCTGTAGTGGTTTTTGCATCATCTGTTACCATAGACACATCACCGCTAAGCTGTGCAGAGGTACAGCCTGCAAGACTTCCTGCCGCTGCGATAATAGAAGCAATTTTCATGGCATATCCGGGTTTTTTGTAATTTTTTACTGGTTCAATTCTCATATGTATCATCCTTTCATTTATCAGCCTACAACAGTAGGAGTATCTGTCCATTGTACATTATCGAATGTAAACTGCTCCTTTGGTATAACGATCTGAACAATGAGCCTTGATATTACATCTTCTACAGGGATATCATAGTCTTCAATCCAGCAGCCAACATAAAGTGTATCCTGAGCACCTTCCACAGAAAAATCATATAGTGGCGCATCTCCTGCGGACTGGAAAACAGCACCCAGAATAAGAACATTGTCCTTGAAAAATTCGTCGTTGTACTTGGAAGAATATGCCAGTATATCCTCTCTTGAAATATAGTCCTGAAGGAAACTTATCATTTCATTTTTGCTTTTTATAGCTGAAATTGAATTTGCTTTTTCACTTACCAGAGAGAAATGCTGGTCTATAGTTATCTGATAATCTGAATTTCTGCGTTTATTTATTATTTCAGTTTTCATTTCAGCAAGATCAAAGCAGTTTACTCTGCCGTCAGTGCAGATATCTGCTCTTGAAAGCTCACCCTTTGAAAGAGTTTTCTGTCCGGTGAGATACTTCTGAATGGAAACGTTGTCTTTCATTGTAAGTTTGCCGTCGCCGTTAAGGTCACCTGTTGTGTCAAGTGATTCAAAAATAAGACCGTTGTCATCAGCGTATCTTTCAGCCTCGGTGCCATTATATCCGTAGATTATGAAATCACTAAGAGGCATCATACTTGTATAATCAACAACGCCGTCTTCACTGGGAACGTATACTCTGCCCTCTGTATATC
>JAQXHO010000007.1 GCA_029007315.1 Oscillospiraceae bacterium
AAAGCACAGAGGAATAGGATCACCCCCGCGTGTGCGGGGAAAAGCTGATCAATATCTCCGGATACCATAGCACTGTAGGATCACCCCCGCGTGTGCGGGGAAAAGAAACTCATTTTTATAATAATACTTACCTATAAAGGATCACCCCCGCGTGTGCGGGGAAAAGTCAATTGTGGTATCAGGCACTGCAACGTCAATAGGATCACCCCCGCGTGTGCGGGGAAAAGTTGCCCCACTTTGCAGGCTGGATTCCTGCTTTAGGATCACCCCCGCGTGTGCGGGGAAAAGCTACTATGCGCCTGAGGGCACGGACATGTCGTCAGGATCACCCCCGCGTGTGCGGGGAAAAGCTGCCGGAAAGCTCCTCTGTGTATGCAGATGTAAGGATCACCCCCGCGTGTGCGGGGAAAAGGTACAGCAATCTTGCAAAATCAGCTTCAGAGGAGGATCACCCCCGCGTGTGCGGGGAAAAGTGTGGGAAATCAAGGAGCAGCTTCAGAAAAGCAGGATCACCCCCGCGTGTGCGGGGAAAAGGACAGCTAAACAGTTTTGATACTTGCTATATTAGGATCACCCCCGCGTGTGCGGGGAAAAGAAAAAAGGCAGATTCAACAAAAAAGACAACCTGGGATCACCCCCGCGTGTGCGGGGAAAAGACATCACATAGCATAGAAAGCTTTAATAAACTAGGATCACCCCCGCGTGTGCGGGGAAAAGGCTAAAAAAACATTGGAAAACAGCCACGTTTTATTTTATGGCTAACCGATTTTATTTAGTTTGTTACAAACCTCATACAGCATACGGCAATCGTCAAGGGCTCTGTGGCATTGTCTTTTTTCTATGCCAAGATATGATGAAACAGTTTCCAGCCTGTAATTGTCTAATCCTTTAATCCTGCTCTTAGCTGTTGACAGAATATCCTTTACATGGATCTCAGGAAATTCAAGTCCGTATTTTTTTGCACTGTTTTCTAAAAAACTAAGGTCAAATGACGCATTATAGATAAAAACATTTTTCCCTCTTATCAGTTCAAACAGTTCATTCAAAACATTACTCAGCCAAACTCCCTGTTTTTCAATCATAACATTATCAATGCCTGTAAGTTTCTGTATTTCTATAGGTATATTTTTTTCGCTTTGTATAAGCCACCCTCTTTCAGAAGATACTTCATCATTATTTATTTCTAATGCACCGATTTCGATAATATCATCATTTTCCGGCGAAAGGCCTGTTGTTTCAATATCTATCAGCACATAAGATGTAACATTTAATGAATTTCTGCGTTTTCTGCCCATTTCTCTTTTAGCTGCATTACTGAACCCCGGCTTTAGTTCTGATTGAGATGAGAAACAATTTTTTTCTAAGTGTTTCATAAGCTTTATTCCATCAAAATCAACAGGTTTCCATGAAGTATTATGAACATAAAAATCCATGTGCTGTTCATTCTGAGCAGAAAATACCATTGTTGCCTGACCATCAGAAATATGATCACAAATACGTTTCCATAATGCTTCTCTTACTCTTGCACTTACCTGACCCACATATACTCCGGTATTTATTTCAAGAAGCCATTTTGACAGGTCACCTCTCAGCTTAGGCGGACATTTTGTCATGCACACCACTATCATTGATCGTCCCTGCCTTTTCCGTAAGATACGCCGTATTCAACAAAATCATGATGATTATCCCATAATGAAATGCTGCTCTCCCTGCTGTCATTGTAATCAAGCAGATATTTAATATCCCTGACCATTTTTTCAAGTAGGTGCGTTCTTGAAAAAACATCTCTCAGGCGTCGTCTTATAACATTTGCAATATCAGGAACTTCCTCTCCAGCAAGCTGAAATGCAAGTGGAATTGTAGTTTCTGCTTTGTACAGATCTGCAATATCGTATGCAAATGAAAATTCATGACCTACATGAATAAACCCAAGTCCGGCAGAGCAGCCAAGAGCTGTAATTACCGAAGCTGCCAGTCCATACAGACATACATTTGCTGCTGACAGTGCCTGATTTACAGGACTTGCGCCTGAAAAGTCATCTATATTGTATTCCCTGCCGTTCCACTCAACATTATTGAGTTTCGCTTGTTCACGATATATTTTTCTCATTCTTGAACCCTCACGGCCTCTGAGCTGCTGCAGCGTCAGACCTGTAACATTCTCTCCCTTAAAACGCATTTCATACATTTTTCTGACAACATCGAGGTGAGTTCTTGTATTTGAAACAAGTTTAGCTTGTTTTTCAAGTAATCCGGTATGAGAATTGAGGGCTCTGCCGTGAGCATAATACCTTACTCCATGTTCACCGATCCAGACTACACTTATACCTGTGTCACCGATAAGTTCCATGGCTCTGTGTGTGATCTCAGTTCCCGGACCAAGCATAAGAACAGTTATTGCAGCTGCCGGAATATATACAGTTCCTTCCATATCTTTTACAGTAATTGCACCATCCTCACGGCTTATACGGCAATGTTCAAGATAAATAAATGTCATTCTGTCACTTATAACCGGCAGTTCCGTAAGTGACGGCTTATCGATTCCGCTGCGTTCATTCATTTTTTATACCTGCAAGAGTCAAAAGTCCCAAACCGTATGCTTTTTCTCTGCCTATACCGTTTACAAGAGCATTTCTTAATGCGTCTGCGTCTGTAACAGTAAGTCTTCCCTCATATGTAACTGCAAGAAGTTTTACTTTTATTTTTGAATATCTGTTCTTGTTAAAGATATACCACTTTGAACCGGTTACAAGCCATTTTCCCTCTGTAAGTGAAAATCCGTATTTTACCGATTGATTTTTAAGCCATTCCTCCTGATGTTTCGGAGTAATATGAGCAATTACCTTTCCTCTTCCCTTTTTCGGAGAAAATTTCTGCACAGTAGGATTAGCTTTAAGTCTGAACTGCCACTCGCTTCCGTTTGAAATGCGGTTCAGAAAGTTATCATAATATTTTGATTCATAATCAGAATTATATCCGAATTGCAGAGCAGCCTCTGAAAAATCAATTTCTTTCTCACTTAATATAAGCAGATATTCCTCTCCTCTAAGAGAATCAACTCTCCAGAGCTTGCGTGTTCTGCCCTCTTTTTCTGATTCTTCTATAGCTCCATGAAAAATGTTTGGAGCAGCAAGTGCCTGCATTGTCCTTGTCTTTGAAGTATTTAGTTTTATTCTTGACAGATACATAGCACACCTCACAATTCTTCAAAGGGATCATGCTCACCGGGCAAAACCATTTCTTCTTTTTTCATACGATAACCATGCTGTCTGTGCATCTGTGAAAATGAAAGAGGAACATCCTTTACAACTGAGCCTCCGTTATGCACCTCATAGATGATACGTTTTGAAGAATTATTTTTTTCGGTAAGGGATTCTTCATTGCGCAAAACCGTCAGCAGATCATCATCACGCATTCCCAATACAACAGGCAATGTGGGAGGACATGAACGTCTGCCAAGAAACAATGGAAAAACCGGCTTTTCAAGAGCCTCTGCTATTCTATTAAGCAGACATTTATTATCAGATTCAAGCGCCACAAGGAATACTGCATCGGATAGATAATATCTCTCTGTGAGATGCATATTCTTGGAATCAGACTTTGTGTGTCTTCTTGCTTTATCAGATAAGCTTCCGGTGTACACCATATGAAAATCTTTCAAAAGCTTTCCTTCTCTCTCCACACGAACTCCGAACCGCAGTTCTGAAAGCGGCACAAGCTTTTCCGGATCATCATTTCTTTTTATTCCAAGTGCAGCAGCTATCATTCCGATAACTCCGCTTTTTGTCGGCTCACGTTCAGTAGTGCGGATATTGAATTTTGAACTGCTGCCCCATGCCTGCAAGGGTGCAGCCAGTCTTAGTAACAGCGCTGCCATTTATCATACCTCTGAGAGCCTGTCATTTACGGCTTTTTCAAGTTGTACCAGCAGATCCGGCAGAGAAAATGATTCTGCTATTTCACTGAGAGCATCGCCTATACAAAACGCCTTTTCAGGTGCTGCAGCAAATCTTTTGTATACTTTTTCTGCATATTCTGCAAGTTTTTTCTCAGACTCAGCTGAATAGCCGTTATTTTTCTCCTTTACAGGATTTTCAAAAGCACCGCAAAGATTTACCGGCTGATCACTGCGTACAGTAACATACACAGCGTCCGGGAAAGTACGGTTTGCAAATGTTTTTTCTTTTCCTGTGGGCATGGAGCATATAAATGCCTGTCCGAATTTTTTTATCGTTTCAGCAGTGTTTTCTGCACCAATTGTTTCTGCCAGTTCAGAGGCATTGACAGCTGCATATCTGTAAAGAGTTGAAGAATTGAATTCCACTGTTCCGAGATGACCTGCTCCGGCATTATCTTCTGTCTGCATATCATCAACTGCTGTGAAATAATCGTATTCATTCTGTACTGCATGAGTAGAAACAGCATGAGCCACCTGTGCTGCCGCATCATAATTAAGCGCAGGGTCACTGGCTGCCATTCTTCCAAAAAGTGCTATGTCAACCGATGGATTCTCTTTGAGGTCATTTTTTAGTATGTTTTTAGTTTCCTTATCTTTAAGGTCAAGTTCCAGTGTATGCTTTGCTATTGCCTTTGCCTGCTTATTGCTCATAAAGAATAATGCGTCAGCTTTCTCAGTTTCGCCCTTTTTGGACGATTTAACGGTAAGCCCTGCCAGGTTTAATGCCTCAACTGCTTTTTTGTGACCCTCATCTTTGTCAATGGCAGCGTCAATGGCAAGCATCTCTTTTTCTACCATTTCAACAACAGATTTAGTGCGGCTGCCAAGTTCTTCTTTATTAAACAAACTTTTAAAATTCTCACGCATTGCGTGTTTCCATGCCTGTGAAGATACTCTTGCCCTTACTGCACCGCCATACACGGCTGTTTTTGGACTTCCCATATCGTCACGATTAACGCAGCTCGGCGGCACTGTCTGCAAAACATGAAAATCAACATAAATACTCATAATTATTTTTCTCCTTTTTCGTAGTAAAAATCTTTGCCCCAGCTAAGCTGAACTCTCTTTCTGTTTCCTGTCTGGAAATAATATATATCCTCTGCAAGCCTGACGTAATCAAGTTTAATGCCTTTTGAACTGAAAAGCTGAACCATACTCCTGAGATGATGTGAAAATTCTGGCATATCCTTTGCAGTAACAACAGGTCCGAATCTGCGAAGCACACGTTCACGCTCATTGTCAGTCGGCTCGTCTATAAGCAATCTTGCAGCTTTTCCTAAACTTATGTTTTCAGCATGAACGCTTTCGCTGTTTCCCTGCTGATGAAGTGCAAACATTGTAAGTGACAAATATATTGCCCACTCTCCTCTGCTTGGCTTGCCATTGCTGCTGATAAGTTCTTCGGGTATTTCATTCAGAAATGCTCCCCATAATTCCGGAAGCTCACCTGGTTCCTTGCCTGCTCCTCTCCTGAGGTTTGCAAATCTTGCTTTTCCTCCGCATTTTTCCTTCTGACTTATAAGTGTATTAATCTGTTTTGTCATATAACTGCGGATAAGTTCATTTTCCTTTTTCATCAATTACCCTCCTTTCCATAGATCCTGTTTAAATTCCATTTAAATTTGTTGATTGCCCCGGGTGCAGAAAAAAGTTCTTTATTCTTATTCTTGTCATCGACAAAATGTCCTGCAGCAGCAGATTCCGAAGTATTTATGGCGAGTTCGTACATACAACTGAGTGCAGTGCTTTTTGCACAATTTCTCCACTCATTAAGCTTGCACTGTTTATCTTCTCCGGAGCACTCGGGGTCTATCTCACGCAGCCACTTTCTGAACGGAAGATCCAGTCTGTAGTAAATCTGTGCCTTTGCATCATATGGTATATTCTCATAATGCTTGTCCTTGGAGGAATTACTGCCCCCTGATGCAAGATAAAGTTCTCTCGAAAAAACTGAAAATGCATATGCAAGCTCATCGCATTTCTTTATCTCATTTTCTATATCATTTCTCCAGTTTTTTCCAAGTTCTGACAAAAGACCGGAATGCATTGTGAGGGAGTCTGAAAATACATTCTTAACAAAAAAGTCCTTATCTCCATACTCTACTGAAACTATTTCAGTTCTGAACGGATATTTATAATCTATAAGCCTCATGCCGAATATATAATTTTTATACCATTTCACAACACCGGAACAGCTTCTCTCATCTCCATTATAAAGAACTGCGAACTCACGCCATAACTGCTTTGAAGAATCGTGCCTTTTCGGAGTATACGGCTCATTATCGGCTTTTGGAGCTCGCCATACAGTCATAGGTTCAAAAAAAGCATTTTCCTTTTGAAAAAAATCTCCTCCTAAAAGCCTGTAGCTTACAACAGCATCATTTTTTCTGATTAAGGAAATCCTTCGTGACTGCAAAGTATAAAGTTCTGCCAGATTATCCGGAACAACTATTTCGGTACGTTCTTCAGCTGAAACAGTATCATGTTCCCACAGCGGACTCTGCTTAAACTGAACGCAATTTTCATTTATCATAACCAGATTCAACATTATTGTTTCAAAAAGATTATTTCCGGTAAGAAAAATCAAGCCCAGTTTTCCAAGCCAGCCTGTTCCCGAGGAGGGCAATTTTCCTCCGGCTTTCTGTTTCCCTTCCTTTGTAGGCTTTGAAGATGTATCATCATAAGCATTCAGATATAAAATCCATCGTGCAGCCTGTGAATATGTAAGGGTATCCTTTGCCGTTCCGGAATATGATGAAAAAATTCTTACTTTATTGCTGCTCTCTGATACTTCTCCGTTCAGCTTTGATGATTCATAATCAGTACCTTTTTTTAAACCGGCTACCTGTCCGAAGGGCCTTTCAGGATGAAACAGCCAGAAGCGTTCATGCCACTGTTCAAGATATCCTCTTACTGCTTTTTCAGAAAAGCTGCCTTTCTCCCACAAGGCTTTCCAGCGGTCAAGTGCCTCATCTTCATCATCTTCAAGATGTGCCTCATTGCCGTTTTCATCAAACCGTGAAAATACTGTATGAAGAACGGCAAGTATAAGACGCAAAACCGCAATATCCTGCGCCGGAAGTTCTCCGCAAAGAGATTTGTATTTATGAGCGTCAAGAATTGCCTCCATAAGAGAAACTTCCTTAATTTTACAGTCATCAGCCATAACTCTTATCCAGGGTTCGTCAAGCAGGTTAAATTCAATATCATTCATTTATATCACTCCCCTTTTTGCATATTAGTCCGTTCTCAAAACTGTATTTCAGATCATACCCTGCCAATTCAGCTTCATTGTTCTCATCAAGGAATAAAACAAGCTGCCCTGCAAGCCAATATGATTTCTGCCATTTTTCAATATATGGTCTGCACATATTCTCCAGTTCTGTTATTGTACTGCCAATATTCCACTTCTGACAGAATTTTCCGGGAAGTCTTAGTTTCTGCTCTGCAATTCTTTTGCACTCATCTTCCGTAAGCTCAGGTGATAATGCTGTGCCGTCTAAAAAACAAATTGTCCCATCACTGCGCATTTGCATTACAAGCACTTCTACCGACGATATACCGTCACGAACAGATGCCTCCGCTTCATTATCATTAACAGATCTTTCAAGAAGATTATGAATACTTCTGCCTTTGGGTTCTTTTAAAAGAAATGCACTTGCACGGCTTTTCTTTTTTTCATGATCTGTAATATAAGTCCGATACTCAGGACTTTCATCAAATGCATTATAAACCTTATTGACAAGCACAGAAATATCATCAGGTATTGTAATTATATCCGGAAGATTGGAAACAGTTAAATGGAGCAGCCACTCTCCGTAAATCATTTTTGAACCGGTTCTGTCCTCATCATATTCATTCTGGATAACATAACAAACAGGCTTTTTTACACAATCCGGACGTTCACTTCGTTCATGTCTGTGCAGTCTGCCCATTCGCTGCAAAAGCAGATCCATGGGACAAATATCTGTTATCAGCAAATCAAAGTCAATATCAAGCGACTGTTCCAGAACCTGTGTTCCTGCTATTACAAGCCCTTTTCTTGTTTCAGCTGTACTGTTTTTGCCGATGCGCTCAAGAATTTCTTCTTCCCTTTTTGTTCTGTCCGGCATAATATACTGGGCATGATACAGAAGTACATTCTCAGTTAATTCTCTGCGCAGGCTTTCAGCGGTTTTCTGCGCACGGTCTATTGTATTAAGTATTATTCCAACACAGCCGCCGTTGCTGATAACTTCATTCACAACCGGCAAAATGTCGTTATCGCTGCATTTTCTGATAATTACAGAGCTGTGTTTTCCTGTATACGGCAGAACCTCCTGCTTTATTTCATTTTTATCAGTCCATGTAAGCAAGGGATATGATAAATTTTCTTCCGGACATTTATCAGATTTTTTCATTCCCAGATATGCTTTTAACATAGAGTCCCTGCGCTGTGCCGGAAGTGTTGCAGAAAGAAGTATCACAGGAGTATGATAAGCCCCTAACCATTGCAATGCTCTTTCAAGATACCGATTCATATATGCATCATAAGCATGAACTTCGTCTATTATTACCACCTTCTCAGACAATCCCAGATGAAGAAGCATAACATGACGGCGCTTTAATGCTGCCATAAGCATCTGATCTACCGTGGCAATTACAAAATCTGCAAGGCAGGCTTTTTTATTATCACAAAACCATGAATGAACAATAAGTCCGCTGTCAGTTTCGCCCTCCGGTATACCTTTTTGTATCTTCTGAAAAGCCGTATTCATTTCAGCATTCCCATGTTTAAGCGTAATAGAGTGATAAAAGTCTTCTGACTGCATCTCCGCCCAGCTTTGTATTCTGGGGAATATTCCGTTTGCCGTTGCCTGGGTAGGCAGTCCAAAAAACAAGCCGTTTTTCTTAAACTTTGAGGCAAGTATTTCAGCACATGACAATGCCGCTTCTGTTTTCCCACAGCCCATAGGTGCCTCAAGTATAAATAATCCGGGACTTTCAATTTCTTCAGCCTTTTGCAAAACTTTCCTTTGTATATCACTTGGAATAAATCCAAAAACATTTTTAAATGCAGTATCACAATATTTTTCAGTATACGATTTCCACTTTTGAGGGAAATCAATACTTTCCGTGGCATTAATAATTCTGTAAGGATATACCCCCTCATTCCCCGTATCATCAACGCTTATCAAAGGGAAATACTCGGTATTGCTTGCTATCCAGTCTGCCGCAATAAGGAGTCCGCTTAACAGCATCTGTGCTTTTACTGAAAGTTTCGGCAAATCATAAATTGATTCAAATCCTGATTCTTTTAAAGCTTTATCAATAAGTATTTTCCATGCTTTTTCAAGGCACTTACGATTTTCGCTGCTGCTTGTAATTCCAAAGTAATTCTCATAACCTATAATATCATTTTTACTCTGACTCAGTTCCTGGTTTCTTACATTTCCGTTTTCAGAGGGTACGCCGTGATGCGCTCCCACAACAGCTGCTATACTTTCATTGCAGCCTGAATACAGGAGTATTTCTTCTCCTGCAAGTCCATGAGGCGTATCTTTTATTTTACTTTTATCCATAGTACAGGGCATTATCAAGCCATAATGCTCAAGTACACTTAGCCTGTGGGGAACACTGTATGATATTTTATACTGAAATCCAATGGTTGCTTTGCCAATATCGTGAACATATGCAAGGAAAACTGCTGTCTTATCAAGAATACCCCTTTCAAGTTCACAGGAAAGGCTGAATGAATCAGACACAAATTCCTTTAGCAAATATTTCATTATGCCTGCTGTATCTTCAAGGTGCATCCACAGAGGAAGCCATTCTGAATAGTTTTTTCCTGACTTGGCTATTAAAAGTTTTTCTATCATATGAGGCTCCTTTTCTATTCTAATGCTGATTTCATTCAATCTTCATAAGGCAACACCGCACAAAGCCCGCCTGACGCACAGTCTTTGTGCGGTATTGCCATAAGTTAATATCACGTTCCTGATTTCAGCATATTATACCACAGTATATCATATTTGTCAATACTTTTTGAAATATTTGTATAATATATAATATTATAATAAGGGCAGCACCGGCTTCATCTAATTCCGAATTTACAGGATATTTTGTATAAAAAATCTTTAAGACAGTAAAAATCTCAGATATTATTTATAGAGCTGAAAATAAGTACCGCTCATACTGCAAAAAGAAGACTGCGGTATGAGCGGTATAGGTTTTGTATTTCAAATATTTATTTTCCTGTTACGATATTTTTGAGTATCACGAGGTCAAAGATTGTTATTTTTCCGTCGCTGTTTACATCAGCAGCTGTAAAATCTGTTACTGTTTCTAAACACAGAAGATGCTTTTGAAGCTTAATAATATCAATGAGATCCACTGAACCATTCATATCAATATCACCTTTAAGCGGTAAATCAGGAGCCGACTGAGTTGTTGTTGTATTTTCTGAAGCTGAAGTTGTTGATGCAGAAGTTGTTGTTGTGGTGGTGGTAGTGGTAGTAGTTGTTGTTGCTGCTGTTGTTGTTTCTGTAAATGCGTTCCAGTTCTGACAGGGACTTCCTGTTGGCTCCCACTGCTGAACATTTGCACCTGATGATGTTGAAGCGCTGCTTACCTCAACAAAACGAGCGTCTTTGGAAGCACGGGTCATAATAGAGTAGCTTCCGTCGGGATTTTTGGTGAACTTGAAAAGCATCATTGAATCTTTTGATGAATAGGGAACAATGGCGATATTACCGCCGTTGTCTGCACTCATTGCCTTGAGAACAAAATTGTTGTCGGCATATGATCGGATATAGTAGTAATTTCCACCGCCTGCAAATTCAGAAAGAACCCATTTCTGGGACTTGAAATGACCTGTGGACCACTGTTGAACATTTGCATTTTCCGACATATTGCCTGCCTCAATGTCCATTACCATTTTGGAGTTTGCATTTTCAAATTCATATACAACGCTTGTATTCATTCTGCAGCCCGGGTCGCTGACAGGTTCCATTATCCAGTCCTGGCAGTTTGCGCCGTTTACTGTCCACTGCTGAACATTGTCGCCGGAGGCTTTGCCGCCATTTGCTATTTCAATTGCCGATGCGCCGTTTGTTATTTTAGTGCGAATCTTACAGGAACCATCTGCATTCTTAGTGAACATGAATTTCTGATTATCGCCGCCGTTATACTGGTAAATATCAGCATTTGTTCCGTCAGCGGTTTTTTTGCCCGCAATGTCAAGAGCAAATGTTCCGCCATCTCCTACAGCTGAAATAATGCTGTACCAGCCATCTCCTTCATCATACAGCTTCCAGATATCATGTGTAACGCCGTCACTTGTACCCCACTGCTGAACGTTCGTATTATTGGCTGACTTTGCACCCTCTACCTGCATATACAAACCGGAGTTTACATTCTTAAAACGCCAGGTTGAACCATTTACAAAAGATGCAGCTGAAACAGCAGACAAATCAACATGGCGCAGGAATGGACAGTCATACTTTTCAGATATCCAACCTGTCATATCTGAATCCGTGATATATTTCAGTCCTGATGCATTGCTGAATGCTCCGGAATATGTCTGGCAGAATTTTTTTACATCATTTCCGTTTGAAGCATAGGCATTTATCAGTGAATATCCGTAAATCGAAGCACCTGGATTCAGGGTACTTGTTACCTTGGGAGAGAAGTTTATCTTTGAGGGTGTACCTGATGCTGATGTGGAAAGATAGGAGCTGTTATCTTTAGCCGGATCATTTCCGCCGCCCATCATAAGTGCTTCACGGAGTGTATATCCCTGAAAACGATTGTTTTCGCTGAGAATATCTGAGCCGTCACCACCGATTATCTGACCGGTGCCCGAACCGTTTGAGCCTTCGCCGTAACCTTCAAAATAGTTATTATAAATATGTCCTGTTCCATTGCCGATTTGAGGAGTTCTTCTGACAGTTTTTTCCCAGTCACAGTACATAACAGAGGTACGGCATCGTGTGGTTTCAGTGTTCTGGGTGCCGTATGCAACAGTCCAGTAACGGTTCTGCAGCTTCAGATAAGAGAGTGTGATATAGTCAGGACTGATTTCATTATAGCAGCCGTCCGACCAGTTGCTTACAGGAGTATTGATCCAAATAAACTTGCCAACCTCGTCCATACCGTCACCAGTTCTGTTGTAGCTGAGGGTATTGTTGAATGTGATATGATCAAACCAGACATTTCGTGAGGAGTAAACCTGAATCATTACCTTTCCGTTGAGAGTACGGCTTGTTACTCCGAGGTTTCTGAAAACGATGTTATTAGAAGGCATAACATTCGGATCACCCCAGAAGAGATCGGTTCTCCATTGTATGTCATATACATCATGTGCAGCATAAGAGCCGACAATTGTTTTGTTATCCTTGATAGTCTGATCTTCTTTTGACCAGTCCTTGAAGTCAAGATTTGCTGTTAATACGATCGTCAGCGGATCCGGGTCTTTCATTGCAGCAACCATATCTTCTACCGACGAAACATAGACTACCTCACCGAGCAGACCGCCGATTGTGCAAGCCTTTTCACCGCCTGCCACCTTTGCGTTTGCTGCATATCCTTCGCAGCCGTCAAGATTCAATTTATATTTCTGATAGGTATTGCTTGCAGAATAAGCAGAAAGGCTGAATCCGGCATTCTCTGTATAGGTAAGAACCTTGGAACTGTCTGCATTGCTGGTAATCTTATAGTAAAGACCAAAACCTTCAAAATCCTTCTGCACAACTTCTATCTTCCACCTTTGAGAAGCACTGTCAGAATCAGCAGCAAGTGATATTACTGAACCGTTTGCTGTGAGTATTTTTCCTGAGTCGGCACTGACTATTTCATATACTCCCTCACTCACCCAGTTAAGCGACCATTTCTCAGCATTTGTGCCGTTTGCTGAAGCAGGGGCAAGAAAGTTTCCTGCGGCATTTACATTAGCGTCGGTATCAGCCATACCAAGACGGAAATACTGTGGTGGATATGATATGTCAGCAGCAGATACTGCTGCTTCATTTGGAAAGCAGGCTGCAGCAAGACTGCAGAGCAGTGCTGCAGAAGTAAATCCTGCAAATATTTTTTTGAAGTTCATGAAACACATTCCTTTCATGTAATTAATATTATGTATATATATTATCACAAAAAGAACTGCCGGACAATAGTGAAAAAAATCAATTTTGTTGCATTTTTTCCCATTTGTTAAAGATAGCTCCATATCAGAGCGACTGCTCATTGAGGCGGTCTTGTATCCTCTGAGAAGCTTTATCAAAATTTCTGAATAATTATTGAAAAAACATCTCTCCCGAAATAATGAAAACGTCATTTATTTTGTTGTTTCTCTGCGTACAAGAACAGGAGTAATAATATTATGAATCGGTGAATCAAGCGGCTTGGGTCTGCGTTTTTTTCCTTCGTTTATCTGCATAAGAAGAATGGTATTGACTCTCTCGATGAAATCAGGCTGACCGAACTTCTGCATTTTGCTAATGCAGGAGCTTCCCTTATCACTACAAGAAAAGGGGCATTGAAAGTTATATATCCCTTCACGATGATAATATCGAATATATACTTTCTGCATTTCTGGAAGCTACATCTACGAAAATTGTGGTCTGGCTCAGATTATGGCTTGAAAATTATATGAGAAACAATCTAAAGCAATCTACATATGTAAGCTACAGAGGTTATATAGAGAATCATATTGCTCCTGCATTTCCTAATCTAAAGCT
>JAQXHO010000008.1 GCA_029007315.1 Oscillospiraceae bacterium
GAAGTAAAAATATATGATTATTTACAATGCAGTTATACACACCATGACGGACATGGGAGTTATTGAAAACGGCTATATTTCCATAGAAAAGGGAAAGATAACCGAAGTGGCAGAGGGCAGGCCTCACAGCATTTCTATAGAGGATATTGACGCACAGGGCAGCATTCTCCTCCCCGGCTTTATTGA
The DNA here is from genome assembly GCA_029007315.1 of Oscillospiraceae bacterium. Taxonomy (GTDB): domain Bacteria; phylum Bacillota; class Clostridia; order Oscillospirales; family Ruminococcaceae; genus Ruminococcus_C. The sequence continues at coordinate 187 of JAQXHO010000008.1, forward strand.
CGCCCACACCCACCTTGGCATTCTGGAAAACGGTCTTGACTTTGAGGGTGACGACTGCAACGAAGCCTCTGACCCTTTCACTCCTCAGATGAGAGCCATTGACGGCGTGAATCCTCAGGACTTCTGCTTTGAGGAGGCAAGACGGGGCGGCGTTACGGCTGTTATGACATCACCCGGCAGTGCTAATGCCTGCGGAGGTTCAATGCTTGTTATGAAAACAATGGGCGTCTGCGCCGATGAAATGTCTGTCTGCACCGCAGGAATGAAGTTTGCTTTAGGTGAAAATCCAAAGAACGTTTACAACGGCAGAGATGAATCTCCGAAAACAAGAATGGCAACTGCCGCCCTTATCCGTGAGGGACTTTACAAGGCAAAGCGTTATCTTTCCGACTGCGAAGCGGCTGATGATGACACGGAGCTTCCGGACTTTGACGCAAAATGCGAGGCTCTCATTCCTCTGCTGAAAGGCGATATAAAGGCGCATTTTCACTGCCATCGTGCTGATGATATATGCACCGCCATACGCATTGCAAAGGAGTTTCACCTTGACGCAGTAATTGTTCACGGAACAGAGGCGCATCTCATTCCGGAAGTGATAAAGAAGGCTGGTGTTCCTGTAATATGCGGTCCTGTGCTTTGCGACAGATGTAAGCCGGAAATGAAAAATCTCACTATAGAAAGTGCAGGAATTCTGAAGAAACACGGCATTGAAACTGCAATATGCACTGACCACACAGTCATACCTGTGCAGTACATCTGTGCCTGTGCCGCACTTGCTGTCAAGGGCGGAATGTCCGAAGAAGAGGCACTTTACAGCATTACAAAGGGTGCGGCAGAAATTCTTGGAACAGATGACCGCATGGGCAGTATTGCTGTGGGCATGGACGCAGATATTCAGCTTTACAGAAAAGATCCGCTGGATATCCGTGAAGACCCCTGGCTTGTTATGATAAACGGAAAGGAGTGCTTCTGAAATGGATATTGACAAGGAAATGAAAAAAATGGAAGATGAAATGAAGGCTGAAAAGGATAAAAAATCCTCAAAGAAAACATATAATGCTGCGGCTGTTCCGAAAAAGCAGTCCAATCCTCTGCTGGAATTTATTATAGGATTTCTGCTGACAGGAGGCGGCATTTACTGGGTGCTGAATTCCTTCGTGGTGTCCTTTTCATGGGGCAGTCTTTGGGGCGGTTTCGGCATAAGCGCACCTCTCGCTACAGGTCTTATGCTTATCCCTCTTCTTGTGGGAATAGGTCTTGCATTTTTCATGGAGAAGAAAACCTTCCCGGGAATAGTCATTGCTCTGGGTATTCTCATAATTCTTGTAACTCTCCTTACAAGCGTAAGATTCAGACCCATTTCAGCGTCACTGTGGCAGTATGTTGTAATGTTCGGCATGATTGCGGCAGGTGCAGGTCTGCTTGCAAAGTCGCTGTTCAAAAAAAGCGAATGATACAGAAAAAAATTCAAAAAAGGTATTCACATATAAAAACTTTTGTGATATAATAGGTACAGACATCAGATGGTATCATCTGACAATCAATGTTTTATCAAGAGGTGTATATAAAATGGAAATCAAAAAGAATCTTACAACAGCACCTAAGGAAAAGCCTGCTGACGAAAGCAAGCTTGGCTTCGGTCATGTATTCACTGACCATATGCTGGTTATGCCCTATGACACCGGCAAGGGCTGGCACGACCCGGAGATTCTGCCCTACGGCGATCTTTCTCTCAGTCCTGCTGCAATGTGCCTCCACTACGGTCAGACCGTATTCGAGGGCATGAAAGCTTACCGCACAGCTGACGATACTATCCAGCTGTTCCGTCCGGAAGAAAACTTCAAAAGACTTAACAAGTCAAATGAACGTCTTGTAATTCCGGAGCTGCCTGTTGACCTTGCTATGCAGTGCCTTACAGAGCTTCTGGAAGTTGAAAAGGACTGGGTACCTCATCTTGACGGCACATCACTTTACATCCGTCCCTTTATCATTGCAGTGGATCCTTTCCTGGGTGTACGTCCGGGTGATCAGTATCTGTTCATAATCGTTCTGAGTCCCTCAGGGGCATATTATGCTTCCGGTCTGAATCCTGTTAACATCTACGTTGAGGATAAGTATGTTCGTGCCGTAAGAGGCGGTATGGGCTTTGCAAAGACAGGCGGCAACTATGCTGCATCACTTCACAGCCAGGACGACGCTCACAAGATCAACTATTCTCAGGTTCTGTGGCTTGACGGCGTTGAGCAGAGATACATTGAAGAAGTAGGCGCAATGAACATCTTCTTTGTAATTGACGGAGAGATCGTTACTCCTTCACTGGAAACAGGTTCTATTCTGGGCGGTATCACAAGAAAGTCCACAATTGAACTTTGCAAGAGCTGGGGCATGAAGGTTTCTGAACGCAGAATCACCATTCAGGAAGTTGCTGATGCTTATGACGCTGGCAAGCTCGACGAGGTATTCGGCACAGGTACAGCTGCTGTTATTTCTCCTGTTGGTCACCTCAAATGGCGTGACAAGGTTATGGAGATCAATGACAACAAGATCGGCCCTGTTTCCCAGAAAATCTACGACACTCTCACCGGTATCCAGTGGGGCAAGGTTGAAGATACATTCGGCTGGGTAAAGAAGCTTTAATCGGAAATAATACATAATGATTCAACCCGGGAAGATAACCTTCTTCCCGGGTTGTTTTAGATACTTGATTAATAAATCGAAATATTCTTGTTAGTGAAATTCAGAGAAAAAAGCCTCTCCTGAAAGGAGAGGGGAACCGTCGAAGACGGTGGAGAGGTTAAAGCAAAAATCCAGACACTAAGTAAAAATCATCTGCCATTTGGCTTGACTTCCAGATTCCTGCCATAACCTCTCAGTCAGCTTCGCTGACAGCTCCCCTTTCATGGGAGCCTGTATTGCTCTCTGTTTTACAAACTTAAATTCCAATTTATCAGTTTAAAAAGGAGCAAAATCATGCTAAAGAAAATACTTTCACCCCAAACCTGCGCACAGTGCCGTCTTTGCTGTAAATTTGACCGCACCGATACTTGGGAGATACCTGTATTCGAT
>JAQXHO010000009.1 GCA_029007315.1 Oscillospiraceae bacterium
CAATTGCCAAACGAGCCAAAATGTGATAATAGAGACATGGAAAGACAAATGGCACTGGCAGAAATCAACGATGAACTTGGTGCAGCCAGAACCAATAAAACGGTAAGAAAATCAAATACATTATAAACAGACGTCCGTCATCAATCAAAAATTTATCGAAGAACGGTCAGTATGCCGCTAAGAAAAAGGAACATCAGAAATCATTCGTCCGCTGTAAAGTCGAACATGTCTTTGCTGTTGTAAAAAAATATTTTTCGATATCGAAAGACCCGATACCGAGGTCTGCTAAAACAGACATCTAAACTGAATATCATGTTCGCATTGGCGAATCTGTATCTGGCTGCCAGAAAATCTCCAGCCGTTACAGAGCTTTCGGGCTATTGTTAGTCTGATTCACTGTCCGGCTGTTGTCGTTGTTGTAGTAGTTGTTGACCACATAAGTATTATTTAAAAAAATATAAATACATAAACATACTCAAATCCCAGAAAAAGCATATATTACAAAAAAACTGCCGAATACGAAAAACGGCAGTTTTTTTTGTTCTTTATCAAAAATTAATACAGACTTATTTGATCAGATAGCTTTTGATTCCGGACAAGTCAAGTATATTTATTTTTTTGTCGGAGTTATAATCCGCATTTTCACACGCACTTGAATTCAGCTTTGTAATATTAACAAGATACTTATTTAATACAATAGCGTCTGTCATGCTGACCTTTCCGTCAAGATTAACATCTCCCTTAATAGCAGGCGGCGCATCCTGATCAGGATCCGGCTTTGTCCCGTCGGGTTCAGTGCCAAATATAAGCTTTCCGTCAATGTAAACAGTCACCTTATCAGTTTTTACCGGGTCTTCCGAAGTCAGAATATCCTGGTTGGAATAGTCATTTTCAGCATCCCAACCGGACTTGTAATCCGGAAAAACAAGTGAAAGCATTGTTTCACAGCTTTGTCTGCCTTCGGAAATCGGCAGTATTGCTTCGCCGTTAGGGTATTTTACCTCAATATAGTAAATGTTATCCTTGTAATGGGTTACAGGTGAATATTCAGCTCTGTACTCATCACCATACATTGCAGCCTGGTCACGGTCGATTCTTACTGTTATATCAGAGGCATTGTATCCTGCGCCTGTCACTTCAGAAGCATCAAAATAATAACGATATGACAGATTATCCACAACTCTTGCAGGCCATGCTGTATGATTTACCAGCTTGAGGCTAAGAGAAACTCCGCTGTCGCTCTGCTGCTTCATCTGAGCTTCCACATAGAATTCATCATCACGCTTCTCCGGCTTCGGGAATGAAGGATCGGTTTTTCCGCCGTATTTTTCCGTCATCTTTGCCATAAGTCCTGTAAATCCTGCATTGTAATCGCAGGCAACCTCATTGTTAATGAAGTTCTGTCTGTCATCTACATATGCACCAGTGCTGTCAGGTCCGCCAACAAGGGCGCCGTAGAGAATGTGTCTGTTTTCCGTAGGATTGGAAAGCTCATTGTTCCATGAACCATGAGCTGTTCTGTGGTGGGCATTTCTGGGAGCATTTTCGCCGTATCCCACAACAAAGCTTTGTCCGAGAGGATTATCTCCAAGGCAATAGTCAGCTTGAGTCTTGTAAAATTCTTCATATGCAGAAGTATTTCCCAAATCAAGGGTATCACAAGCAACCGCTGCAATGAATCCGGATGTTGAAGCATATCTCAGACAACCCCATGTATGGAAATACGCAAGTCCGCCCTCAAGTTTATTAACTCCGCTTACAAGATAATCAAGATGCTTTTTAACTCTTGCAATATATGCTGCATCTCCTGTATTCTGAGCATAAAGCAACATTCCGCCCTGCATACTGTCATCCCAGCACATTGACCAGGTATATTTCAGTTCATCGGAACCAAGCTCCTTGTCAAGATAAGGAATATAGCTTGTTGCCTTGTCAAGGTATGCTTTATCTCCTGTTGCCTTGTAAAGCCAATTCGCAGCCCAGAAAAGCTCATCGTAAAAATGACTTGATCTGTAAAATCCAGAAGCGTCACTGTCCTGGTATTCATCATCACTTTTAGCAGCGTCAGCAATTTTGAAGATATTTTTTGCGTGTTCAAGGTAATAGTCAGTTTTGGAAGAGCGTCCCTGCAATGCGCAGTATCCTGCGGCGAGGGCAGCTGCCATTTCACCGAATGCAGCAGAGCACTTTGTTCCGGAATAATATGGACGTCCCTCATATCCGCCGTTTTCATTCATGGCATAATCGTAAAGTTCAACAGGGCCCCACCATGTATGATCCTTCTGACCGTTTCCCACCTGGAAAACTACCTCTTCTCCCAGGTCGCAGGCAGCAAGATAGTCAAGTACAAATGTAAGGTTATTTACATAATTGTCCATTTCGCCGCACTTTTCAATGCCGTCTGCATACTGGTAAAGTCCCCAGGCAATCATTGACGCTGAATATGCCATCGGCAGATTGAATTTCACGTGATCGCCTGCATCATACCACCCGCCCTTGATAAAATCATCCATTGTGGAATCAGCACGCCATTCAACACGATTCCAGTCAGGAAGCGGGCCTGCCTGCTGGCATTCATAAAAATAAATAGACTTCTGAAGTGCTTCTGCATAGTTTATATACGGTTCAGCTGCCGAAGCAGGAACTGCTGCTGCATATGAAGAAAATGCCATAACAGCAGCTGATAAAAACGCTGTAATTCTTTTCAATTTATATTACCTCCCGTAATAATATATTTCTATTATCTCACTTTTTCCTAATTTTGTCAATACAATTTATGGATTTTTCTTCCATTAGATACAATTGACAATCATCAGACTATTTGCTATAATAATTCCATAGTAGAAAAATCCACTTAATTTCATTAAATTGCATTACTTTCACATAGATCAGCAACAGATTTTCAGAAATATGAGATATTTTTCAGCTGAAAAAAGGACTGCCGCAGCATTAAGCTTTGCAGCAGTCCTTTCTTTATACATTAACAAGAACTTTTTTATTAAATTCCTCCGGCGTCACAAAAGTAGGCACCATATCATGAAGAGCAGAAATTGCAAGTTCCTCATTATTCTGCTGTGCAGCATCACAAAGAGTCTGAAGCCTTGAAGCAAAAGTATGCTCATCAATTTCTATCTGCTTTCCTATGAAAATAAGCTTATTTCCTGTTTTTTGAAGTCCTTCTTCATTCATAAGCAGCTCTTCTTTGATTTTTTCGCCGGGTCTGAGTCCTGTAAACTTTATTTCAACATCCTTATAAGGCACCTTTCCGTACATACGAATAAGATTCTCTGCCAGTGCTACTATGCGTACAGGCTGACCCATATCAAGTACAAATATCTCTCCGCCTTTGGCAATGGAGGCTGCTTCCATTACAAGACTTACCGCTTCGGGTATGGTCATAAAATATCGTATTATATCAGGATGAGTTACAGTAACAGGCTTTCCCTGTTCTATCTGCCTTTTGAACAACGGAATTACTGAACCATTGCTACCAAGGACATTTCCGAATCTGGTTGTAACAAATTCTGTAATTCCCTCATGCTGCTGAGCAAGATACTGCACTATCATCTCGCAGCATCTCTTTGAAGCGCCCATTACGTTTGTTGGATTCACAGCCTTGTCAGTGGATATCATAACAAACTTCTCCACATCATGGAACTGTGCCAGAGTAGCTGTATTGAATGTACCCACCACATTATTTTTTATTGCTTCCATGGGAGATACCTCCATAAGAGGCACGTGCTTATGAGCTGCTGCATGGAAAACGATCTGAGGCTTGTATTTTATAAATATCTGATTCATACGGTAATAATCTCTTACGCTTGCAATAAGCGTAACAAGATCCAGAGAATCACCATATTCCATTGTAAGTTCCTGCTGGATATCGTAGGCGTTGTTTTCATAAATATCCACGATTATTATTTGCTTCGGGCTGTATTTTGCAATCTGCCTTACAAGCTCGGAACCAATAGAACCGCCGCCGCCTGTTACCATACAGACTTTTCCGGAAATAAAGTTCTTTATTTCCTTGTTATCAAAGGTAATCGGGTCACGTCCAAGCAGGTCTTCAACTTTAATATCACGAACCTGCCCTAAAAGAGTTGAGTTATTATTATCAAATATCAGATTGCCAAGAAAAGGAATAATCTTTATTGGAAGATTTGTTTTTGAACAAATGTCAAGTATTCTCTGACGTTCTTCCTCAAGACAGGATGGAATTGCAAAGATGATCTGTTCAATTTTCTTTTCATCTGCATACTTTTGGATATCAGCTGTAGTTCCCACTACAGTTACACCGTTTACCTCTGTACCTATTTTTGATTTATCGTCATCAATGATACAAACAGGATCAAAAAGTGCTGATGAGTTTCCGGCAGTGGACTGTTTTGCATTTTTAATCTCTTTCAGAAGCATTTTACACGCCTGTCCACCGCCGATCATCATTGTACGCTTATACTCTGATTCCTTAATTCCGCAGTCAATCAATTCAATAAATGTCTGCTTAAAGATAAATCTGAATACACATATTCCAATAACTGATATCAGGAAATGTATAACTGCATAAATTACCGGAACATTTTCTATCATAACACCGAAAAACAAACAGGCTATTGACATTCCGGCAAGAACACCGTAAACGCATGACAGATAATCCTTCTTATTGAAGTATCTCCACAGCTTGCTGTATGCACCAAATGCAAGCAGGCAGATACCGCAGGAAACAACACTCATTACAATGGACACTGTAAGCGTTTTGCCGGATATATCCTTGTCAAACGCTGACAGAACAAAATTTGTGATAAGTGCAGCTGTCGCAATAATGAAAGCGTCAGCCGCCGCAAGTATTACTTTTCTGTATCTGAATTTTTCCAGTATTTTTTTCATCCGCTTAAATCCCCGATCCGGCTTATTCAACTGTTACACTCTTGGCAAGATTTCTGGGTTTATCCACATCATATCCCTTTGCAACAGAAACATAGTAGCCTAAAAGCTGCAACGGTACAACTGCAAGACTGCCTGCAAAGAGCTGATTTATCTTGGGAATGTAAACTGTGAAATCAGCTGTATCCTCCATTGCATAATTGCCATAGGTTGTAAGTCCCATGAGATGTGCGCCACGGCTTTTTACCTCTGCCATGTTGCTGACTGTTTTCTCATAAAGATTCTGCTGAGTTACAACGCTGAACACAATTGTTCCGTCCTCAATAAGACTAATCGGGCCATGTTTCAGTTCGCCGGCAGCATAAGCCTCTGAATGAATATAGCTTATTTCCTTCATTTTAAGGCTGCCTTCAAGAGAGATTGCATAGTCAATGCCTCTGCCGATAAAGAATGCGTCCTTTACACCGGCAAGCTTGCTTGCAAACCACTGAATACGTTCCTTATCCTCAAGAATTTTCTCTATCTTCTCAGGAATTGTGCAGATCTCCTCAATAAGCTCTGCATATTTTTCTTCTTCTATCTCTCCTCTTGCCTTTGCAAATCCCAGTGCAAGAAGATATGCAGCCACAAGCTGAGTGCTGTATGCCTTTGTAGTAGCAACAGATATCTCTGGTCCTGCCAGAGTATAGAAAACATTGTCAGCTTCTCTTGCAATAGATGAACCTACAACGTTGACTATGCCAAGAGTTCTGATACCTTTTTCCTTTGCCATTCTGAGGGCGGCAAGGCTGTCTGCCGTTTCTCCGGACTGACTGATTATAATAACAAGACCGTCCTTTGCAAGGTTCATTTTTCTGTATCGGAATTCAGAAGCAAGCTCAACTCTTACAGGCAGACTTGTCAGTTCTTCTATAACATACTGAGCTGCCATTCCCACATGATAGGCAGAACCGCAGGCAACAATATATATACGGCTTACATTCTGCATTGTTTCATCGTCAAGACCTGTTTTTGAAAAGTCAATTTTTCCGTCCTTCAGAACAGAGTTAATGGTATCATTTATAACCTTAGGCTGCTCGTGGATCTCCTTCAGCATAAAATGTTCATATCCGCCCTTTTCTGCTGCTTCAGCGTCCCATTCTATCTCTGTTACCGGCTTTTCAATCTCCTCACGTTCAATGTTATAGAACGTCACACTGCCCTTCTGAAGTTTTGCGATTTCCATATTTCCGATATAATACACATTTCTTGTATATTTAAGGATTGCAGGAACATCGGAAGCCACGTAGGATTCACCGTTTGCAATGCCTATTATCATAGGACTGTCTTTTCTTGCAGTATAAATTTCACCGGGATATTCTTTAAACATAACGCACAGTGCGTAGGAGCCACGGATTCTTATCATTGCACGGGCAATGGAATCCACAGGACCTTCCTTATACTTATTCTGATAGTAATCAATAAGCTTCACTGCAACTTCGGTATCAGTCTGGGAATGGAAAACATAGCCAGCCTTTATAAGCTTTTCCTTCAGTTCCTGATAATTTTCAATAATACCGTTATGTACTGCAATTACGTTCTCATCGTCACTTGCATGAGGATGAGCGTTAAGTGCTGAGGGTTCGCCGTGGGTAGCCCATCTTGTATGACCAATTCCGCAGCAGCCTTTTACAGCATTTCCGTTATCAGTCATTTCCTGAAGCACCTTCAGTTTTCCCTTTTCCTTTATTATTTCGGTATCATTTTCTCCGTCACGGACAGCAATTCCTGCCGAGTCATAACCTCGGTATTCAAGTTTTGAAAGTCCGTCAAGCAATACCGGCGCAGCCTGATGCGTACCTGTGAAACCTACGATTCCGCACATATCTTTTTCTCCTTATTTTTTGTAACCGTTGGGGTTGTTTTTCTGCCAGTTCCATGTATCTCTGCACATATCAGCAAGAGTTTTTTCAGTTTTCCAGCCAAGAACACGCAGCGCCTTATCCGCATTAGCGTAACTTTCAGGAAGGTCACCTGCACGTCTTTCTCCGTATACATAATTAATTTTGATATCATTTTCCTTTTCAAAGGTTGTAACTATCTCAGTTACGCTGTAGGGCGTACCTGTGCCCAGGTTAAACACCTCTACTCCGTCGTTTTCAAGCACGTATTCAATTGCCTTAACATGGCCCTTGGCAAGGTCAACCACATGGATATAATCACGGCGGCAGGTACCGTCGGGAGTATCGTAGTCCTGTCCGAAAATAGTAAGCTTTTCACGTCTTCCAACTGCTACCTGTGCCACATAGGGCATAAGATTATTAGGTATTCCCTGTGGATCTTCTCCTATTCTGCCGGATTCATGGGCACCGATAGGGTTAAAGTAACGCAGAAGTACAACTGAAAGGTTTTCGTCAGCCTTTGCTGCGTCCTCTAAAATCTGCTCCATCATGACCTTTGTCCAGCCATATGGATTTGTACAGGTTCCTCTCTTCATCTCTTCTGTATAGGGAACAGGATTTTCTTCACCGTATACTGTTGCACTCGATGAGAAAATGATATTGTTTACATTATATTTTTTCATACATTCCAGAAGAGAAAGGGTGGTATCGATGTTATTTCTGTAGTACATTACCGGCTTTTCCACTGATTCGCCAACTGCCTTTAAGCCTGCAAAATGTATAACTGCGTCAATTTCATTTTCTCTGAAAACTTCTTCAAGCTTTTCTTTATCTTTTATGTCCACTTCATAAGCCCTGACTTTTTTGCCGGTGATCTCTTCAACACGTTTAACTGCCTCCGGACAGCTGTTGGAATAGTTGTCAGCTATTATGACTTCATAGCCGCTGCAAAGCAGTTCAACTGCTGTATGAGAACCGATATATCCGGCACCTCCTGCAAGTAAAATCTTTTTCATAACTTAAACTCCCTTCGATTAATTTTTCGAAATACAAACATATTTTTACACTTTATATTTATCTAAAATCATAGCTGATTCTTCAATTATGCTCATATTCCGCTTTTTTTTCAGAATTTTCCAGTTTGGTTTTCTGTCTGTAAGATTATGGGCATCAGAACCAAACACAATCGGAACCTCACGTTTCAGCAGATTCTTTACAAAGCTTTTTGAAGAATGGCTGTCAAAAGCCTCATTATTTATCTGAAAAACAGCGTCTGTTTTCAGTATTTCATTCATCTGTTCATCTGAATAATAGTCAGTATACCTGTGAATATGCGCTAAAACAACCTTTAATCCATATTCGGAAGAAATGTTGTATATCTCCTCGCTCATCCATTCCTTATATCCTCTGTAAGGCAGTTCGAGAAGGATAAGCCTCGTTCCTTCTATGGCAAGCTTGTCAATATCTTTTATTTCTGAGATTCCATGCTCAATGGCAACCTCTGCTCCAAGTATCACAGGAAGCGAAAGATTATTTTTTATACTGTCATATGCATTCCTGCGTTTTTCGATAAAATCCTCAACGGATTTTTCTCTGTGGGCATAAAAATGAGGAGTCGCAATCACACGTTCAATTCCCTGTTCTTTAAGCTGTATGAGCATTTCCAGAGATGTTTCAGCATCTTTGGAGCCATCGTCAATTCCGGGAAGGACGTGGGTATGATAATCAGTTATCATTTTTTAACCTTCTTCATATCGTCCTGTTTTGTATTTTTGCCGTATACATATCCATATTTGTATTTATATGAATATCCGTATTTCTTGCTGTAACCTATGCCGTTATGCTTTGGATCCACATCATTAAGGATATAGCCAAGCATATTCATATTTGCAAGCTCTATTCTGTTGTTTGCTTCTTCAACATCGTCATATGTTGTTTTTCTTTCTCTCACAACCATGATAAGACCGGCAACGCACTCACTCAGTGTAAGTGCGTCTGAAACAACGCAAACCGGCGGTGTATCTATGATTATCAGATCATATGTTTCGCTCAGTTTCTCAAGCAGGTGCTTTGCAGTATCTGATGAAAGAAGCTCTGAAGGGTTAGGAGGAACAGGACCTGCAGGCATTATGTCGAGGTTTTCCATGACGTTTTTACAAATACATTCCTCGGAACTGTTCATTTTACTAATGGCAGATGAAAGTCCGTTTTTATTCCTGATTCCGAATATCTTATGCTGTACCGGCTTTCTCATATCAGCGTCAATAAGAAGAACCTTGCTTCCGCTCTGAGCAGTTGCAATTGAAATGTTTGACGCAAGGGTGGATTTGCCTTCACCGGGATTTGCTGACGACACCACAACGATCTTTTTATCAAATGTTGAAATCGCAAACTTGACATTCATTCTTATGGATTTATAGCTTTCGATAATTGAAAACGGTACATTTTCATCTGTAAGCTTTATATGCTCTTCTTCATAATTCTTTCTGCTGCGGTGTTTTCTGTCCTCCTGACCGAATTTCTGGACTTCTCCTATAACAGACTTGTTATACTTCGAAGCAAGCACGTTTGTATCTTTTACTGTATTGTCAAAGAAATCAATCGCTATTATAACTAATATGCTGAGAATCATCCCTGCGAAAGCACCGAGCATAATATTCTTTTTAGTATTGGGTGATACAGGATTGCTGTAAACTTTTGCAGTATCAATGGTGCTTATTGAGCCAACTCCTACAGCTTCATGAATATAATCCTGGGCAACATCTGCAATAAAATTGCAGATAGCCGCAGCCACTTCTGCATTTTTTGTTGTTGTTGTAACAGTAAGTGCGCTGGTATCTGTTACTGTGGTAATGCTTATACAGCTTCTGAGAGAGGCTGGTGTGATGCCTTCATTACCTAAGGTAAAGCATTCATTAAGAATTTTTTCATCAAAGCTTTCCTCAAGCTTTTCACCCACAGCTCTCATTACAGCGTCATCTTTAAGTACTTCTATATATGTATTGATAAGCTGTTTGGAATTGCTGATGTTATTCTGATAATTCTGCGGGTCTTCATAAATACCTGTGTAACTCTGAACGTACATGGAAATATGCGACGAATATTTCAGAGGCAGAATACACTTCGAAAAACCAAAAGCCACTGCACCGCCCACTGCCAGAGCAATAATTACAATCCATATTTTTCCCAGGATAAGATTAATTATATCCTTTATTGAAATACTGTTATCCACAAAATTCTCCTCACTATTCACATTTTTTCATATTCAATGTTACCACAAATACATAACACTGAAAATATACCTGATATCATAATTCTACATTGTAATTTTAGCATATCTTTCAAACTGTGTCAATATAATAAATTTTTTATTTTCGTATATTTATTTTCTTTTCTGCATTTTCTGATCCGGAAACAGTAAAATACCGCTCAAAGAAATGAATTCTCTGGGCGGTATGACAGTTTTTTGCCAATAAAGTTTATTAAATTCATCACGTAATTTTCGGATCAATACAGAATTCACTGTGCTGAAAATGAATCAATCTTCCAGGTGCCGTTTTCTGATACGATTTTTATTTCCATAACTGAAACTTCTCCGTAATTATCATATTCAGCGTCAACTGTGAATGATTTTTCAGTTACGTCAGAAATCACAGGTTCAGCTCCTGTCCATGCAAATCCGCTTCCTTTTGCTGCAGTATCACCATACAGCTTATTATCTTTTTCCGCATATCTGTCAAGAAGACCGGAATATCGTTCCGCTATGAGTCCAGCAGTCAGATTGTTTTCCATATATTTTTCTATATCTTCCTTAACAGAAAAGCGTTCATCAGTAACAAGGGCATATTCAGTCTGACCATCTTCACTTTTAAATGAATCCGAAGGATCATATGAGAAATTTCCTCCGCCTAAATTATCTATGTCATTAAGCGCAGTCATAAGTTCCTTTGAGATCTCACCGTAGTTGTCCTCGGATTTCTGAGGTTCTTCAGTTTCTGCATCAGAATTTTCACTGGTATCATTATCCTCTGTTTGTGAAGATTCCGCAGTATTTTCAGAAGATTCTGTACTGCTGATACTTTCCTCAGCTGAATTGTCACTGCTTCCGCAGGCTGAAAGAACAGTCAGCATTGAAGCTGCCGCCAGTATTGAAATTATTTTTAAAGCTTTCATAATATTTTCCTCTCTTTCTGATTAATTTTCAGCTTGCCTGTGGTGTTTCAAGAAATTCTCTTCTGTACTGAGAGGGCGTTATGCCTTCCGATTTTTTAAACACCTTTGTAAACACCCTGTAGTCGCCGTATCCAACCTTATCTGCAATTTCCGTAATTGTCAGAGTAGTTGAAATAAGAAGCTTTTTAGCCTTTTCCATGCGGATATTAGTAAGATAAACAAGAAATCCTACACCGATCTCATTTCTGAAAAGCTGACTGATATACTGAGGATTGAGATAAAATCTTTCTGCCAGAGATGACAGACTTATATCATCATCAAGATGTTCCTGCAGATATCTTGTTATCTTTACAATCGGACGTGCGTCATCGCTGTTTTCCGATTCCTCTGCCGACTCCACATTTTTCTGGAAAATGGATATTCTCAAATTGTCAATGCAGTTTCCGAATTCATCATAATTCACAGGCTTCAAAATATAGTCCGTGATCTGCATTCTTAATGCCTGCTGACAATAGGAGAAATCATCATACCCGGATACAATTACAAAGGCAATATTCGGATGTTTCATTCGTGTAAGCTGAATAACTTTAAGTCCGCTCATAATCGGTATATTGATATCAATAATTACTATATCCGGTTTGAGCGAATCTATTCGATTAAGGGCTTCCATTCCGTCAGCGGCTTCTCCTACAACTTCACAGTCGTGGTCTGCCCAGTTAAACAGATGCTTGAATCCCTCCCTTATCATTATTTCATCATCTACAAGCAATACTCTGAGTTTCTTCATTTTATGCACTCCTTCTCATTTATTTTCAGAAGCAGATGAGCAGTCACTCCTCCTGTTCTGTTTTCTGTGTATCTAAGACCGCTTTCTCTTCCCAGCAGCAGCTTTATGCGTTTCTGCACGTTGAGGACTCCTATGCTGTTGCCCTCAAGCTTTGGTTTCTGTTTATTGTATTTCAGAAGCATTTCATCAAGATTTTCTTTAGTCTGGCTGTCAAAACCTCCTCCGCTGTCAACTACCTGTATCTCCATAAAACCAGGATTTGTTTCACTCCGCTTTGCAATTATCTTTATTTCACCACGGTAGCTCTTGTTTTTCAGACCGTGTATAAAGCTGTTTTCAACGATAGGCTGCAAAATGAAGTTCGGAACAAGCACTCCGCCAAGTTCCGGATCAATATCAAAACTGCACTTTATTTCAGGATAACGGCAGCACATAAGCTCAACATATGCCTCAGACAGATCAAGTTCATCATCAAGAGGAACCATCTGTCTGTCAACTTTAACACTGAGTCTGAAAAAATCTGTAAGCCGCATCAGCATATCAGAAACTGTCTTGTCACCTCCAAGCTGAGCCTGGATACGTATAGTATCAAGAGTATTGTACAGAAAATGAGGATTCACCTGGCTTTTCAGATACAGCATTGACATTTTCTGTTCAGTGAGTTCAGAGCGTAGTATTTCCGGATTTTCAAGAGTAAGGTAAAATGCCAGGGTCATGAGAAACATTCCCATACCGCTTATAAGCCATGTAGGATTGAGTGCCTGTATGAAAGATGTGGTTATCTCTATTACAAGAGCTGTACCGATTGCAGTTTTCTTCTTTTTGTCAATATCCTTCCAGTACCTGATAAACATTCCAACGCATAGTGTAATATAAACTGCAAGGCTTACATAGCATACGATAATATGAATTCCTGCTGAATAATTTCCATCGGATGTTATTTTATACCTGACAGGAAGAAGCATTACCCAGGACTCTGCAAAAACAAGATACGCTATTGAAAAAAGTGAAAATTTTCTGTGTATTCCTGCTTCTCCTTCAACAAGGGTAGCTATATATTCATAGAAAAGATATACGCACAGTATCATTGTACCGATAAATATTTTATGCAGAATATCATTTACAAGCTGCGGTATAATGTCCATGTGATTTACCGTATAAACAGTTGCAGCATCAAATATAAGATGAATCAGCATCACTATCAGCAGAACCGAAAAAGTTCTGTGAAGCTTTGTATTTTTTCTTCCTGCAAAAAAATATGTCATTGCAATAAGCGAAAGTGCAAGAAACATTGCAGCTTCCATTCGTATCATACATATCAGACTCCTTGATTATTATTATACAATATTATGTTTTTTTATATAGCGAAAAAATTCAGTACTTTGTGTTTCTTTTATATAATTTATGGCTGCCGCATTTTAATATGCAGCAGCCATTTATCAATACTTATTAACCATAAGCTTTAACAGATTTACAGCGTCAAAAATATTTATTTTCCCGTCGTTATCCATATCGCTGTTTTCTTTGCTGATATCTTTAATATCAGTTATACCCACAAGATATTTGCGAAGAACGATCACATCAAGCATATCTGTACAGCCGTCATCATTAACGTCGCCTTTTATTATCACTGCAGACGAAGTATCTGATGTTGAAACCGGCACCGTGATATCAGTTGTTGTGACTGTGGTTTCTGAAGCTGATGATGTTGTTTCTTCTGTGACTGTGGTTTCAGTGGTAACAGTAGTTTCAGTTGTAACAGTAGTTTCGGTTGTAACAATAGTTCCCTGTGATCCGTTTATATAGTCTTTCAGTGTATCAGACCATAGCTTTCCCATAGCGGCATAACCGTCTTCATTGGGATGAACTCCGTCATAAAGTCCTGTTTTCATATCAACAACGCTGTTAATATCTGCAAATCTTACATTGCTGCCCTCAGACTGTTTTTTCTCTGCAAGTGCCTTTACTCCTGCATTATAAGCGTTCACGTATTCATCAACCTTAGCCTGAAGCTCGGCAGTATTTCCTGTATCAACACCTGCAAGATATCCATATGCACCCAGCCAGTCAGAACGCAGACCTGCGTCTATATCCGGAACAGAGGCAATAAACAGCATATCGCCGATGTCCATACTGCCAAGTATCTCATCAACAAGTTTCTCAAGCCTTTCAAGAGCCGATGTTTCGCTTGTTATATCATTTGTACCATTAACTGCATACATACGTGCGTCCAGAAGGTCGTTTGTTCCAATCTGAAGAAGTACAGCGTCAGGATCATACTCCTTAATCAGATTACTGCCTCCGAAAAGCACCTCATATATACCGTTTCTTCCGTTATAGCTCATTATGGAATATCCGCTGTATCCGCAGTGAGCCGGATCATATGTTATAGTTGTGCCGTTCCAGTCATAACTTGATTCATTTGTCCAGTTGTTTTCCGGTCCTACCATATCATATGAAATGCCTTCCTGCTGCAAATTATTGCACAGATACTTTCTGTAACCGTTATTCATGTCAATGTATCCATGTGTGATAGAATCTCCCACGCACATGATTTTACAACTGTCCGCTGTTTCTCCGGCAGCAGCATTTCCGGCAGCAGTACCTGTCATTGCCATACCTGCAAATGCTGATGCTGCCGTTAAAAGTGATATCCATTTTTTCATGCTCATTTCATTTCCTCCATATTATGTATTTGCGGCAATGTTTCCTCATACGCCAATTATACCACCTTAGCATGATTTTTGCAAATACTTTCTGTATTTATGTAGAACTGCATAATACAATGAATGTATTTAGCTTCATATTGCACAAAAACGAGCCGTATTCCAGACAAAAAAACTGCTGCACATATTTTAAACTGTGCAGCAGTCTGGCAAAAATCAATTAAAGAGCCTCTGTAATAACCTTAGCAGTCTGTGCCAGGTAATCTGTTTCCATTTCCTCAAGTTTTCCGCCGTCGCAGGCAGCGGCAACAGACGGGTCAAGAGGTATCCTTTCAAGTACCATTACAGGTGTACTGTCAACTGCCTCATCACTGCCGAAAAGAGGTATTTCCTTGCCGCAGTCAGGACATTTGATAAAGCGCATATTCTCAACCATTCCCAGAACAGGAATATTCATCATTTCAGCCATTTTCAGAGCTTTTTTGACGATCATGGATACAAGGGACTGAGGAGTGGATACGATAAGAATTCCGTCAACAGGAAGCGACTGAAAAACAGTCATAGGCACATCACCGGTTCCCGGAGGCATATCAACAAAAAGATAGTCAACATCGCCCCACTGCACGTCTTCCCAGAACTGCTTAACAACACCTGAAATAACCGGTCCTCTCCACAGCACCGGATCTGTGTCGTTCTGGAGCAGCATATTCATAGACATGACCTTTGTACCGTTTTTTGTTGTATGGGGAATAAGTGATTCGCCCTGAACCTCGGCAAACTTGTCAATGCCGAAAATTTTCGGAACTGAAGGTCCTGTAATATCTGCATCAAGAATAGCTGCCTTGTAACCCAGACGCTGCGTCTGTATAGCCATAAGACTTGTTACAAGTGACTTTCCTACTCCGCCTTTTCCTCCTACTACGCCTATAACCTTCTTTACTCCCTGAGTGTTGGCACGTACACGTGCTTCCTTCTCTGCGTCCTGTACAGAGCAGCTTCCATTGCTTCCGCATGAACCGCAGTCGTGATTGCATTCTGACATTTTTTCTGTCTCCTTTTCATAAAATATCAAGTTTTTCACTTTTTTATATTATACCACAATATTTCCGGAAATGCAATAGGCCGGCACATTAAACAGTGCCAGCCTTTTGCCGTATATATGGAGAGTTGTTAAGGAAATATCGGAATTTGTCCTAATGCCGGAAAAACTATACTAAGTTATCAGCTGACGAATTATCTGCTGAAGAAAATATTTCATAATCACCGTAATATATTCCGGTTATATCTTCAGCTGAATACAGATTATTATAGAAAAATCCGGCTGCATTTACAGAATTATCTTCATTTAAAACGAAATTCATTCTTACATCATATCTCTGACCGTCATTCATAACAAACGTAAAAGCGTCTGCCTGGATTATATTGCGCACTTTTTCGTCACTGTCATACATTATGCATTTATCAAAGAATTCTGGAAAGCTGTCATTTTTCCTGATTGTCCAGTCCATTCTCACTTCATTCGAAGACATTGACACCCTGATATTAAAATCATCATATGTATTAAAAACAAATGCAGTTTCATCTTTTATCACACCTGTTTTGCCAAGAGGTATATAAAGCCTTATACTGTTTTCTGTGATATAGCTGCCCTTTGTTTCAGAATCTCCGTAAATTACATCAAGATACAGGTCGTCTGTTTCCATAGTCTGCAATTCAATTTTATAATAAACACACGGCTTGTCCTTGTAATATTCGCTTTTATCTTCAGAATATCTGCTGTCACACCTTATAAGGGTATCATTAATATAATTTTTCAGCTTCGTTTTGCTGTTCTGCGTATATACAGAAAGGCTTTTTATATCAAAGTTGCTGTCAGGTTCCAGTATATAATCCTCCTCTGAATAAAAACAAATCAGTACCTCTGTAAGTCTGCCTGTATTTTTTACTCCTGTTACATCTGCATTGATCGCTTTCAGATTGTCTGAAACTTCATATGAAGGCTTATCACCGGAAAAAATCCCTACAGAAGCCGGGATTATATCTTCATTTGCATCAAAATTTTCTTCTGACAGATCTGCAGTTACTGAAATGTTTCCTGCCGATATAACGTCTTCTTTATTATAATAGAAGTTATCAATACATACATAATCTTCATACAGCTGTTCTGTCATATCATCGGTGATTTCTTTGTTTTCTGCAATTTCTTTATTTGTAAATCCTAAAAGATTCTTCATTTCAGGCTCTGTGATCTGCTGGCAGTCCTTACGGAAAATATTATTTAAATTCAGAACAAATTTGTTTTTTGCGTAATCAAGACTTGTATTTTCAAATCCAAATGCAGCATACAGATTTTTCTCATCTGTTTCTGATGTTATCATACATACTGTTTGTGAAACAGCTCCGTATAATGCACTGACAGCAGAGTAATTTCCAAAATCCACATCAAGCATGGAAATGTCCTCCTGATTATCCGGTGTAATGTGAACAATAAACCAGATATAATTGCCGTCCTGCCAGTATCTTACATCATCTGCCGTAAAGCCGTCCATATTGTTATTGATGCTGTATTCATATATTTCTGAGCAATGTTCAAATGCAGGTAATTTATCTGCTGTAGTTTCAGCGTTTTTCAGAATATCATTGTCTGTTTTTATTTCCATAGTTACAGATCTGTCTGATGTAACTGTCCGTTCATCACAAACATTTTTTGCAGCATTTGAAACTCCGTATGCGCCCATTCCTCCCATTGCCAGTGCAGCAGCTGCTGCAATACAAAAAATTGTCCTTTTTTTGCTCCTTTTTTCAGAAACATCTACCTCAATAACCTCACTGCACTTTATTTTGCTAAGCACCTTATTCTGTATATTTCTGCTGGATACCTCATGATCTTTATGCAGCTCCGGAAGTTCTTCTGCCGACAGATCAAGCTTTGAAAAAAGTTCATTCAAGCCTATTTTCTTCATAACCGTAACCTCTTTTCTCAAGCTCTTTTCGCAGTACCTTTCTGCTTCTGCTTAGTTTTGTTTTTACAGTTGAAAGGTTCATATTCATATCGTCTGATATTTCGCTTACCTTCTGACTATAATAATAGAATCTCAGCATTATCTCCCTTTCTGTATCCGGAAGCCGGCTGAGAACATCTTTAAGCATATCTGAAAGCTCCCTTTGCACAGCTTCTTCTTCAACGTTGTCATCTGATATAATGATATTGTCCTCAATATTCTCTGTAACAACAAAATTTTTACGCATATAATTATATGCCCTGGTTCTCGATATTGCCGACAAGTAACCGCATAAACGCTGACTGCTTATATTGTCGGCGTGTTCCCAAAGCGACATAAAAGAATCTGCCACAAGCTCTTCCAGATCCTCATTGGATATGTACCCTTTCAATGTGTTTTTTATAACAGTACTTACATAAGGCGTATAAATCTCAATAATCCGTTCAAGGGCGGAGGTTTTTTTCTTTTTAAGCTGCATTACCAGCTTTTCTTCCTTCACACAGTCGCCTCCTTATATTGGCGTTCACTTCTATAGACTCATCTTTTCATAATCTGGTTTCACAATTCATAAAAAATTTAAAAATGCCGCATAAATTTATGCGGCAGATTCTGTATTCTTCATATTACAAAACAGGCAAGCAGAATAAGGATAATAAGCATAGCCGCATTCACAAGCAGAAACAGCCCCATATATCTGCCCTTTTCAGAGTCGGAGGATTTTGCATATATCTGATAAGAGATAAGACTTGCAAGAGAAGCAACAGGCGTTCCAAGACCTCCGATATTTACGCCCCGCAGAAGTTCTCCTGCATTTTCAGTAAAGGCTGACAGCATTACTGCTGCAGGAACATTGCTTATAACCTGGGAGGAAAAGGCGGAAACAAGAAGCTCACGTCCTTCCATAATTCCGGACAGAAAATCCCTTACATTCTCTATTCTTCCGATATTTCCCACAAATACAAAGAAGCAGACAAATGTAAGAAGCAGACCGTAATCAATCTTTGCAAAAAGCCTTGGTTCTGTCAAAAGACCTATGCAGACGATCAGCAGGCAGGCAATATTCGGAATAAGCCTCAGAACAGTAAGAAGACATATTGCAAATAATGCCGAGAGAATTATAAATTTTTTTAAATTAAAAGGCGTTTCGCTGACATTTTTAAGTTCAATATTATCATTTTTTATCATAAGGCAGCAGACGCTCAGAAGAATATAGCTTACAATCCCTACAGGCAAAAGTGTTTTTATAAAAAATCCTATTGAAAGATCATATTCAGTATAGAGATACAGATTCTGAGGATTTCCCACAGGTGTAAGCATACTTCCCAGATTTGCTGCGGCAGTCTGTATTATTATTGTCAGGATACGGCTTCTGCTGTCGCTGAAAAGCATTATTGAAAGCGGTACAAATGTTATAAGGGCAACATCATTTGTTATAAGCATAGACGAAAAAAAGCATATATTCATAAGAATGAATGCAAGTATCCTCTTATTGCTTGCAAAATGAAGCATTGCAGATGTTATTTTTTCAAATATACCCGCACTTCTCAGTCCTGCTACAACACCCATAAGACAAAAAAGAATCATAAGGACAGAATAATCTATATATCCAGCATATTCCTTGTCCGGCGGGATAATAAACATTGAAAGAACCGCAGCAGCCAGTGACACGCATAACACAACACGGTTCTTAAAAAAAACCAGGGTTTTATTCACCATATTTTTCATTCTGATATCTCCTTACGCCCTATAGTACTATGATATTATAGCACTTGTTATTATTTGTGTCAACAAAAAAAGCTGTGCCGCCATTACGGCAGCACAGCCACAGAGATATAATCATCACGCTCCTGCACTGTCCAGAAGTTCTTTTGTGTATGGATGTTTCGGATTTTTGTAAAGCTCCAGCGGATTTCCTTCCTCAACTATCCTTCCGTTTTTCATAATGAGAACACGGTCACACATCTGATATACAACCCTGAGATCATGTGATATCAATAATACAGAAACGCCTGTTTCTCTTGCTATCTCTTTCATTAAAGAAAGTATCTGCTTCTGAACGGTTACGTCAAGAGCTGATACAGGTTCATCTGCTATGAGAAATCCCGGTTTAAGCATCAGTGCCGCTGCAATGCTCACACGCTGCCTCTGACCGCCGGAAAGCTGACCAGGACGGCGTTTTCTCAGTTCGTCCGGCAGTTTAACAAGATACAGCATTTCAGTAACGCATTCTCTTCGCCTTTCAGCGTTAAGAGATGTACAGTTTTTCAGCGGTTCTTCAAGAATCCATTCAACGGTTTTTGAGGGATTAAGAGAACTGCCGGCGTCCTGAAACACCATCTGAGGATACTTTGTATTATGCCGTATTTCACCTGTCTTATACCTGTGCAGATCAAGAATACACCGTGCCAGCGTTGACTTTCCCGATCCGGATTCTCCTGCAAGACCTATTATCTCACCTTTTTTCACATCAAGTGATATATCAAAAAGGGTTTGTACTTTTCTTTTTCGTGAAAATATTTTTCCTCCGGTCTGAGGATAAAATGCGCTGAGTCCGGATATTGTAAGAACTGTTTCATTGCCAGCACTCTTTTCAGAATCGCATTCTCTTTCAAACTTAGGAACAGCTTCGATCAGCTCTTTTGTGTAGGGCATTTTCGGTGAAGTAAAGATATTCTCTGACGTTCCCTCTTCAATCGCTCTGCCGTTCTGCATAACGATCATTCTTTCGCACATTGACCTCACAAGTGAAAGATCATGGGAAATAAACAGTACCGCTATTCCATGAGCCATACACTGTTCCTTCAGCAGATCAAGTATCTGCTTCTGCACAGTCACATCAAGTGCGGTAGTAGGTTCATCTGCCAGCAGCAGTTTAGGTTTTGTTATCAGTGCTGCTGCGATCATCACACGCTGCCTCTGACCGCCGGAAAGCTGGTGAGGATAGGAATTATAAATCCTTTCGCAATCAGTAAGTCCTGCTTCTTTTATTGCTTTCAAAGCCTTTGCTCTGCGATCTTCCTTTGACAGTTCTGTATGAAGCATCAGCGCTTCCTCCACCTGCCAGCCAACTGTCTTTGCAGGATCAAGAGAAGTCATCGGCTCCTGAAATATCATTCCCACCTGACTTCCACGGATTTTTCTCATCTCTTCAGCGGAAACAGAGAGTATATCCTTTCCGTCTATGATTATCTGTCCCTTGATCTCAGCTTTTCTGTCACCAAGAAGTCCGGCAGCAGCAAGGGCAGTCATTGTTTTTCCGGACCCTGATTCTCCCACAAGGCCCATTATTTCACCCTTGTTTACTGTAAAGCTAAGATTATCAACAACTGTCATGGGTTCTTTTTCATCATGAAAGATTATGCTGAGATCTTTTACTTCAAATACTGCCATTTCTGCCTCCTGCATATCTTCCTCTGCCAAGTCCGTCGCCCATAAGTCCGAATCCCAGAACAAGAAGTATCAGAACAATTCCGGGATAAACACAAAGCATAGGTGCTTTAAATATATACTTCTGAGCGTCTGACAGCATACTTCCAAGGCTTGGCTGAGGCGGCTGAATACCTATACCCAGATAACTCAGAGCCGCTTCTGCCAGAACTGCATTGTTAAATCCAATAAGCAGCGAGGATATAAGAACTGACTTGATATTCGGGAGAATATGCACAAACAGAATTCTAAAGGGCGAAGCACCCTGAAGCTTTGCCGCCTGAACATATCCAAGACTGCGGCATCTTCTGAATTCGCCTCTTACAACTCTGGCAAAACTTGGCGCAAAAGCTATTCCTAAAGATAAAACAAGCTGTATTTCTCCTGATCCGAAAAGCGCAATTACAACAAGAGCAAGAAGCACACTGGGAAAAGCCAGAAGTGCGTCAGCGGCACGCATAAATATAGTGTCTGTTATACCGCCGAAGTAGCCGGATAATGCACCTGTTACTATGCCGATTCCCGCACCTAAAAGCACTGTTCCTGCTGCAACAAAAAGAGTAACTCTGCCGCCTTCCATTATGCGGCTCAGCACATCCCGTCCAAATGCGTCGCAGCCAAATGGATGTGCTGCTGAAGCTGAAGCAAGCTTCATTGATGAGTCCATGGCTTCCGGAGGATAAGGAGTCCAGAAAAAACCTACGATCAGCAGGAGCATAACGAATGAGAAAATAACTGCACCCATAATAAATGTCCTGTTTTTCATCATACCGCACCCTCCGCTTCAATTCTCGGATCAAGCTTCCTGCAAATAATATCCACAGAAAAATTAATAACAGTCACCACTGCCGCCATAAGCATTATAATTGCCTGAACCACCGGATAATCACGGTTCATTATAGAAGTAAGAAGTATTCTTCCCATACCCGGTATTCCAAAAACCTGTTCTGCTATTATGCTTCCTGTAAGAATGTCAGCAAGTGCCATTCCAAAGAATGTGAGAACCGGTATCATTGAATTTCTCAGTACATGACGGCATAAAACCTGCATATGTGAGTTTCCTCTGCTGTATGCAGTCCTTGTATAGTCTTTGCTTTTTTCTGTGAGAAGAGAACTTCTCAGAAGTTTCACTGACATAGCCGCCTTTGGAATTGCAATTGAAAGTGCAGGAAAAAACAGGGACGCCATAAATCCTGTTATGCTTTTATCATAGGAAACAAACCCTCCGGGTGTAAATATTCCCATAACGATGCCGAAAAGCAGTGTTATAAGTATTCCTGAAAAAAATGGCGGTACTGACATCATTAT
This sequence comes from Oscillospiraceae bacterium, assembly GCA_029007315.1. Classification (GTDB taxonomy): domain Bacteria; phylum Bacillota; class Clostridia; order Oscillospirales; family Ruminococcaceae; genus Ruminococcus_C. The sequence goes on from JAQXHO010000009.1 coordinate 22,124, forward strand.
CTGACTTACTGCACATATGGCTGTATCAAGCCGCCTGCCTTCATATCTTGCACAAAACAGTCCGAGAGGAATTGATATCAGAATCACCATTACAAATGACATAGCTGTCATTGCAAGTGATATCGGAAGTTTGCTCATTATCATATCACTTACCGGAATATTGTAAGAATAGGATTCTCCGAAGTCACCTCTTATAAATCCTGACAGCCAGTCAAAATAACGTATGAAAAAGGGTCTGTTAAGTCCCATTTCTTCTCTCAGAGCTTCAAGCCTCTCAGGAGTTGCATTAGTTCCCAGCTTTGCAATTGCCGGATCTCCCGGGATAACATCAAATACAAGAAAAAACAGAAATGACGCCGCCAGAAGAGCAAGGATCATGGAGATAAGCTTTTTTCCTGCATATTTCACTTGAGAATCGCTCCTTATTTTTATTCTGCCTCAGCAGGCTTTATCTTAGCTATATCCTGCACATAAAGCGGATAGAATTCATATCCTTCAAAGCCATTTCTTAAAGCAACCATTTCCGCAAGATCCTGAATATATACATTTGCTGCATCTTCCGCAAGGATTGTTTCGCAGTTTTTGTAAAGCTTTGTCTGCTCTGCGTCATCAGCTTCCAGCTGTGCCTCTGCATATACAGAATCATATTCTTCGTTTGAGTAATTTGTAAAGTTATTGCCTGCGTCAGAACAGAAACGTGACAGCATTGCCGACGCTGCAAGATTTGAAGCGTCTACACCTACAACTGTAGCCTCATACTGCCTGTCTGAATAAACAGAACTGAGCCATGTGTTCCATTCCACTTGCTTTATTTCAGCTTTTACGCCTACTGCACTCAGCTGATCTGATATAACCTGTGCAGCGTCAACGTGCTGAGGATAGTTGCTCGGTACTGTAATGGTAAAGCTGAGAGTTCCTTCGCTGTATCCAGCGTCCGCAAGAAGCTCCTTAGCCTTTTCAGGGTCATAGCTGTATGTGTCGTTAAGCTCAGGCACATAGTATTTTCTGAAATTCGGGAACATACTGCTGCCCAGTTCCTCACCCTTTCCATCAGATGTAAAAGTAAGGATCTCACTCTTATCCACTGCATAACAAAGTGCCTGTCTTACACGTGCATCTGAAAAAGGTTCAAAATCATGATTAAGGTACATAGCCTGTACAAGGTTCATTGTTCCTTCAAGAACAGTAAAATCATCGCTCAGCTGCTGTGCCTGGGATACCGGAAGATGTGCCATCATATCAATAGATCCGCCGTTAAGATTCATAACCAGTGAATCAGCGTCAGCACACACCTTAAATGTCACATCATCTATATATGCCTTTTCGCCCCAGTATTCCGGGAATTTTTCCATAACGATATTTTCCTGTACAGAACGTGAAACATACTTGTAAGGACCTGTGCCTATTGGATTTGTATCAGCGTCTGTCTGACCAGCCGGTGTAATTGCAGCCTTTACAGAGGCAATATATGACATAAAGTCAGGGTCACGTTCGGAGAGAGTGATCTCTACTGTTTTCTCGTCTGTCTTCTCAATGGAGGAGATATTAGAAAATGCCGGCACAAGAGGAGCGCTTCCATTAGTACCGGCACAGTATTCGATAGATGAAACTACATCATCTGCTGTGACAGTATTACCGTTATGGAATTTTACGTTTTCTCTGAGAGTAAACGTATATACGAGTCCGTCCGGTGAAAGCGTATAGCCTTCTGCAACAGCAGGTATCAGTTCGCCATTACTGTCAGGCTTATACAGTCCCTCAAATACGTTGAAAAGTATTTCTCTTGTGGCAGCAGCTTCTGCCTTGTGAGGATCAAGACTTTCTTCAAGGTCCTGGGCAATGCCCACAGTAATGTGTGAGGAATCTTCCTTTCCCTTACCGTCACCTGCGTCATTGCATCCGCTTAGTGCTGTGGAGAGCAGCGTAATCACGAGTACTCCGGCCAGCTTTTTCTTGATGGCTGTGTTCATGTTACCATTCCTTCCTGAATAAATATAAAATTTTTTATGTACGCCGGTCTGAAGGTGCTTTTCGCAGAGATAAAGCCCTTCCATGGCGATACAAACGTATTATATCACACATCTCACTAAATTGCAAGTTAATTTTGCATGAATATATTTCCCTTACTTTCTCCACTTTTTCCGGAATTGTCCAGCTGTCATGCCTTCATAGGAACGGAACAGCCTGTTGAAATAACTGACATCTTCAATACCGCAGGCTTTGCATATCGCATCTATCTGCATATTTGAAAACCTGAGGAGCTTTTTTGCGTACTGTATGCGATATGCGGACAGATACTGTATTATTGTCATGCCATACTGATTTCTGAAGGATCTCAGCATATAGTACTTGCTTACGCAGAATTCAGCACTTAATGCGTCAAGAGTTATCTTTTCGCTGAAGTGCTGCTCGATATACTCCTTAATAAGTGCGCCTTTTTCTGCAATAGTACTTACTGCATTTGAAACTCCGTCTGTTTCCTGGGAAAATGTAGTCATCATGTTTACAAAAGTATGAAGTTTAAGTGATATGTGATATTCATAATTTGCTTTTTTCTCGCTTATGATATTTTCTATATCACAAAACAGGTCAATAAAAGGCTTCATTTCCTTCACATGAATAAGTATTGAGTCCTGTTTCTGCAAAAAAAACGAAAATAAATTTCTCATTGTAACGCACCCGCAGTGGATCCATGCAATAAGAAGCGGTCTGTCACTGCTGCTTTTATATGAATACCCGTTCATGCAATCTATCCACGCAATACAGCCGGGTTTAAGATTATAAGTACTTCCATTGTAGATGACAGTACCGTCACCGCTCATTACAAGCATAATAAGAAATGAATCAAGATTATCACGGCTGCTCACAAATCCAGGTTCGCAGGACTGCATACCTATTTCCTGCAAATAAAAAAGACTGTTCCTCGCAAGCTGTGAAGGTGTTGCAAGAATGCGCCGTCCATTCTGAAATGTCAGCTGTTCGGTTATTTTTGACATTTTTTCATTCCTCCCATTATAAATATTTTACTAAGCAGCGCAATATAATTCTTTTTTTAGGCAATAAAATCACTCGACAAAACAACATAAATATATTATACTATATAATGTCAACAATGTAAAGCGTTACGATAATTATTTGTAAACGTTTTTGTTGCGTATTCTTTTTCCTCATTTTCCTCATTGGTCAAGGCTGGTGCGAATTTTTCGTATCAGCTTTTCCATTTATATTCAGACAATAAATGTGCTGCCGCAGAACAATAAAAATGAACTGCGGCAGTTTTTTTGATATTTAGATTTGCTGAAAGCGTATTTCCTGTGAACCGGCTTTAACAGTCAGATTTATCAGTCATACTTACAAAAGCAGATATCAGAAATTATTCTCCTTTAAATGGAAGTGCAGCGATTTTATGCACCATATACTTCAAAAGCACATTTGAATCGGAAGTGTCTACATTATCATCTGAGCAGCAATTTGCATTTGTCAGCTGCTGATCATTAAACTGAATAACACCTGCAAGATATTTATTCAAATAAACGATATCGATCATAGTAACCTCATTGTCAAGGTTTACATCACCGTAACAAACATCTCCCGAAGGAGTATCATCTGTAGTAGTGGTTGAAGAAGTTGCTGAAGTCGTAGTAGTTGTCACGGTTTCCCCGGTTTTCTCTGTGGTCGCTGAAGTGCTTCCAGTAACTGTAGTTGTTTCTGTGCTTGTTGTTGTCTGTGATTCTGTGGTAGTACTGACGGTTTCGGTAGTTGTGATTTCTGTAGTAGTTGTTGTTGTTTCTTTCGGCTCTGTGGTTGTAATATCTCCGCCAACAGCATAAGCAGTCAGCCAGTCAGAAGGCAGTTCATCAAGAGTTATGCAGTATTCACTGTTATATGTTTCGCTCAGAGTTACTGGATCCTGGTAGCGTTCACTCATAAGATGGTCGCCGTACCAGGGACAGAAATAGAGCCAGCCTGCATTTTCCACAGTAAGATTTTCTACGGTAGGAATTGTATCATTTTCAGACATAGCCACCATTTTCTTACCGTCGGTAAGTTCAACCATATAATTGTAAATAGCAGAAATAGCTGAAACATTAGGTCCGCTTGTCAGACCGTCATCTCTGTTGTATTCAACATTGTATTTATCATATGCAACAATGTCTACATACTCATCGCCAGGATACCATGTGGGAGAATTTGAATAATTATAGCTGTTGTATTCCCAGATGATATTATGAAGGTCATATTTTTCGGTGAGTGTTGTGTACAGAAGCTTCCAGAGTTCCTTGTAAACCTCGGGACCTCTGTCGCCCCACCAGAACCATGATGTTCCGTCACTGTAATTGCCTTCATTTCCCTGTGCTTCATGGAGAGGCCTAAGAATAATAGGAACATTATTCTCCTGCAAAATCAGAAGCTGTTCTGCAAGATCTTCCATAGCTGCCTGGAAATACTCATACTCCTTTGTACCTTCAACAATTGCATTTGCAGTATTGAATGTGCTGTTTGAGCTCTGATAATTCTTGTATGTACACTGTTTCCAGTCAACTTCATCACCAAGAGTATAATTTTCAAAATCGATGGGAACATTAATATGCCATGAAGCAGTTACAATGCCATTCTTGTTCTTTGTCCAGTCAACAGCACGTTCTGTAGTACCGTCTTCCCAGCCGTACAGCGGATTATAGTTCATGAAATCGAAGCCACGGATAGCAGGCTGCTTACCAGTTTTCTCCTCTATCCATTCAAATTCCAGCTCCATATTTCCGTCATTTCCGCCGCCGTATATCTCCTGCTGTCCGGAAATGATATGCTTGCCGTAAACGCTTTTCAGATATGCCAGAAGAGATTTTGCTTCCGGTGTGGCTTTGGGATCAACCGGAGTATCGCTTGCCTTTGAATAATCCGGTGCAGGAGTAGCAGTCAGAGTTACAGAGTCATAAAGACAATATCCCCAGCCACCGCCGAAGGTAATTGTATTTTCACCTTCTGTAAGCTTTATATCGCCAAAGCTGAAATCACTCCAGCTGTCTGTATGCGGAATTTTTACAATCTTTGACCAGCTGCTTCCGTCTGCACGTTCAACACTTACAGCACCTTCACGTATCTCACCTGATTCACCCAGATACATAAGGCATTTTGAAACGAGTCTGTACATACCCGTTTTAGGTGCGTCAACGGTAAATGACATTGTACCGCCGCCTTTTATCCATACAAATCCATCACCTGTATAACCAGGATACTCGTCATTGTACACTTTTGTTGCCACTTCTGCTCCGTCAGCAAGTGTAAGACTTTCACATTCACTTTCGAAGAGAGCGTCTTCCGCATCAGCAGGTACAGCGGCATAAACGCCTGCACCAATGACAGCGGCAGTTAAAATTGCGCCGGCTTTCATAAACCTTGTTTTCATTTTTATTCCTCCCATTTATATCGCAAAAAAATGCGTACTGTATAGTATCATTATACAGCACGCACTAAAAATTGTCAATAGATTTAATGTTTTTTACAAAAAACATTGCCTATGCTCTGCCAATAACCTTGCCGCAACATCGGACAAATGTATTTTCATCAAGAATTATGTCACTATACTCACTATTAAGTGAAATCAGTCTGTCACCGCCGAATTTTTTAATATATCCGTTTCCGTCAACTACAAAAATTCCTATTTCGCCCATGCTCACAAAACTCTGACGTTTTACAAGCACAATATCACCGTCATGATAAATCGGCTCCATACTGTTGCCGCTTATTCTGAGAGCAAAGTCAGCCTTTCTGGCAGCAGGAGTATCAGGAACCTGTACTTCCGTATTGCAGTCGCCTTCATCAAGCAGAAATCCGGTACCTGCGGATACTCTGTATTCACTGCTTTTCACAGTTATCATATTTATAGCTGTTTCAGAAACTGATTCGTGACTTTTGGCAGCGTTTCTTTCTGAACTGCACCTTTCATATTCTGCGACAAGGACAAGTTCCACAAGTTTTTTTCCGTGATTATCAAGCTTATCCCATTTTCCGAATATTGAAGCGTTTTCATCTGACTGAACAGAAACGCTCTTCTCTTCCATTCCCAGAAGGTAGTCTGTACTTACACCATAAAACTTTGCAAGCTTGCACAAAAGTCCGCCGGAAGGTTCACGGGTATTTTTTTCATAGTTATTATATGTTGTATAAGGAAGTCTGAGTGCCGCAGCAGCTTGTTTTACAGAAATTCCCCGGCTCTCTCTTGCCTTTTTCAGTCTGTCATCAAACATCAGATTTCACCGCCTGACCATATAAGGATAAATACTCGAAATGTTATATATATTATACCCAATTTGAGTAAAAATGTCAATAGAAAATATATTTCTATTTTTCCCAGCTGAATTTCGTAAGTTCTCCCTTTGTTTCAAGATCGGGATAATCATTCTGTCTGAGTGCCTCATATGCTGCAATTGCAACGGAATTTGAAAGATTCAGACTTCTGAGGGTATTTCTCATAGGTATACGAAGGCAGTTCTTTTCATTTTCATATAAAAGCTCTTCCGGCAGTCCCTTGTCCTCACGTCCGAACAGAAGATACACATTTCCTTTATATGAAGCGTCGCTGTGCCTGCGTCTGCCCTTGGTAGTAAAGAAATAAAACTTTCCCTCATTTTTGGAAAAGAAATCCTCTATGCCGTCATAGTACGTAATGTCCAGCTTATCCCAGTAGTCAAGTCCTGCACGTTTGAGAGCCTTGTCCGTCACAGTGAAACCCATAGGCTTTATAAGATGAAGCGACGCACCTGTTACAGCGCAGGTTCTTGCAATATTGCCTGTATTCTGGGGTATCTGCGGTTCAACCAGTACAATGTTAAGTTTAGTCATGCTGTTTTTTTCCTTTGTATAAAAAATGCCTTATGCCGTCATACTAAAAGCGGAGGTGAAATAAAATGACAGTAAAATCAATCGTAAAGGGCGTTGGGATAGGTGCGGCTGCCGGAACAGTTATGTATATCATGTCAAAGGCAACCTCCAGACAGAAACACGATATACGCAGAAATACAAACAAGGCTATAAAGGCGGCAGGCTGTATTCTTGATGATATAACTTCTATTATTATGTAACAGGATAGCGCAGTACATCAGTGCTGCGCATTTTTTCTGTATCCCATATAGCTTTCAAGAATGATAGTTGCGGCTACTGCGTCCACAACGGCTTTTCTCTTTTTGCCCCTTGTGTTTGTAACATTGAGGTAATTGTGTGCGGAAACAGTAGTGCATCTCTCGTCCCATAGTTCCACAGGCAGACCTGTCATTTTCTTTAAACCCTCGGCAAAGGCACTGCATTTTTCAGCACGCTCGCCTATGGTGTTGTTCATGTTCTTGGGGTATCCCACAACCAGAAGCTCAGCCCCTCTTGCCTTAGCCTCAGCCGCAACCTTTTCCATGCAGATGTCAAAATCCTTTTCAGCAATGACCCCTGCAGGAGATGCAAGAAATTCGCTTTTGTCACATACGGCAAGACCTGTTCTGGAGTCACCGAAATCCACAGCCATAATAATCATATTGTTAATCCTTTTTTTGTCAGTTACCATGGCTTTACAGAGCCGATA
>JAQXHO010000010.1 GCA_029007315.1 Oscillospiraceae bacterium
GCTCTTGTACCGGCAGGTGCGTTAAAATGAACCTTGTGAGCAGGTTTAGGGCGTTTGAAAATCGTAACTCTGCCGTCATTTACATAAGCGATTCTCTGTATACCGTCAAGGTTGTTAAGTTTAAAGATCTGGAAATAGTCACGTTCTTCTGGCAGACGGTCAATACATTCCCACATAAAAATCTGGAGTTCAAACGGTATATCCGTCTGAACTCCTTTTGTTAGATAACGCTGATTGCTGAACATTCTGCACCTCCTGTTCCTTTGTTATGCTCCTATGTTCCGCCCGAAGGCGGATTTGACCTATGCGGTCTCACCATTATCGTATAATCAGTACCTGGCATAGATTCAGATATATTATATATAACTGAAGAAAAGCATAATAACAAAAAAAGTTCCTCCCATTTCTTGGAGGAACGGTCTTATATATTTTGTTATGGTTTGATAATTTGAAGTGCAGTAGAAGTTTTAAAGTACACAACCTTGAAGATAATATGCTCTAATTTCCAGGATACAGTATCTCATCATTGGATAATGATTTAATCTGATGATAAATTGATTTGTTTATTACTTGTCATTTTCTTCGTCTGCCGGAAATATTTCGTCATAGTCTACGTCAATAATTGTTTCTTCAGTAATGCTTGAGACAAATTTATCTTCCTCAGCTGTAGAAATATGATTTGGGTCGGATAGCGTAGTATCCTGCAGGACTTTCTTTAATCTATTACAACAGGGTTTAAACGAAAAGAAAGTTATTCCTCCTCCGATAATTCCGCCAACAACAGGTATTGCTTTTTTGAAAAAGCCTGCAAAAACTGTTTTAGTCATCTTAATGCCGAACCATTTTGATATTGCTTTGACCAGAGGATAAAAAGTACCCTTTGTCAGAGCGGTATTAAGCAATTTCTTTTCAACACCATTTGCTAGTGCTTTTGCCATACCTTTGATTGCATTATTTGCTCCTGCTACTCCATTCATTACACCTAGACAGAGGATGATTTGATTGATGGTTTGGCTGTCAGGCATCAAACCTTCTTCATCAGAATCTATTTCAGGAAAGCCGTAAAGATAAAGCAGCTTTTGTGTAGCACGAAGTGTATAGCCATAATACTGTATAATATCAGCCGGTATTGTTGCAGCCATTGCCCATCCACCTGGAGCGCCTAATGCAGCAGATATTCCTGATACACAATTGCGCTCGAATTTAATTACTTCTTCAGCTATTTTGTTGACTTCGTCAACTGAAATACCAGCTTGTGCAGGTGTGGTTTCAATTGCTTTATCTATTACTTCCTGTGAGTAATTTTTATGTAATTCTTTCTGAAGAAAATTTGTTCTTCTGACATGAATGCCGGGTGTTTTAATAGCTAAAATGATAATGTCATTTATATCAATCTCACCATCATTGTTTTGATCTAATGATTTTATAACTGCATCTTTAGCTTTGATAATAGCATTCTTATCTTGATTGTCTTTTGATTTTTTCTTTTTTGATGTGTTTATCTCATCAGCGTTTACTTTGTCTTTCATTCAGAATATATCTCCTCATGTTATATAGATAACTGTTAGATAAATCTTATTCAGTTTGAATTTAATCATATTACCAGTTATCCTTTTACTAATCCCAATATGTTATTAGTATATCATAATATCAATAAAAATGCAATATATGAAAAATTGCTGTTTTTTCCCACTCAGATGTACCGGCTTGAATTGCCTGTATACTTTTATATGATTAACGTTTGATTTGATTAAGAGAAAATTATACAATACCAGACAGCGCATTATGATACATATAGAATGAGCTTTTTAAATCAATAACTATTAATATCGTTTTTATATCATTCTTGAATATCAAAACTTAAAGCTTAGAAAAATTGATGTTACTGGTAGATCTTCCATGGCGTTTTTGTCTGTGAATTGAGAAGCGTAAGCGATATCACCACTCATGTATGAAATTATCAGTCTTGCCGGAATTTAAACAAAAATTTCAAGCCCAAATAAATCATGAAGAAGAGATAGAATTTTACTTTTTCCTATTTTTAGCGCATCCATAACCGCATCTCTTTTAAGGATTTCCGTCTTTGAGAAAATATTATTCATTTAAAAAACTCCTGTGTATATAATTTCTATAATTTGATGCTATGCGCTTTGTAGGCTTTTATCAGATTTTATATTCAGAATGATTATTATCAAAGACGTTTATGTACTTGAAATAAGTCAGTAAATGTGGTATAATCAAATCAATCTTAATGTCATAAGGAAGTGACAGACCTGATGAAAATTGTAGATAAATCCGAAGACGAAAAAAAGAGGAAGTCTCTATTATTCAAAGAAGAAAGCGCTGACTCAAACGGTTTGTTTGTTAACATGTCGATAGAAGAATTGGATGAATCTATAAAAAATGAAAATAAATCTAAAGAGGCAGAGAGTGAAAATTCTAAATTATGCAGAAAAGGTTTGTTTGTTCAATCAACGGACGAAGAAAGAGAAGAAGCAGAAAGAAAACTTCATGGAATCAAATCAAACCCGTATGTTTCAGCGGCGCAGGAACAGCCTAATATTCCATCTGAACATTATATGGAAAATCAAAATACACTTCTGCAGTTTCAGCCTGCAGCAGTGCCTCAGTGTACTACTGTTCCGGCAATGAGCAGCCATGGAGAACAAAAGGAAAAACATCAACACCGATACTGCCCCATGATATTTGATGATATAACAGGCTGTGTAACATATATAGCAAAGTTTCATGTAAACGCTGACGACAGAATCTCAATGAGTAAGTATAACACATTATCACATAAACTTACAAATGAACGCAGAGCAGATACAATTGATATTGCAAATATCTACATCAGAAACGTACAGAATTATACTACGAAATTCCTGCTTGATATAGACTACATAAATGCAAATAACATCAGACAAAATAAGAAAGTATACATAGATGCGGAGGATTGTGTAAATAACCGTCTTGTTGATGTGCTTGTGGAAAACGGTATCTTCTGTTTTAATTCAGATATTTCAAAAAAGAAAATCAGTGAGTATCTGTATAAGCTGGTGCTTTCAAAATCAGACAGTGAAGTTTATGATTTGCCTGAAAAAACCGGATTTCAAATATTAAATGGTAAATACTGCTTTGTTACAAAGGAATATTGTGAAGAGAATAACTACCCTGAAGTAACTGACAAAAGCTTTGATATGGAATTAAGCAATGAGTTTAATTCTGAAACAGCAGAGCAGGAATTCTTAATGTTGGCAAAGAATCATAATTCCGCAGAGCAGTTTATATTGCTGAACATGATTCGTATTACAGGCTTATTGTCCTCTTCTCTATATTACTGTGGGCATAAATTCAGCAGGATTGTTTTCGTAAACGGTAACAGTGAAAAGCTATCAAGATATCTTCAGATATATGAAAGAGATTTCGAAATACTAAGACCTTATTCTGTAAATGTTAAAAAGGAAAAACTGGAAGAATATTTTGAAGATGAACAGGATAATGTTATTATGCTTGTGGACAAAGCAGCAGATTCTGTTTATCTTAAAAGAAACGGCACTGATGCAATAGAGTTTCTAAGCAATATTATTTTTGAGCATAAGAACAGTGACTATGCAGACTATAATTTCCTTACAGTAGTGTTTTCAGAAAGACTTGGTCAGCTTATGGATAGCGAAAAGTCCCTTGTTCTAAAATTTTCTGACTTTAAATTCTGTGAAGAAACCGGCAGAAAAGATTTCTTTGCACCTCTCTATTATCTTGATAAGCTTGTATCAGACCGGGTGTGCGTTAATTTTGATGATTACGAAAGCTGTATAATACAGAATTACAATAAATACAGCAGTATATCAACAGAACTCCAGGTCGATAAAAACACATTTGCCTGTCTTATGCTTGCATATCACGAAATACGCAGACAGTTTAAAAGCGTGGGTGAACTTGTATCAGAAGAACAGATGTGTGCGTATCTAAGCAGAGTACTGAAAGAGTCTGACAATACGTACAATGGCGGAAGTGTTTCAGAAGAATTCAAAAGCAAGCTGAATATGATGATTTTAAATGGTGAGATTGAGCTTGTAGAAAATTCAAGCCTCAATAACTGTTATGGTTCGACGGGGACTGTGCCTGTTGTATTCAGTGATGATAACTGGCTGTATTTCCCGTCAGATACATTTGAATATATCAC
>JAQXHO010000011.1 GCA_029007315.1 Oscillospiraceae bacterium
GGTTCGCATTTATTATAGCATATATCGCTTCTGAGTGCAAGTATAAATGATATCTTTTGTTTATATACAATATAAAATAAGGCGTTGTTACGGCTTAACTATGCAATACACCGATTTTTTCTGCGTTTTTTTCTTTTGTAAAAAAAAGATTGACAGATTTTCGAAAATGTACTAAAATAATCTATAAGAGAATGTTATTATTCTTAAGCAAGGGAGCATACGGCATGAAAAAAAACAAAATCGATATAACAAGCTCTACAAAGTTTACTGTAATATTTTGCGGCTGCACTGTGGTGTTTGCAGTGATACTGTTTGCGTTTCTTACGTTTTTTCCTATAAAAATGGAAAATCCTGCAAACGGCATAAATGAAAAGCTTATTGCTTCTGCTGAAACAACCACTGGCACAACAACAACTACTACTTATATATCAACCACTGAATCATTTATTAATACACGTCAGACAACAGACAGAAACCGTGTCACAACAACAACTTATGCTGAGATCGTTACCAGCAAGGCAGCAGATACACCTGTCTATACCAGAAAAAATACTTTTGCGCCGGCAGTAACCACAAGGGTTTATACGACTGCTGCTCAGCCTCCGGTTGTAACAACAGAAGCTCCTGCTGTAACAGAAGAACCTGTAAATACACCGGCTCCGATAGTAACCGATCCGCCTGCACATGCAACGGAGGTTCCTGCTGAGTAAAACTTACAAATAATTTGAGATGTGGCGTCAGTATAGTCACAGAAATCCGCTTCATATGTAAACGGCAAGACTTTTATGAAATCACATACGGAAATGCGGTATGATTTCATAGAAGTCTTTTCTGTATCAGATGATTTTCAGAAGGAGTAATAAATATGATTTTGATTATAGATAATTATGATCCGTATATGAGTGCGTTTTACAGGTATATTACGGAAGAATACAGCTGCACCGAAATAATCAGAAATGATGAAAAAACTGCGGAGGAAATCATTTCCCTCAGACCAGAGGCTCTGATTATTGGTTCGGGTGCAGGAACTGTACAGGATACAGGAGTATGCAGAGATGTTATCATGCAGTGCCTGGGCAGTATACCCTTACTTGGCGTAGGTCTTGGCAGTGAAATACTTGGTGAATGCCTGGGATTATCTTTTAAAGATACGCTCTGTCCGCCGGGAAAAATGTATAACATTGGCTTTGATACAAGCTGCCGTCTTTTCAGATCCGCAGCTGACATACTGCCATGTATGTGCAGTATCACAAGATCGGTAAATACAGACAGTCTTAAAGATGATGTTAAGATTATCATGAGAGATGAATATGGCAGAGATACCGGCTTCGCCTGTGAAGAGAAAAAGGCATACGGCATACCGGTTTATCCTGCATTTATTGGTGCTGAGGGAAAAAGGATAATATATAACTTTATATCTCTGATAAAGAACTGATATATACAGAATGAATAAAATCATAAATATAAAAAAATATTCAGAAAAAGTCTGGAAATCACGGAAAATATATGGTATAATAAAGAGAATAAAGTAATTATAAAGGAGAACAGTATGTTAGGAATAGATTGTCATACACATACCGGAGTTTCGCCGGACGGAAAAGGAACCGCAGGCGGACTCTGCAGAAGCGCCATATCCAAGGGACTGAATGCAATTGCAATAACAGAACATATCGAACTGAACAGATGGTTTTCCCAGGATCATTATGGAATCGTTCCCAAAAATGATGATGAGATATTCAATTACTGCGATATCATGGAAAGTGCCATGAAGCAGAATTGTGCTGCAAGGGATAATTACGGTTCCCGTATTCATATAATAAGCGGTATAGAGCTTGGTCAGCCTCATGTTGATTTCGGCCTTGCGGAAGCTGTTATGCACGATATCCGTCTTGATTATGTCATTGCTTCTCTTCACGAGCTGCAGGGCAAGGAGGATTTCTACTGTCTGGATTACAGCCGTGAATCCGTAACCGAGCTTCTTGATGAATATTTCAAGGAACTTTACAGAATATGCAGCTGGGGCAAATTCGATGTTCTGGGCCATATAACCTATCCTCTTCGATATATTGAAGGTGAACAGGGCATAAATGTGCCTTTGGAAAACTATGAGGAACAGCTTCGTGAGTGCCTTAAAGCCCTTGCAGGAGCCGGAGCCGGCATAGAAATAAATACATCAGGACTCAGACAGAAATACGGAAAGACATTTCCGACTCTTGAAATTCTGAAAATGTACCGTGAATTCGGCGGTGAAATGGTAACAATAGGATCTGACGCACATTGTGCAGATGATGTGGGCAAGGGTATTCATGAAGGAATAAAGCTGGCAAAAGAAGCCGGATTCAGCTACCTTTGCTATTTCAGCGAACGTGAACCGATCTACATAAAAATTGTATAATGAAAGGAATCAGTATCATGAATAACAAATTAATATCTCTGCTTAAACAGAACGCCCGTCTTTCCAATGAACAGCTGGCGGTTATGCTTGGCATGACTGTTGAACAGGTGGCGGAAGAAATACAGGATCTTGAAAAAAACGGCGTGATAATGGGATACAGTGCCATTGTAAATGCGGAAAAGATCGCTGATGAAAAGGTAACTGCTGTAATAGAACTGAGAGTTACACCGCAGAAGGACTGCGGATTTGAAGAAATAGCCAGAATCATAACAGGTTATGAAGAGGTTGAAAGCGTTTCACTTATGGCAGGAGCATATGATCTTGCTGTTACGGTGAAGGGAAATAACGTTAAGGATATAGCTATGTTTGTTGCCCAAAGACTTGCCCCTCTCAGCGGCGTTCTTTCAACAGCAACCTATTTTGTACTGAAAACCTACAAGGAAAAGGGCATCAGTATCAGCGGTGAGGAAAAGGATGAGAGAGAATTCTTTCTTCCGTAAACCGGTATTGCCTGAAACAGGAGAGGAGGAACACTGAAGTGATAAATTATGATTCATTGCTTTCTGAAAAGGTAAAGGAGATGAAGCCTTCCGGTATAAGAAAGTTTTTTGACCTGGCTGCAAATATGGAAGGCGTTATAAGTCTTGGAGTTGGTGAACCTGATTTCCAGACCCCATGGCTCGTAAGGAAGAAGGCCCTTGACGTTCTGGAAAGAAAGCGTATGATATACAGCTCAAATCAGGGACTTTCAGAACTGCGCAGCGGGATATCCGAGTATCTTGAACGTAAATATAATCTTAAATATGACCCGGCAGGTGAAATTGTAGTAACAGTAGGCGGTTCTGAGGCTATAGATATTGCTATCCGTGCCATTGTTGATCCCGGTGACGAGGTTCTTATTGTTGAACCCTGCTTCGTATGCTATAAGCCTATTGTGGAGCTTATGCACGGTGTTGCTGTGTCAATTCCCACAAAGGAAGAAAATAAATTCAAGCTTATGCCTGATGAACTGAGAAGCCGCATAACAGACAGAACAAAGCTTCTCATACTGCCTTATCCAAACAATCCTACAGGCGGCATTATGACAAGAGAAGATCTTGAGGCTATTGCAGAGGTACTGCGTGATACAAATATACTGGTTTTGTCAGATGAGATATATTCCGAGCTTACATATGGCAGAAAGCACTGTTCAATTGCAGAGATCGATGGTATGCGGGAAAGAACCATATATGTAAGCGGCTTTTCAAAGGCATTTGCAATGACAGGCTGGCGTCTGGGTTATCTCTGCGCTCCTAAGCCGCTTGCTTCTCAGATGCTAAAAATTCACCAGTATGCCATTATGTGTGCGCCTACCATGAGTCAGTATGCAGCTTTGGTTGCACTGAAGGACTGCGATGAAGAGGTAGCGAAAATGGTGGAGGAGTATAATGTCCGCAGACGTATTCTGGTGGAGGGCTTTAATCGTATAGGTCTTTCCTGTTTCGAACCTGAGGGTGCATTCTATGTGTTCCCCTGCATCAGAAGCACGGGTATGACAAGCGAAGAATTCTGCTCACGCCTTCTGGAGGAAGAAAAGGTTGCCGTAGTTCCGGGCAATGCCTTTGGTGAAAGCGGAGAAGGATTTGTCCGTGTTTCCTATGCCTATTCACTGAAACACCTTATGCAGGCTCTTGAACGTATTGAACGCTTTGTGAAGAACCACAAAAAAGGAGAATGACATTCCCGATTATGAAAACTCTTGAGATAAAAGCACCTGCAAAGGTAAATCTTGCTCTTGATATTACCGGAAAGCGTGAGGACGGCTATCATCTTCTGGAAACTGTGTTTCAGACCGTATCCATATATGACAAACTGAAAATTACGATGACATCTGAACCCGGTATTAAACTTTCATGCAGCGAGCCATGGCTGCCCTGCAATGAGAAAAATCTTGCATATAAGGCGGCAAATGCTTTTTTGCACAGGGCAGAGATAAAAAACGGCGTGAGAATTTTTCTTGAAAAGAAGATACCCTCACAGGCAGGCATGGGCGGAGGAAGCTCTGACGCTGCCGCTGTTTTAACTGGTATGAACATTCTTTGCGGAAATATTTTTTCACGTGATACCCTGTGTGAAATGGCAGCCTCTCTGGGTGCTGATGTGCCGTTTTTCCTGTACGGAGGAACAGCCTATGCAGAAGGAATAGGTGAAAAGCTGGAGCAGCTGCCGTCACTTGAAGGGATTCCTGTAGTTGCTGCAAAAGGCAAGGGCGGAATATCCACGCCGGAGGCATACAGAAGAATAGATACTCTTGATAATCCTGTTCATCCCGGTACCCAGGCATTAAGAGAAGCTGTCAAAGCAGGAGAGGATACAGATGACATCTGGAAGTACTGCGGCAATATTTTTGAACAGGTAACAGAGCTCAGAGATGTGGCAAATATAAGAAAGACAATGCTTGATATGGGTGCTGTTTTTGCCTGCATGAGCGGAAGCGGCTCAGCTGTTTTCGGTATTTTCCGGGATAAAAATTCTGCAAGGATATGCAGAAATAAGCTTGCTCAAAGATATCCTTTCGCAGTCTGCTGTGAAACTACAGGCAAACAAATACTGCATCAAAACAATCTGGAGGAAAATGAATGCTCAAAAGAATTGTAAGTATACAGGATATTTCCTGCTTTGGAAAATGCTCTCTTACTGTAGCTCTGCCCATACTGTCTGCCATGGGTGTTGAAACAGCTGTTGTTCCTACGGCGGTACTTTCTACTCATACAGGCGGCTTTACAGGCTATACTTTTCGTGATCTTACTGATGACATTCCTGAAATCGCAAGACA
Source organism: Oscillospiraceae bacterium (assembly GCA_029007315.1). GTDB lineage: Bacteria > Bacillota > Clostridia > Oscillospirales > Ruminococcaceae > Ruminococcus_C. The sequence goes on from JAQXHO010000011.1 coordinate 5,211, forward strand.
CTGGGAAAGCCTTGGCATAAAATTTGACGGTATTTACACAGGTTATCTGGGTTCTATAGAACAGGTCAATATTGTATCTGATTTCTTTGACCAATTCAAAAGTGACGATACAAAAATAATAGTTGATCCTGTTATGGGCGACGCTGGTAGAATGTATGCAGGCTTTACGTCGGCTTTTGCTGCGGAAATGAAAAAACTCTGCGGAAAAGCTGATGTTATCGTTCCCAATATGACAGAGGTTTCCCTTCTTCTTGATGTTCCGTATACTGAGAATTATGACGAGGCATATGTCAGGGAAATGCTCCGTAAACTTACGGATCTTGGTTGTGATACAGCTGTAATTACAGGCATATGCTATGGCGACGGAAAACACGGTGCTGTTGCCTATGACAAAAAAACAGATACATTCAGCAGTTCATTTGAAAGGCATATTGACTGTGCTGCTCACGGTACAGGCGATATATTCTCAAGTACCCTTTCCGGTTCGATAATCAACGGAGGAACATTACAGGAGGCACTTGATACAGCGGTATCATTTACATTCAGATCAATTGAAGCCACTCTGCCTGATATTGACGAGTACTGGTATGGTGTATCCTTCGAAAAGTGTCTGGGAATGCTTACAAAATAGTACTATTAAAACACAGAGCCGGTACTTTTGAATGTACCGGCTCATTTTTTTATCTTTCAATAGAATGATTATCGGGAAACAGCAAGATATATATGTACAGCTCCGTAGATCACCGGCTGGTGAATAAGATAAATTATCAGAGAATGCCGGCCCATCCACTGGAGAAATCTGATATTAAAGGGTGACATATATTTCAGCAGATCATTCTTTTTGAAGAACAAAAAAAGAAAATATCCCGAAAAATACAGAAAGATCCATGGTATTACCGGGAAATAATCGCTTGAACGAAAGTCTGCACCCGGAAATCCCAGATATGCAGTCAGATTGTTCTGATAGAGAAATGAAGGCATTCCGGCAATATTAAACTGTTCAAATCCAAGAAATCCATCCGGAATATTTCTTGTAATAAGAAATGTACAAAAGCATACTGTCAACCCGGCAGAAGGAGGGATTTTTTTAAAGAAGGAATCAAGGGGTACAGTCAGAAGCATTCCTGAAGCTATCAGACAAAGAACGCCGTATTTAACAGCTTCATCAGGTATGACTAAGATGGTTATAACACTTATCATCAATGAGCATATCAGAATAACAGTGCCCCGCTTTAATCTGTGATGACCAAGTCCCGTGCAGAATCCGGAAATAAGAATAAAAGTCCAGCATATGCTCTGCTGCCAGATATAAGCGCCTGTGCTGAAAAACCAGGGAATACTGCATTGTGCTATAAAAGCAAGATCCCACAATGTATGGTATATGATCATGGCAAGAAGTGAATAACCACGGATAATGTCAGGAAGGGTAAGACGTTTGTTTTTCATATAAATCTCCTTGTTTAAACTATATATCTGAATAATAACATACTATCCATTTGCTGTCAAGAAAAATAATCTATCAGTATGACACGCTTTTAGGAATTATAACAAAAAAATGCATTTCCCTTGACATTTTGTGGGGAAAATGCTATAATAAAAACAAATACATTATTTGCTGATATTATGAATTTTTATATAATCAAGGAGAAAAAATATATGTTTTGCAAGAAATGCGGTAAGGAAATCAAAAACGGAAACTTCTGCCCCATGTGCGGTACTGAAAACAGATCTGTTAATGCACCGGTTTTTGAAAAACAGAAACCGGAAACCAGCGCATATGATACATATAATAATCAGACGGATTACTTTTCTCAGACATCGCAGACAGCAGGCAGTGCTTCCCGGATAGATTTTAGGAAAAATAAATGGTTTTTGCCGTCAATGCTGGGTGTTCTCGTGCTTATCCTTGTGGGAATTGTAACGGCAATTGTAATTATTTGCTTCGGAGGCAGCGGCGGCGGAAGCAGCAGTCCGGAAGGAGCTGTGAATGACGCAGTTAATGCAATAATAGAAAGCGATTATGAAACATTAATGGAGAAATGTATACCTGATGATTATTTCAGCGTCATTGAAGATGCGTATGGCATAGATGTTAAAGAGTTTTATAATTCTTTATCAGGATTATATGGAACTAAAAAATTTAATAAGAATATAGATTATAGTATTAAAAAAGTTAAGCAGGCAAGCTCATCAGAATATAAAAGATTCAAAAAATATTTCATATACAACGAAATACCGGGAATGAGTCTGAATACCAATAAAATTACCGATCTTTTTTATATAACGGTAGAGTTTGTTGAATATAGCTCAAAAGGTAAAGTTATAGATGATGAAACTGCTACATTGCAGGTATATAAATATGATGGTAAATGGTATGTATATCAGCTAAAGGAAATTTCCATTTTAGAATAAAATAATGTATGAAAGGAAGAGAAAATATGGACTATTTCAATACTTCATACTGTCCGCACTGCAATTCAGAATTAGAACCGGACGCACGATTTTGCATTGTATGCGGCACAGCAATTTCTGAAGCAGCACCCGAACCTGTCTTTGGCAGCAGTGCTGCAAAATTCTGTTCCTGCGGAGCTGAAAATGATGCGGATTCAGCTTTCTGTATAATTTGCGGACGTGCGCTGGAAGGACAGAACGATTTGTTTTATGAGAACAGTTACGGAGATTATGGTGATAACATGGGTCAGAAGATCTGCTCCTGCGGTACAGCAAACGATCCGGACTCAATTTTCTGCGTAGGCTGCGGACAGCCTCTTGGAAGTGCAGATATTTCCGGTTATGGCAGCGCAGACGGCAAGGTTTGTTCCTGCGGTACAGTAAACGAGCCGGATTCGGTGTTCTGCGTAGGCTGCGGACAGCCTCTTGATAAGAGGAATGAGGATACAGGCGGCGATTATGAAATATGCTCCAAATGCGGTGCAAAAATTGAACCGGGAGATCGATTCTGTACTGTTTGTGCAGCACCGGTGGATGATTCAATGGTATTGTCACGCTGTCCGGAATGTAACGGCATTATAAATCCAAGTACAGGAAAATGCGGAATATGCGGATATCTGAAGAAAATTCCTGCGTCTTCGATTGCTGTCCCTCCGGACGATTCTTACGAAAAAAAAACAGTCAAATCCGGCGGACTGGTGATAAATGTGGAGCATAAGCCTGAGCGTGAATATACCCGTGAAATGGAAAAGGCAAAGGATAATTTTAAGGTTTCTACCGATTTTGATGTGTAATACGGAGGTTAAATCAAATGGCAAGTAATTATCACAGATTAACATATACAGTTGATATAGTGTTTTGTATTGACTCAACAGGAAGCATGGACAATGTAATTGATATTGTAAAGGAAAATGCGCTTCACTTTTATGATGACCTTATGAAAGCAATGGAAGAAAAAAACAAAAGCGTAAACAGTGTAAGGATTAAAATAATCTCATTCCGCGATTATCTGGCAGACGGTAAGGACGCAATGATGGCTACGGATTTCTTTACGCTGCCTGAACAGTCAGCGGAATTCAGCAATACTGTACAGTCCATCGAAGCCTTCGGAGGAGGAGATGAACCGGAGGACGGACTTGAAGCTCTTGCATTTGCTATTCGTTCAAAGTGGAGTACAGAAGGAACAAAAAAGCGTCAGATAATTGTAATGTGGTCGGACGCATCTGCACACCCGCTTGGATATGGTTCTTCTTCTCCGTATTATCCTAAGAGCATGGCAAAGAATTTCAGCGAACTCACTGACTGGTGGGGCGACAGACAGAATCAGCCATACATAAATTATTCCGCAAAAAGACTTATTCTCTATACACCGAAACTGTCGGGCTGGGATGAAATCATAAGAAACTGGGACGGCGTAGTGCATTATCCCTCTGAGGCAGGCAAGGGACTTGAAAATCTTGATTACCAGGAAATCCTCAGTTCCATTGTTCAGTCTGTTTAAAGTGCAGTATGTCTTCTTTTGTGCAGATCCGGATTTTTACCTGATCTGAAGGGCAGGTATATATTGTTTAAAATTACAGGAGATAGTTATGAGCTTGAATCAGGCATTATCTGTTATAGATGTTGTATATGGTGAAGTAAAGCAGGGCATGGGCGAAGACTGTTATACAAGGCGTACAATTGACGGCGTTACACGTTATTTCGGGGTTTTTGACGGCTGCGGAGGTCTTGGAGCAAAAAGATATGAAAATGTTTCAAATCATACAGGTGCATGGATAGCTTCAAAAGTAGCTGCTGCAGCTGTGGATCTGTTTGCTGAAAAAGAGAAGTTTCGCTTTGATGAAAATACGGGACTTTATCTTCAGATGAAGATAGAAGAGGCTCTTAAAGGCGTCAGGGACAGGTATACATTAAATACAGGAGTTCAGGTGGGCGGCAGCCTTAGCAAAAGTATGCCCACCACTGTATGTGTAGCTGCTGCAGAGATACGAAACAGAAGGTTGCTATGCGATTTTTTCTGGGCAGGCGATTCCAGAGCATATACACTTGATCAGTACGGACTTTGTCAAATCACACGTGACGATATTGATACTAATGCGGACGACGCTTTTGAAAATCTGCGTGAAGACGGCCGCCTTACAAATGTTGCCAATGCTGACAGCAGATTTACGCTGCACCGCAGAACCATAGAAATGGAAATGCCCAAGCTGGTGATATGCAGTACGGACGGTGGCTTTGCATATTTTAATTCACCTATGGAATTTGAATATGTTCTTCTGGATACAATGCAGTCTTCACGGACGCCGGAAGAATGGTCAAAACAGCTTGACCATGTACTGCGCCATGTAGCCGGAGATGACTATACGGTAATAATAGAAGTTTTTGGTTTTTCAGATTTCAACATGATGAAAGGCTATTTCTATAACAGACTGAAGGCTTTGAAAAACAGATACATAATTGACAGTAATACTCCCAATGAGGAAGAACTGAGAAAGCTGTGGCAGGCTTACAAGCCTTCGTATTACAACAGATATGACTGATTACAGAATATTCTTAGATTACGGGGTAAAACAGTTTTGAGGACAAGTTATGGCATTAGAAATAAAAATGGGCAGCTCGAATAAAAATATCGAGCCTGAGTTTGAACCATATCGTGTAAATGAATATGATATAACAGAACCGCTTACATCAAATAACAGCGGATTTTCAAAATGGGGCTTCTGCACAAGAAATAATAAAACCTTTTTCATAAAGGAATTTCTTTCGCCAAAGTATCCTGAGCCTGACGCTGAAATATCAGAAACAAGACGTAAAAATCAGATTGAGGAATGCACCAGATGGTTTAATGAACGTCAGCAGGTTTACAATATCATAATGCACAGTACAGGCGGAAATATCGTGGAGCCGGTGGATTTTTTTCGCTTTGAAAATAATTATTATCTGATTACTAATAAAATCGACGCAAATTCCATGAAATTTGAGGAACTGTATCGTGTAAGCACTGAACAGCGTCACATGGTACTGAAGGTTCTGGCAAATGAATTTTCAAAGCTTGCCGCCGGAGGAATTGTACATTCGGATATAAAACCGAGTAATCTCATGCTGAAAACTACGGTAAACGGATATTTTACAGTCAAAATTATCGACTTTGACGACAGTTTCCGTGAACAGGCGGTTCCGTACTGGGACGAGCTTCACGGAGATCTGGCTTATTTTTCGCCGGAGGCTGTTTTATATATGGATACAGAGGGTGAAGAAGGCACAATAACTACAAAGGCTGATGTATTTTCACTGGGTATTTTGTTCCACCAGATTCTCTGCGGAGAATTTCCGGAGGTAAAATGTGATACGGATTTCACATATATTGGCGAAGCAGTGTTAAACGGCGGAAAAATAATCGTAAGCAATCAAATTCCGGAACAATACAGAAATATAATTGAAATTATGCTGTGTGAAAATGCGGAGGATAGAATTTCAATGCAGGAGGTTTTTGAAAAGCTCTGTGAAATAGACAAGCATATAAGCTATGACAGAATTGCATCTGATATGGAAGAAAAATCCGTTAAAACAGAGCCTGTTCAGAATAAAACAGATCAGAATAATTCGCTGTGGCGCAGTGCATCCTTTGATTAACCAGGAGAATACTATGTGGAAATGTGTTAAGTGTGAAACAATTAATGAGAATACAGCAGGTGCCTGCATTGTATGCGGAATGAGTGCGGCAGAATCAGAAAAAATCATCAAAGTCCAGGAGGAAGAGTCAGCTGCAAAACTTCTTCGTACTATGCCGTCTGCTGCAGCATCGTCTTCAGTTCATTCTGCAAGAGATTATAAGCCTTCAGCGTCAGCATATGTTCCTTCAGATAGAAATGCAAATACAGTACCGGTAAATACATATTACAGCAGTACGCCAACATATTATTCGGGCACATCATCAGGAAAGAGGAGTTCCGGAATGCGGCTTATGGAGGTTATGCTGATAATAATTGCAATTATTCTGGTACTCGTGCTTATTGGTGTGGCTATCGGTATTTTTGTTTTATTCTGACGACAGTACAGAGATACTTATTTACAAAGGAGAAGGATATTGTGTTTTGTAAATATTGCGGCAAAGCAGGCGGCAGTCTTCATGGGGTATGCAGTGTATGCGGCAAAAAGGGCTATAACTATGATCAGAACGGTTATATAAACTGCAGTGATCTTTATGATTTTTTTATTCATGCGGGCGTGAAAATACCTGTATATGACAAAGAAAACTTTGTTCCGGTGCAAAAATCTCTATATATTCAAGATGAACCGGAACTTTATTCAGATGACGATTGTTATGAAGATCCCTGCTGTGACGCTGATATGAAAAAGGAACATTCCGGCAGTAGACAGAAAGTATGGATATTGCTTATAATTTTGAGTATTGCTGCGGTATTCTCTGTAATATGCTTTTTTATATTGAGATGCAATTCCGGTGCAGAAAATGAGGAGATTCTGCCTGGTACAGAAACATCAGTTTCCGATAACGCTGTAACCAGTACGGAAATAAGTGTTACACAGTTTCAGTTTGTTGAAGGAACTGAAACGTTTACTGAAACGACTGCAGCCAATACGACTTTACCGGAATCTGAAACTACGGTTTACACAGATACAGCCATATCTTCCGGATCATATGCACCCGGAGCATACAAAGCAAAAACTACACTTCTGACTGGAAATTCTGTTATTTCAGTTAATTCGGATACTGTCACAACAACCACAACCACCACAACAACAGCGTCATCAAATGTTGATTCTAAGAATGAAGAAAATGCAAAAGATGCAAATGAAAATGAAAGTGATGAGAATAAATAGGGAAATTCTGCGTCATCATTTCTAATGAAACCTAAACTTACAGAGGAGAGTTTGTATGAGTAATCTAAGAAAAATATGCCCTAATTGCGGCAGATATTATACACTTAATGACGTGTTTTGTGAAAGCTGCGGATCAAAGCTTGTCAGAGAAGAAATAAAAGAGCAGCCTGTGGAACAACCTGTTCAAAGACCTTTTGATCAGCCTGTGGATTATAGAAGTGAGATACCTTTTCCGATTGAAAATCCGGCTGTTAACAAGGAAAAAGGAACAGGTGTGCTGGTTGCCGTGGTTATTATCCTGGCATCGGTGCTTCTTGTTGGAATTGCTGTTCTCATTCTGCTTCTTGTCAGAGATGATGATAAATATAATAGTGAGATAAACTATAGTATGGATGCTGTAAATACATCACAGTCGGATGATCTTGATGCATTTGAAAATAATAAAGAAACATCATCAGCTGCTTTGGAAACGGTTGAAGCCACAACTGTTTCCACCATACCTCCTACAGAACCTACTACAGATCCGCCTGCAGAAACTACTAAACCTGAACCGAAGAAGGAATTCATCGTTATTTCCGAAGCGTGCAGCTGGACGGAGGCAAAGAGCCGATGTGAGGAAATGGGCGGACATCTTGCATACATAACCTGTGACGAGGATTTTAATGAGATATTATCACAGCTTTCCAAAACTCAGCTGAAATATGTATGGCTCGGAGGACGCAGTTACATTTCAGATGATGGAACAGTGACAGCTGAATGGCTTAACGGCGATGATTTTAGTTACATTGAAAGAGAAGGACTTTGGTTCGGCAGTGAACCCTCAGGAAGAGATTATACTTCAGACGGTCAGCCTCTTGAACCTTATATAATGATGTGGCAAGTTAAAGACAAGTGGAGCCTTAATGACAACAGTGACCTTGCGCTGTCATGTTACCGTAAAGAACGTATCGGCTTTATTTGTGAAATTGATTCCTGAAAATATGCATAAAGAAAGGGCTGCCCTTGAAATTTTAAGGCAGCCCTTTTATTGTATTCAGTTCTTTTAATTACTTGAAGTATCTGTTCAGCAGACCCTCAAATGCCTTGCCGTGTCTTGCTTCGTCCTTAGCCATTTCATGAACTGTATCATGGATAGCGTCAAGATTAAGCTGCTTAGCCTTTGCAGCAAGAGCCTTCTTGCCTGCGCAAGCGCCTGATTCAGCAGCAACACGCATTTCAAGATTCTTCTTTGTTGAGCTTGTTACAACTTCACCCAGCAGCTCTGCAAACTTTGCAGCGTGTTCAGCTTCTTCGAATGCAGCTTTTTCCCAGTACATACCAATTTCCGGATAGCCTTCACGATGAGCAACACGTGCCATAGCAAGGTACATACCTACCTCTGTGCATTCGCCTGTGAAGTTCTCACGCAGACCTGCAATGATCTCTTCATCAACGCCCTGTGCTACGCCTACAACGTGTTCATCAGCCCACTGTGTCTTGTTTTCTTCCTGCTTTATGAATTTTTCAGCGGGTGCATTGCAGATCGGACATGACTCCGGCGCGCTGTCGCCTTCGTGAACATAACCGCAAATTGAACATACATATTTACTCATTTTAATATTCCTCCTGATATAAATTCTGTAACCCGGAACGTTTTGTGATTACTTTTATATTATATCATTTTAACGTTCTCTTGTCAATAGCTATTATCAATAAGAGAATAAAATTTTTGAAAAATTCCTCTTCTGCGGCATTGAATCCGTTTGATTCTGCAAATTATATGGAAATAATTGGCGTTATGTGAAAATCAGAGGAAAATATGGTGATTTCTATTGACAATTGCTACAATATATTTTATAATTATGTAAACCTGAGAATTATATCAAATAAATTAATGATTATGATACAGGAGATATACAGTAATATGATATTTAATAATAAAAATATAAAACGCATTACCGCTGCGGCAATAGGAACAATTCTTATGGCGCAGTACATACCCACAGCAGAGGCTTCAGGTGCAGTTATTACCAATGATATGTATGTATACGAATTTCTCACCGGTCAGCTTCAGCTTAATCATGCAGCAGCCAGCGGACTTATGGCTAATGTGGATCAGGAATGTGCATTTATTCCTACTGCAAGCTGGACTGACATAAACGGAAAAACCAGTTACGGCTTAATGCAGTGGAATGGTCCGAGATTTGAGCAGCTGAAAAATTTCTGCAGTGCAGGAGGATACGCATATGATACTCTTGAGGGTCAGCTTGCCTTTCTGGAATATGAATTAACGGGACCTTACAGCGGATACTATGATTATCTTCTTAATGGTATCGAAAACAGTGAACAGGGTGCCTATGATGCAGCATATTTCTGGGCAGAGCAGTATGAAGTGTGCAGGAGAAAATATTTTGAACCGAGAGCAGAACTGGCAAGAGATTATTACTATCCTGCCTATCTTGAATATTCATCTGTGCCGGCTGCCGTAACTGATGACAGCTTTTACGCAGTGCTTGCAGATGCGGATTCCTGCCTTGTACTTTCAGAAAAAGACGGTTCACTGCAAATGGCAGAGCCGTCAGAAAATGCCTGTGACGTATGGTTTTTTGAAAACAACGGAAATGATACATACAGGGTGACAAACTGTGAAACCTCAGCTGAACTTTCACCGGACGGGAAGAGCCGTATGTGGTCTTTTTATGAAACTGCAAACGGATTTATGCTTAAAGAAGATGGCAGCCAGGAAGTTCTTGGAATATTTGATGATAATAAATTATGTATGCAGATTGGCGGAGGATCTGAAAATCAAAGTTTTCTGCTTCTGAGAAAACAGCCTGCAGATATGCCGGAGGATTTTTCAGCTGTCAGCAGTCCGGCGCCTTCGGTTACCAAATTCAGCTGGAAAGCTGCAAATGGTGCCGATTCATATAATCTGAAGATATACAGCGGCATTAAAACAGAAGGAGAACCTTATACGGCGATAGAGAATATTAAGGAAACAGCCTGTGAACTGAGCCTTCCTGCGGGAATGTATACAGCAGTTGCGGAATCAGTAAATGAATGCGGAGGCACTGCCGGAAAGCCCTACAGCTTTGAAATAAAAAAGCAGAAACCCTGTGATCTGGGCGAAAGCTTTTACGGAAAGATATCCTGGAACGGAAAGCTTCAGTACATTACAAAGACCGATGAATCTGAAGTTTGCAGCAGCCCAGCCACTTTTGATGAGGATCAGCTGTGGCGTTTTGTGAAAAACAATGACGGCAGCTACAGAATTTACAGCGTTTCAGATGAAAGCACCCTTGGCTTCAATGAGGAGAATAATGTTTGTGCTGATGAAGCTTTCCAGTCGGATTTTATGATATACGGAAATGAGTCCGAGGGCTATGTAATTGAAGAAAAGGACAGGGGCATTTATCTGTCAGCAGCCGAAATGGCAAAGTTCTGCGGCAGAAATTTTGAAAACAGTATGCTGCAGACATTTGCGGTAGAAAAATATGATTTCAAAGCTCCCGAATTATCGGCTGACGTATCCGGCGGAGAAAAAGAGCCTGTTGTTTTCAGCTGGGATAAGGCTGACTGTGCAGAGGGTTATGTGTTGTCTGTAAAGGACGAAGAGGGCAGAGCTTCTGCTTCTGTTAAAATACGTGGAAATACAGGGCAGGCAGATATTTCTCTTGCAGAAGGAAAATACACTGCAGAGATATCAGCGTCAAGCTCAGTAACGGGCGAGAATGCAGAAAGTGAAAAGCTTGAATTTTATGTTCAGGATCTGCCTGAGCGTCCCAGTACAGGAATCGGAATAAATACTGATCCCGGTATGCTTTCGTTTTACTGGAATGAATGCCAGGGTGCTGATTCTTATTCTTATGAAATACGAAACGAACAGACAGGCGAAACAGCTGCAAAAAAGGAAAATATACATGAGCTTGCCGGAAAAGAAAAGCTTGACGCCGGGAAATATATTATTACAGTTACAGCGAAGAATAAAAACGGAACGATATCTTCACATGATGTCTGTGCAGAGCTTAACGAAATTAACGGAAGCGTCTGCATATCCATGAAATCTGTTCTTGCGTCAAAAAAACAGTATGTGCAGGAATAAAACTGAATTATTTGAAAGAAACTGCTGCAGTATGCGGCAGTTCTTTTTTTCAAAATTTACAAACGTTTACATTACATTTATTGACAATATATCTCCACAGTGGTAAAATCAAGTTGTAGGATATGTAAATACCCATGGAGGTGTTATGTAATGAAGAAAAGAATACAAATAATAATGATAGTCCTTTGTATGCTGGTTGGAGGTACCGGGATTTTTGAAAGTCTGAAATTTCCTTCCGCATCAGCTGCCGGAAGTTTTGCGTATGAAGAGGATATGTGGAGTTTTGCGGAAAAAGAGCTTCTGGACGGCAGTGAACCCTACCTGAATTCAGTGCTGAAACAAAAGCTGATTCAGGGAAGAAATGATACGGAAATACAGCGTATTGAAAGCAGGCTTCCGAATGAGCTTACTGATATTTCATATGGTATGGCAGTTCTGGCGCTACTGCATTACAACGGAATCTGGAATGTATCTGATATTTCAAATACAGCTGAAAATCTTCATGACTTTTCAGCTCCCGTAAGAAAAGATGTTTTTACAGGTTTTGTAAATTACTATAATCTTTTGCAGTATACAGATGAAATTGCTGCTCTCGATGAAGAAGCCTTGTCACTGAATGATTCAGCTGCTGCGTTTCAGAATGCGGAAACAATCGTTTCAGGCGGAAGTCCTGCGCTGATACGTCTGCATAAAAGTTCCGGTGCAGATCCTCATACAGTTCTTGCATATGGAAGTGAAACTGGTTCGTGGCATTATACAGGTTCGGTATATAACAAGAGAATTCTTGTTGCTGATCCGGCTGATGCGGCGTTTTCTGACAAAAGCTGTATTTACTATAATTCATATAACGGAAAATGGAGCGTTCCTCAGTATGAAATGACCTCTGAATCCGGCGCAGTGCTTGGCGCTGTTATCAGTGATGCCCAGCTTTTGAACAAATACGGCTATGACCCGAAAAAGCTTCCGAGAATGATTATAGAGCCTGTCTTTGCAAATGCCGGTGACTTCGATATTCCTATCACTCTGATGCAGGCGGGAACACTTGATATAATCGGAATAAGTCTTGACGCAGATCTTAGTCCTGCGGCTGAAGAAGTGCTTCATTTAAGCTATGAATCCGAGTCCTATGACCTTGGAACCGCACTGCCTGTTGCATTCTGTTCAGCTCATGTAAATGAATCAGCTCTTCTGTGTACGGCTGTTCTAAACTCCATTGCAACTGAGTCCATGACCTGTAAGGATAATGTGCCTATTATATCATTTCTTATGGATTCAGCTGATGAAGATACTGTTAAAGCCGCTGCTGAAAAGTATAATATACCTCTTCAAAGTGATGATCTGCATGGTGATTATTACGCTTTTCCCATATATTTTAATACAGACGGTATGTCCAGCTATTATTCGGACGTTTATGAGAGCAATGAATTTCCTCTTCTTATGAACAGTGAGGTATGTATTATAGTTAATCCTAAGGAAACTACTGTTGCAACTACTACTGAATCATCGACCACCACAACAACCATGGAAACCACTGCAACAACAGTTTCAACAACAACAGCTTCTTCTTCTCATACTGCGTCTGAGTCCACGTCGGAATCGGTTACGTCTTCCGTGAGCAGTTCTTCGCAGAGTACTGTATCATCTCAGTCTGTTACAACTTCAACTGAGTCCGTGACTGTATCATCATCTGAAACTACAACTACAAGTACAACAACTGCCTCCTCATCAAGTGAAACCACAACTTCTTCGGAAACTGTTTCAGTTACTTCGGATACAACCTCTTCAACATCTGTGACCACCACCACAAGACAAAGCTTTGACTGGGGCAGTGACAACTGGCAGCTCAGTCACGACAGCCTTGTTCCGGAATACATATCAGAAGGCTACCGACTCCTTGAAAAGCACAGGGATAATCTGATATCATCACTGAATGCTATGGAACGTGTGCGTATTGAACGTGTAATGAACAGTGAGTGGCTTGGTGCTGAATACGGAATGGCTGTAACAGAAATACTTGCCAAAAGCGGGGTATTTTCTGTTTCCATGTGGGATCCAAGATATCAGTCGGTTTATGAGCTTGATTTAAGTGATGAAAGAAATCTGTCTATCATTTCATATTATCAGCTCCTTCAGGAATGCGACGCTGTGCAGCAGGAAATTGCATGGACAAGTGCGTTTATGACGAAAAAGACTGTACTCAGCCAGCTTATTTCCCAGGCTTCAGCTTCCGGTAAAGGAAAGAGCATGACTCTTGTATGTTTCTTCGGAAAGAATTATTCTCATGCAGTCATCACTTATGATGTGGAGTACGGAACATGGAATCTTGGAAATGAAACATATGACGGAAGAATACTTATAGCAGATCCGTATCTTGACGGCTTTTCAGATGATCGCTGCATATATTTTAAAAGCAGCACCCTTGAATGGAATGTTCCCGGTCTTGGCATTGATTCCGGAGATAATGATTCATTCATCGGACTTGCTTCAAATTCTCTTTCCATGATAAATGAATACGGATACTTTAAAGGAACATCTTCCTACAGCAGAAATCATGTTTACGTTCCGATTCTGGAGGTTCCGGAGGACGCCGGTGATTTCCTTTTATCGCCGCTGGGAGATTCCGCAGGCGACGTTAAGGAAAGCAGTGACTTCAAATGGTTCAGCACAATTGCCGCAGCAATTGAATGCCGCCGTGCCGGTCTTGACTATGAAGCGGAAGGCTTTGAAATATTCCCGCTTTATTCCGGAACTTCAAACTATCAGATTTCCTTTGAGAAGTGTCTGATAACAGTTGATTCGAATAATGCTGATAAAATAACAATGTACTCTGACGGTTCAGCAGCTGTTTCTGCAAATGGAGCGTCCTTCCGTATAGGCATAACCGCAGAAACGGATTTGCCATGGAACACTGTTACAGTAAGCTGCGAAAACGGCAATGAGATTCTCATGGCTGAAAGCGGAGAAAATATTGTTCTTACCGGCGACTGTCTTGATTCGCTGACAATAGAGGCAGGTTCAGAAATTATTGAAACATATCTTCCCGAAAATGTCAGTGCATATTCAAAAGCACTTATCTATGCAGAGGAAGACGGAAGCATAGGAGTACTTATTGATGCGGACGGTGACGGAGAATGCGAAACTGTTTTGGAAAAAAGATCTGTTGTATCAGAGATCATATATGGCGATGTAAATCTTGATGAGGTCGTATCAATGCTTGATGTCATATATCTGAACAAATACGTCGCCAACATTATAAATTTCAATCCGAGCCAGATGAGAAATGCCGAATGTGTAATCGACGGTCAGATAAATTCCTCTGATTCACAGGCGCTTCTGAAATTTATGGTAAATAACATACAGTCCCTGCCTGTTAATTTGAATTAAGCTGAGAAAGCAGCCGTATCTTAGTTCGGCTGCTTTTCATATTCGGAAAATATAAGCCGATTTATTAAAAATATTGGTTTTTTAGGCAAAGGTTATTGACGTAATGAAAGAATTATTATATAATAGAAGTATATAGGCAACACCGCACAAAGCACGCCTTACGGTTCTGCACGCAATCTGCTTGCAGCTTTTCCGTCATATTTCACAAAAAGCCTCGCTGATGCACAAAGTAGCAGCTGCGTTTTTTGTTTTATCTGACAAAAAATCTGACGAAGTTTATGCTCGCAGAGTACATCTTACGCACAGTCTTTGAGCGGTATTACCTTAACATGACCGAAGGAGTGATTATATGACGGATAATCCGGATAACATGAACACTGAAAATATTGCGGA
>JAQXHO010000012.1 GCA_029007315.1 Oscillospiraceae bacterium
TTATCTGAACGGCGGCGTTCTGGAGCTGAATTCCGGTGATGACGCAGTACACAGCGACGCCGACCTTACTATTGGTCAGGGCAGCAACACATTTGACGATCTGACAGTTATCGTTGAGGCAGGATATGAGGGCATGGAAGCTATGAATATCACACAGAACAGCGGTACTGTTATTGTAAACACAACAGATGACGGCTACAACGCAGCAGGCGGCGCAGACGGTTCAGGCAATACAAATCCCGGCGGCTGGGGCGGAGGCAGACCCGGCAGTTCTACCGGCGGTAATTATTCTCTGACAATTAACGGCGGTTTTGCCCTTGTAAACGTAACTGACGGCGACCATGACGGTTTTGACTCCAACGGTTCAATCACAATTAACGGCGGCTATGCTATCTCCAATGGTACAGACGCATTCGACAGTGACGGCACTCAGACATATTCCGGCGGTGTATTCGTTAAGGAAGAGGGTTCAGGCGGCGGCATGATGGGCGGCGGCATGGGCGGCGGCTCCATGACAGCAACAGTTTCAGGTTCTGTTTCTGCAAGCGCAGGTACAAGAATCACAATCTGTGACGGCAGCGGCAATGTTATTGTATCCTTCATTGCTGACAAGAGTGCAACCACCATTTCAGCAGGCTGCACAGGCGTTGCAGGTGCCACAATTTACACAGGCGGCGAACTGTCCGGTTCAACATACTTCCAGACAATTGACTCCACACAGCTGGCTGCATACGGCGGCACACTGGTTGGCGGCACAGCAGCAGGTGCGTCTTCATCAAACCCAACTAATCCCTGGGGCTGATAAATTAAACTGATATATTCCTTTTCCTTCTCATTGATAAATAATATTAAGTGAAAAGACTCCCAAAACGGGAGCCTTTTTGCTTTATAAGAAAAACTATATTATGTGTATTGACAATCGGTTTGTAATGTGGTAAAATGAGTTCACAGAATTGTGGAAGAGATTTCAGTTAGCTGAAAGATTAAGGCGTTAAAACCCTCCCACCACCTTCGGTGGTCCGCCCCTCCCTTTCAGGGAGGGCACTATACCGCTAAATTTTGCTTTGACTGTAATTTAGGGCAATAGCAAAACTGAATTCGTCAAAAGGCGTTCCTGAAAGGAAAGCTGTCAGCGGAGCTGACTGAAGGGTTTAAAATCACAATTCTTATCATGACAAGAACTGAGGTGGAAAGATGCGTATAGTTTCCTGCTAACATTTGAACGGGTATACATAGAAAGGGCTGCAGTACAGCCTGCTTTTGTGTACCCTGCAGGAAATATTACGGTCTTTTCACATAATGTACCACTTCTCTGAGGACAGGTGTTTTGTGCTGTCCATGAGGAGCCTTCTGATTGTGAGCCGCAGTATATTCCTGCGGCTATTTTTATTGCTCAGGAGGTTTTATTATGTCTGTTATAAACGTTGAAAATCTGACTTTCGCCTATGAGGGAAGTGCAGATAATATTTTTGAAAATGTAAGCTTTTCCATAGATACCGACTGGAAGCTTGGATTCACCGGAAGAAACGGCAGAGGAAAAACTACCTTTATGAAGCTTCTCATGGGAAAATATGAGTACAGCGGAAAAATCACCTCAAATGCCCGGTTTGAATACTTTCCCTTTGAGGTTTCTGATGAAAATTCACTGGTAATTTACCTTGCAGAGGAGATATGTCCGGAAGCTGAAGGCTGGAAGCTTGCAAGGGAACTGTCCCTTTTGCAGGTTGATGATGATGTGCTTTACCGTCCCTTTGCAGAGCTTTCCGGCGGTGAGAAGACAAAGGTCATGCTGGCTATGCTGTTCCTCAGAGAAAACTGCTTTCTGCTGATTGACGAGCCTACAAATCACCTGGATATGAAGGGACGTGAAGTTGTAAGCCGTTATCTGAAACGGAAAAAGGGATTTATACTTGTTTCCCATGACCGTGCTGTACTTGATGAGTGTATTGACCATGTACTTTCAATCAACAGGACAAATATTGAAATAGAACAGGGCAATTATTCTTCCTGGGAACGGAACAAAGAGGCAAGGGATAACTTTGAAGCCGTGCAGAATGAAAGGCTGAAAAAGGAAATCAGAAACCTGGAAATTGCCGCCAGACGTGCAGCAGAGCATTCCGACAGAATTGAGAGTACCAAAATAGGATTTGACCCTGTGAAAACGGAAAAATCAATATCAAGACGTCCTTCCGTTGCAAGAAAAGCAAAAAAGCTGATGAACCGTTCCAAGGCTATGGAAACGAGAATTGAAGCGGATATTGAAAAGAAATCGGGACTTCTCCGGAATATTGAAAAAACTGCTCCTCTGAAGCTTCCTCTGCTGAAATTCCACAGCACAAGGCTTTTAAGCCTTAAAAATGTTTCCATATGCTATGATGACAAGACTGTATGCAGCGGCGTATCCTTTGATATTGAAGAGGGAGATATAGTTGCCCTTTCCGGAAAAAACGGCTGCGGAAAAACCAGCCTTCTGAGGCTTATATGCGGAGAGGATATTCCTCACACAGGCGAAGTCATTATGAACCGTCAGCTTAAAATTTCACGCATTTCCCAGGATTTTTCCGGACTTTCCGGAAGACTTTCAGATTATGCCCTTCTTAATGGCATTGACGAGAGCCTTTTCAAGGCAATACTCCGGAAGCTTGATTTTTCAAGGGAGCAGTTTGAAAAGGACATTTCCGATTTCAGCGACGGTCAGAAAAAGAAGGTTATGATCGCCGCAAGTCTTTGCACTCCTGCACATCTTTATATCTGGGACGAACCTCTCAATTATCTTGATGTGTATTCAAGAAAACAGCTTGAGGAGCTGATATCCTCCTGCAGGGTTTCCATTCTTTTTGCAGAGCATGACCGCACCTTCTGCCAGGCTGTGAATGCACGTTATTATGTGATGTGATAATACAGAAACAGGCGTATGATTTTCACATACGCCTTTAAGGCAACACCGCACAAAGACTGTGCGTAAGATGCGCAGTCAGATTTTTTGTGAAATATGGCGGAAAAGCTGCAAGCAGATTGCGTGCAGAGCCGCAAGGCGTGCTTTGTGCGGTATTGACTTATTTTATTTTCCCACGCAAAATCTGGAAAATACTTCCTCTACCACCTTTTCAGAGGCTCTTTCTCCTGTAAGGCTCATGAGATTATCTGCCGCATCATCAAGAAGTACCGTTACTGCGTCAAGGTTTATTCCCATTTCCAGTGCTTCGATTGCCTCTTCTATAAGACCCTCTGCCGCCCTTGCACAGCCAAGCTGACGTTCGTTTGCAAGTATTCCCATTTCCGGCGTTACCTCGCCCTTGTAGAACATATCCTCTATGGCTTCATGCAGCTCCTCAAGTCCTGTGCCTTCCTTTGCGGACATTCCTATACACCTTTCAAATTTACAGCCAAGACTCTCTCTCAGGTCATTTTCGCTTATCCTGTCAAGCTTGTTTATGACCGCAATGGTTCTCTTGCCCGGCAAACGCTCCAGAAGCTCCCTGTCCTCGTCACTAAGCGGCTCTGTTCCGTCAAATACTGCCAGTACAAGGTCTGCTCTTTCAAGGCGTTCCTTTGCAATATTTACGCCTATCTTTTCAATTACGTCCTCAGTTTCCCTCAGACCTGCCGTATCCCACAGACGAAGGGTCACATCGCCCAGTCTTATTCTCTCTTCCACCACATCTCTTGTGGTGCCTGCAATGTCCGTTACAATGCTTCTTTCACAGCCGCTGAGAAGATTGAAAAGGGTGGATTTTCCTACATTGGGTCTGCCTATTATTACAGCTGATACGCCTTCTTTTATTATCCTGCCGTAATCTCCTGTGCGTATGGTTTCAAGAAGCTCCTGCTTTATGTCTTCAAGGCTTGCTTTCAGAGCTTCCGGTTCCACCTCCGGTATATCGTCCTCCGGGTAATCAGACCATGCCGCCAAAGCTCCAAGCACAGTTACAATTTTATCTGTAATGCTCCTTATTCTTCTGAAAACTGCACCTTCCTGCATGGATCTGGCGAATTTAAGCTCTCTCTCCGAATCTGCGGATATTATATCCATTACCGCTTCTGCTTCTGTAAGGGATTTCTTGCCGTTTAAGAAGGCTCTCTTTGTAAATTCACCTGCTTCCGCAGGAATTGCTCCTGCTTCTATGGCGGCTCTGAGTGTTCCACGTGAAACATATATTCCTCCGTGGCAGGATATTTCCGCAATGTCCTCTCCTGTATAGCTTTTAGGTCCTCTGAATACTGTGAGAACTCCCTCGTCTATTATCTCGTCACCCTTTACGGAATGTCCGTAGGCGCAGGTATAGCCTTTCATTTCAGAGGGCAGCTTTCCCGAAGCGGTGCGGAATATTTTATCGGCAATCTTAAGCGCCTTTTCTCCGGATATTCTTATAACTGCAATTCCTCCCTCTGCATGAGGCGTGGATATTGCCGCAATGGTTGTACAGTTCATGGCTATGCTCCTTTTGCAGAAAAGGGAAGCAGACCCGCCGCTTCCCTTTGATTCTTATAACTCGATTTTTCCGTAAAGACCTGTGGTCAGTTCGTCCTCTGGTCTTGGCTTCTTGTAATCCTTTTCAAAGCTTGTCTTCATATTGTCAAGACTGCTGGGCTTGAAATCCTCCGGACGCTTTTCACGGTAAGGCTTCTTGCCGCCGTTTTTGCGGTTTCTGCGGTTCTGTCCGCCGGGTACTGCCACTACTACCTTACGGTATGGGTCTTCTCCCACGCTGTGGCTCACAACGCCTTCTATCTCTGCTATCTTTGAATGGATTATTCTTCTCTCATATGGATTCATAGGCTCCAGTGTTGTGGATCTGCCGCTTCTGAGAACGTTCTTAGCGATCTTCTCAGCCAGCTGTTCCAGTGTCTTGCGGCGCTTTACTCTGTAGCCGTTGCTGTCCAGCATGATCCTGCTGTATTCTTCCTTGCCTCTGTTGGCAATAATGCTTGCCAGATACTGAATGGAATCAAGAGTTTCGCCTCTTCTGCCAATGATAGTGCCGCTTTTATTGTCACTTGTAACATTCATCAGAATGCCGTTTGCTATCTTTGATACAGTTACATTTACTTCAATACCCATTTTGTCGTATACAGCAATAATGTAATCTCTTGCACTTTTCAGATTATCTGATATTTCTTCCTCAGAAAGCTCCACTGCGGCAGCTTCTGCCTCTTCAGTAAGCTCCTCATCAGATGTATTTTCCACCGGCTTTTCTGTTTCCTTTTCTTCTTCCGGTGCTTCAGAAGCAGCCTTTTCCTCAGCAAACATATCCGGCATATCAACGATAGGCGGAGCTGCGTCTGCTCTCTTTGCAGGTGCTGCTGTCTTGGGAGTTACAGCCTCCTCGTAGATAGCCTCAACCTTCATTTTGCCGAAAAATCCCTTCTTCTCCTCCAGTATTCTGAATACTATGAGATCCTCAGATACGCCGAACTTCTCCGCAGCAAGCTTCTTAGCCTGTTCCATTTTCTTTACAACAAAAATCTCAGTCATTTGTATTCACCCTTTCATTATTCATCATCTGAATATTCTTCGCCGTATTTCTCAGCCATTCTTCTTCTTGCTTCCTTTATGCGCTGGCTTTCATACTGGCTCTTTTCCTTCTTTGACATACTGTCAGTATCTGCATCTCTCAGTGATGTATTTGCAGCATTTACCTGGTTCTGAGCTTCCATCATTCTCTGGGTAAAGCTCTTTTTGCCATTTGCATACTTTGCCTTGTTCTTTTTATTGTCCTTTTCGCAGATTTCCTCAACTCTTTCGGGAGTGAAGTATCTGTTAAGACCTATCTGTATAAGCAGTGATACCAGTGAGGAGCAAGCCCAGTAGAAGCCTACGCCGGCAGGTACGTTGAAGGCAAACCATATGGAGAATATGGGCATACCGTAAAGCATGATGTTCATGCATCCCATGTTGGGCTGATCCGGATTTCTCTTCTTGTTTACTACCTGTGAGTAAATGGTCATTACAAGCTGGAGTATACCGGATACAAAGGGTATGCACCACAGACCGAAGTTGCTCACATCTTTGATATTCGGTGTAACGCCAAGATCTATCCCTAAGAATTTGAAGTTATCAAGGAACGCTCCAACCTCTCCGTTATCGAAGCCTGCCACATTGAACAGACCGGGATCCTGTCTGAATGCCTCCATTACATAAAGCTCTTCACGGAGGTCGCCGCCCTTGAATTTCTGAGCAATATCCGGGAACTGGTCGATTACCATGTTTACCACATTGTCAATTACATCGCCGCTGTAGCCAAGTACATGGGTGAGAGGCTTGTAAACTACGGCAAGTATACCAAACAGAAGGAAGAACTGGAGAAACATAGGAAGGCATGAGGCACCGGGATTTACTCCCTCTTCCTGATAAAGCGCCATCTGTGCTTCCTGAAGCTTCTGAGGATCCTTCTGGTATTTCTGTCTTAATGCTTTAAGCTTGGGATTGAGCCGCTGCATTTTTGCAGAGCTTTTCTGTGTTTTATAGTTTATTGGGAACAGAAGCAGCTTTGAGAAAATCGTAAACAGAATAATAGCCACACCGTAATTCTGCACCAGACTGTAAATTAAGCGCATTACGTACCCGAATGGTACGCCGAGAACGTCATACAAAAAATTCATAAGCTATTTTTTCCTTTCCGGGGATAAATTAATGCGGAGCTTTCTCCCGGCACAGTATATTTCTTTTTTCTGATAAGCCCCGGAAACTCCTCCGGCACGTGATCAACTCCGCCTATATTCCATGGGTGACAGCGCAGAAGCCTTTTTACTGCAAGGTATGTCCCTCTTATGGCTCCGAAACGCTTCACGGCTGTTACTGCATAACTGGAACAGGTGGGATAAAAACGGCAGCAAGGCGGTTTAAGAGGTGATATGCACTTCTGATAGAATTTTATCAGAAGCAGTACAAGATATTTCATCTTGATTTTCCTCCCTGTTCCTCAAGACATTTTTTGATCCTTCTGAGTCCCTGTCCTTTAAGATACTGTGCCAGCTCCGTTGAACGAAGGCTGCATATTGCTGCTCTTGCTACTATTACCATATCTATTCCGCCGGGAAGCATCTCCTCAGCTTCTCTGTATGCGGCTCTGATAACCCTCTTTGCACGGTTTCTCTGTACTGCTCCGCCGACCTTCCTGCCGGCTGTTATTCCAAGTCTTCTGTAATTCAGTCTGTTTCTGCGTACATAGATAACCACATATGGCGATACTATTGCCTTGCTCCGCTGATAAAGCATCAGAAAATCCTTATTGCGTGTAAGCGTTGCCGTTTGCAGCATAATTACCTCCGTTTCTTTGGGACAAACCCTGCAAACCACGCCTTTCGGCTCTGCACTAAATCTGTATGCAGTTTATGCAGGGTACTGCCCTGGAAGTTTTTCTCCTAAAACAAAAAGACCACAAAAAAATTTGTGGTCTGACTCGTTAGTGGCTAAGTCTTGCTCTGCCCTTGGCTCTTCTACGAGCTAAAACCTTTCTTCCGTTCGAGGTTGCCATTCTCTTCATGAAGCCGTGTTCCTTTTTTCTGTGCAGCTTCTTCGGCTGATAAGTTCTTTTCATTTCTGTTCTCCTCCTCTCGGCTCCTGATATGTTTTCAAGGATCTTTCGATGAGTAAGATACCCACCGGCTTCAAAGACCTTTTCCACAATATTATAACTCATTTTAAATCCCTTGTCAAGGGTTTTTTCTCTTTTTATGCGGTTTTTTTCTTTTTTTCTCTCTTACTCATTTCTCCCTGTTATGCATCTGCCTGCAATCTTCCTGTTTCACCCTCACGTCATACCCCTTTTTCCGCTTCCATTTATAGCTAAATAATGCAAAAAGCTTTAACTTTCAACAAAAAATGTTGAAAAATAAATTAAAACCTCTTGCATTCACTGAAAAAATATGCTATACTATTATTATAAGAGTAATATCATGAAGGCTGCATTTAAATCCTTATGCAATGCAGCCTTTTACGGCTTGATCTACATACTCACTTTATAAGCAGTTTTCCTGCTGTACACTAATATAATGACAATATTTATTTTTAAAGGAGACGAAGCATATGAATTCTTTTGAAGATGTCTTTGCCCGTGTAAAAGAATACTGCCAGAAAGAAGGCGGTCTTTCCGAGGTGGCTGTAAAGCTGTGGATAGGTTCACTTCAGCCTCTTAGTCTGAGCGGCAGTGTGGCAGCATTTACGGTGCAGTCTGACTTCCAGCGCAATATCGTTCTGCAGAACTACGAAGAGCTTCTCAAGGAGGCATTCGAAAACATTCTCGGTTTCCCTGTGGAGATCGTTATTCAGGTGGTGGAACCTGATGACGAATATCCCACCATGCGTGACTCATCTCCCAGAAATGCTGATGAGATCGACCAGCGTCACGCTTCACTTGAAAAAACCCTTGAAAGTGCAAAGTATGAGTATACCTTCTCTACTTTTATAGTAGGAAGATCAAATGAGTTTGCATATGCTGCCTGTACAGCTGTTGCAAAGGAACCGGGCAAGAATTACAACCCTCTGTTTATCTATGGTCCCTCAGGACTTGGAAAAACTCACCTTATGCACGCTATCGCCCATGAGGTAAAGCAGAATTATCCCGACTACAACATTATTTATGTTACAAGCGAGGAATTCGGCAACGACCTTATCAGAGGCATTAATGAAAACAACATGGTTAGCTTCCATGACAAGTACCGCAGCGCAGACCTGCTGCTGATCGACGATATCCAGTTTTTCAGCAACAAGGACCGTATGCAGGAGGAATTCTTCCATACCTTCAATAAGCTTCACGCTGAGGGCAAGCAGATCGTTATCACATCAGACAAGCCGCCGAAGGAACTGAAAACCCTGGAAGAGAGAATCCGCACACGTTTTGAATGGGGTCTTATTACCGACATTTCCATTCCGGACTTTGAAACAAGAATCGCCATTATCAGACGCAAGGCAGAGCTTCTGGATCTTGTTATTCCGGATGATGTTTCAGAATTTATTGCAAACAGACTTAAATCAAATATACGTCAGCTTGAAGGAGCTGTAAAGAAGCTCAAAGCCCTCAAGCACCTGGCAGGTTCACCGCCCTCTATTTCCATGGCACAGAGCGTTATCAAGGATATTCTCAATGACGATCAGCCTATTCCGATTACTGTGGAGAAGATCATCGTTGAGGTGGCAGATGTTTATGGCGTTACTCCGGACGAGATCCGCAGCAGCAAGCGTTCAAGCCAGATATCCACTGCCCGTAAGGTAGCTGTTTACGTTGTCCGTGAGATAACTCAGATGCCGCTTCAGTCCATTGGCACGGAGTTCGGCGGAAGAGATCATTCCACTATCGTTTATGCTATAAACAATATCGAAGCCGGCATGAAGCGTGATGAAAACCTCAGACAGCTGGTAAACGATATCATTAAAAATATACGTGACAAGAGCCGCATATAACCTTTCGGAAGGCTCTTTCCACAGGTTATAAACCTGTTTCCACAGGGTTTTCAACAGAGTGTTGAAACCGTGGTTGAAAGAAAATATCTCCATATACCGTGACAAGCTGCTGCCATTCCCGGTGCGGCTTGTCACTGTTCAACATTTTAAACGAAATCCGATTTCCACTTTTCCTGCCGGACTTCTGCCGGCGGGTGATTTTTTCCACGGTTTTTTAAACATTCCTTCCACTTCAACTCCACAAAAATTCCACTTTTCAAAATGAAAACTGAGTTTCAACTTTTCCGAAAATTTTCAAGATTACTCATTTTGAAAAATATTCCTGCATTTGCGTGGAATTTGTCCCGTTTCAACATTTTCAACCCCTCTACTACTACTACTAATTTCTTTTCTTCTTTTTATTCTTTTTTTTATCGCAGCAAAGCTGCGGCTGATAAGGGTTGTGTTGAAACTGCGGTTTTGGATTTAAACCCTTCAGTCTTGCCTTCGGCAAGCCAGCTTCCCTTTCAGGGACGCCTTTTGAACCGTAAAATTTAAGTAATTGCATTAAATTATGGTTTAAGTGAGATTTAGTGGAAAAACAGTCCTCCCTGAAAGGGAGGGACGGACCACCGAAGGTGGTGGGAGGGTTTTGACGCTTAAATCTTTTAGTTGACTTGAATTTTTGGTATTAAACCCCTCAGTCAGCTTCGCTGACAGCTCCCCTTTCAGGGGCGCCAATTAAGCCCTCCCTGAAAGGGAGGGACGGACCACCGAAGGTGGTGGGAGGGTTTTAACGCCTTTATCTTTTAGTTGACTTAAATTTTTGGATTTAAACCCTTCAGTCTTGCCTTCGGCAAGCCAGCTTCCCTTTCAGGGACGCCAATAAATTCCTTTAAACACAGAAAGGATATTAACTTTATGATGAAATTTACCTGCGACAAGCAGTCCCTTTATGACGCTGTTGCCCATGTTTCAAAGGGTATTGCACAGCGTTCCACAATTGCCGCCCTGGAGGGCATTAAAGTAAGACTCAGCCAGGATAACCTGGAACTTACAGGCTATGACCTGGAATTCGGCATTCAGAAGAATCTTGATGTTGAAACTGAGGACTGCGGCGAATTCGTTATTAATGCACGTCTTCTCAGCGAGGCTGTTAGACGTATGTCCGGTCAGCTGGTTCGCTTTGAGATCGACGATAATCTGAATGTAAGTATGTACTGTGAAGCCACTGAATTCCATATCTCTGCAATGTCTGCTGAGGAATATCCTGCACTTCCGGATATGAATATGGAAGAAGGTCTGCATATAGACCAGGTGGTGCTTAAATCCATGGTAAACCAGACAAGCTATGCTGCCTGTCTTAATGAAGCAAAGCCTGTTCTTACAGGCGAACTTTTCGAGGTAAGGGATAATCTGCTTAGCGTTGTGGCTATTGACGGATTCAGACTGGCTATACGCAATGAAAAAGTTGATGCAAGAGAATCCATGCAGTTTGTTGTTCCAAAGAGAACTGTTTCCGAAGTTGCAAATATGCTTAAAGATGACGCTGATGAGCAGTGTATCATCTCTGTAAGCAGAAGCCATATTATTTTTGAGTTCGAGGGTTATATTGTATTCTCACGGCTTTTAGAGGGTGAATTCCACAATTACAGAAGCAGCATTCCTCCTTCTTTTGAAACCGAGGTCATTGTAAACACCGGCGACCTTACAAGATGCCTTGAAAGATGCTCTCTTCTTATCAACAGCAAGTTCAACGCTCCCATTCGCTGCACATTCAGCGGAGGAAGCCTTAATGTACGGTGCAAAACAGGCATCGGTGAGATAAATGATACAATTCCGGTCAAGATAAGCGGGCCTGATGTTAAGATCGGTCTGAATAACCGTTTTATGCTGGAGGCTGTACGTGCTGCTGACTGCGATTCTGTGAAGATCCAGATGTCCGGCGGCAAAAGGGTTGTGAAGATGGTTCCCATGCAGGGAGAGAGCTTTGTGTTCCTGCTTATGCCTATTCAGCTGAAGGATTGAGGTTTGCTATGAATGAAACTATTGCTATCAGAACTGAATTTATAAAGCTGGACGCTCTTCTTAAATTTTCCGGAGTATGCGAAACAGGCGGACTTGCCAAGGAAGCTGTACAGAAGGGCGAGGTTTCCGTAAACGGCGAGGTCTGCACCATGAGAGGAAAAAAGATACGTCCCGGCGACAGGGTAACAATTGACGATATAACGCTTTTAATTGAAGCTTACAAGGCATGAGGCTCACGAAAATAAAGCTTGACGGCTTCAAGAATCTCCGTGACATTGAGTTTCTGCCGGACGAAGGCTATAACGTTATCTCCGGTGAAAACGCCCAGGGCAAGACGAATCTTCTTGAAGCGCTGTGGCTTTTTACGGGCTGCAGGAGTTTCAGAAAGACCAGGGAAAGGGATTATCTCAGCTTTTCCGGCTGTCCTA
The DNA here is from genome assembly GCA_029007315.1 of Oscillospiraceae bacterium. Taxonomy (GTDB): domain Bacteria; phylum Bacillota; class Clostridia; order Oscillospirales; family Ruminococcaceae; genus Ruminococcus_C. The sequence goes on from JAQXHO010000012.1 coordinate 11,839, forward strand.
TGAAGGCGGAGGTAATGTTCCATGACGGCAGGCGTGAGCAGAAGCTTCTCTGTGAGATGTCGCCTAAATCCAGGGAAAAGAAGATAACCATAAACGGTATTCCCGTAAGGCAGACCAGCAGGCTTTTTGAGATATATCATTGCGTGGCGTTTACTCCTGATGATACGGAGCTTATAACCGGCGGTCCGGAGGTTAGAAGGAGTTTTCTTGACCTTTGCTTTTCCCAGCTTCACAGGCGTGGAGTGGCTGCTGTAAGGCGTTATCAGCTTATATTATCCCAGAGAAATGCTGTGCTTAAACAGCGTTTGTCTTCGGCTCAGACTGAGGCTGTGCTTGACATATGGGACAGGCAGCTTGCTTCTGTGGGAACATATATATCTTTAAGAAGGCAGTCATATACAGGCAGGCTTTCAGAGGTATGCGGCAGTCTTTACGGAAGGATATCTTCCGGCACTGAGGAGATTGGCATAAATTACAGGAGCCAGGTTTTCGGGAAAAATCCTTCATTTGTGCCGGATAATGCGGAAGATTACGAGAATGTGTATTATGAAAGGCTCAGATCATCGAGAGAACAGGACAGAGAGCTTGGTTTTACCACCTGCGGAGTTCACAGAGATGATACAGAGCTGCTTATAAATGATGTGAGTGCTAAGGAATTCGGTTCACAGGGACAGAAGAAGAGCCTTGCACTTGCACTGAAGCTTTCCCAGGCTCAGCTTTACGGCTCTGCTAAAAATGAATCGCCCATTGTTCTCCTTGATGATGTTATGGGCGAACTTGACCGGAGCCGCCAGGAGGTAGTTTACACCATTGTTAAAAATATGCAGGTTTTCATTACCACCTGCCATGACGAGGTGTTGATTACTGAGCCGGAGGGTCTGCGCATTGTGTTGAAAGACGGACGCATAATTTCATAATTACGGCTTGTTATTTGCTGTATTATGGGGAAATCTGCTTTTCAACAGAGTGTTGAAAAGTGTGTGGAAAGATTGTATAGTGATGTGGAGAAGTGTGAGAACCCGAAAGGTGTTTAACCTCTCCACCGCTAAAGCGGTCCCCCTCTCCTTTCAGGAGAGGCTGTTTGAAAGGGTTTTTTATTGTTCTGATTTTTACAATAAGTAAAATTACAGCAGTCTGAAAAAAGTTAAGCAAAAAAGGCTCTCCTGAAAGGAGAGCTGTCAGCGAAGCTGACTGAGAGGTTAAAAACTTATATAGGAGGAAAAATACATGATAGATGAACAGAAGCCTCTGTCTGAGAGCTATGATGAAAATCAGATACAGGTTCTCGAAGGCCTTGAGGCTGTCCGGAAAAGACCGGGTATGTATATCGGTTCTACAGGACCTAAGGGTCTGCATCATCTTGTTTACGAGATAGTGGATAACTCCATTGATGAGGCTCTTGCCGGATTCTGTACCGAAATTAATATTGAGATCCTGCCCGGTGACGTTATCCGTGTTTCCGATAACGGAAGAGGTATTCCGGTGGGAATTCACCCGAAAGAAGGCATTTCTGCCGCTACTGTTGTTTATACCGTTCTCCATGCCGGAGGTAAATTCGGCGGCGGCGGATACAAGGTTTCCGGCGGTCTGCACGGCGTTGGCGCTTCCGTTGTAAACGCCCTTTCTGAATGGCTGGAGCTTACTGTCAAGGACGGCAAGCACGTTCACTTCCAGCGTTTTGAGAGAGGAAATTATTCTGAGGAACTGAAAATTATCGGCGAAACCCATGAAAACGGCACATCCGTTATGTTCAAGGCTGACCCGGAAATTTTTGAAAGCACTGTTTATGATTATGAGGTTCTTCTCAAGCGTCTGCGTGAACAGGCGTTCCTTAATGCGGGAATCAGAATTATTTTCTCTGACAAGAGAAATCATTCTGCCATTATTACGGAGGAGCTTTACTATGAAGGCGGTATACGCCACTTTGTGGAGCATCTTCACAAGGTAAGAGGCGTTGCGCCGTTGTCTGACGATGTTATTTATTTCTCCGGTATGGACGGCGATTCATTCGGTGAGATCGCAATGCAGTACAATGACAGCTACAATGAGCTTATACTTTCCTTTGCTAACAATATTCACACCGGCGACGGCGGTACTCATGAGGTTGGCTTCAAGAATGCTCTTACAAAGGTTATTAATGAATACGGCAGGAAGATGAATCTCCTCAAGGACGGAGTGAAGCTTCTTGGTGATGATGTCAGAGAAGGTCTGACGGCTGTTATTTCTGTTAAGCTGACTGAATGTGAATTTGAGGGTCAGACTAAGGGCAGACTTGGAAATCCACAGGTGAAGCCATTCATTGAAAAGCTGGTTTATGAAAAGCTGATGGATTATCTGGACGAGAATCCGGAGGTGGCAAGAGGTATTTTCGAGAAGAGCCTTTCTGCACAGAAGGCACGTGAAGCGGCTAAGAAGGCAAGAGATCTTACAAGACGTAAATCTGCTATGGAGAGTGCAAGCCTTCCTGGAAAACTGGCTGACTGCTCTGAAAAGGGTGTTGACGGAACTGAACTTTACATCGTGGAGGGTGACTCTGCGGGCGGTTCTGCCAAGGAGGGACGTGACAGGCGTTACCAGGCTATTCTGCCTCTGTGGGGCAAGATGCTGAACGTTGAAAAGGCACGTATTGACAAGGTTTACGGCAATGAAAAGCTTATGCCTGTGGTTACGGCTCTTGGTACTTCCATTGGCGAGGATTTTGATATTTCTAAGCTTCGCTACGGCAAAATTATAATTATGGCGGATGCGGATGTAGACGGTTCCCATATCAGAACCCTGCTGCTGACATTCTTCTTCCGCTTTATGCGTCCACTTATCACAAACGGCAACATTTATCTTGCACAGCCTCCGCTTTTCAAGGTATCAAAGGGCAAGAAGTTCAAGTATGCCTTTGATGAGGCTGAACGTGACAGGTTTATTGCGGAATTCCAGAACGCTGACAAGAGCAATGCTAAAATTGAGGTGCAGCGTTACAAGGGTCTTGGTGAAATGAGTTCCCAGCAGCTTTGGGATACCACTATGAATCCGGAAACACGTTCCATGATACGTGTGGATCTGGAGGACGCTGAACGTGCTGATGAAGTGTTTACAATTCTTATGGGTGACAAGGTTGCTCCAAGACGTGAATTTATTGAAACAAATGCACGATACGTTCAGAATCTGGATATATGAGGCAATACCGCACAAAGAATGCCTGACGGCTCTGCACGTAATCTGCTTGCAGCTTTTCCGTCATATTTCACCAAAAGCCTCGTGAATACACAAAGTATTCACTGCGTTTTTGGTTTCATCTGACAAAAAATCTGACGAAGTTTATGCTCGCAGAGTACATCTTACGCACAGTCTTTGAGCGGTATTACCTTAACATGACCGAAGGAGTGATTATATGACGGATAATCCGGATAACATGAACACTGAAAATATTGCGGA
>JAQXHO010000013.1 GCA_029007315.1 Oscillospiraceae bacterium
TGTACGTGACGCAGGGGCAGAGATAATCACTCTTGCAGTCAGAAGAGCAAATACTGATGCCCGGGAAAATATCCTTGACTATATCCCGAAGGGAGTTACTCTCCTGCCTAATACAAGCGGAGCAAGAAACGCAGAAGAAGCTGTGAGAATCGCAAGGCTTGCAAGGGAGCTTGGCTGCGGTGATTTTGTAAAAATTGAAATAATGCGTGATTCAAAGTATCTGCTGCCTGATAATGCGGAAACGGTAAAAGCAACGGAAATTCTGACAAAAGAGGGATTTGTTGTAATGCCCTATATGTACCCCGACCTCTATACAGCACGTGATCTTGTGAATGCAGGTGCAGCGGCGGTAATGCCTCTTGCTTCTCCCATTGGTTCAAACAAGGGTCTGTCCACAAGAGATTTCATACAGATACTGATTGATGAGATCGAGCTTCCTGTTATTGTTGACGCCGGAATAGGCAGACCCTCGGAAGCCTGCTGTGCCATGGAAATGGGTGCAGCTGCCATTATGGCAAATACTGCCCTTGCAACTGCCGGAAATCTGCCGCTTATGGCAAAAGCATTCCGCCTTGCAATCGAAGCAGGACGAAACGCCTATCTTTCTGGTCTTGGAAGAGTGCTTACACGAGGCGGAAGCGCATCAGATCCTCTTACAGGATTTCTGCGGGATTAAGGAGTAACAGCTTATGGAGAATAATTTTTTTGTTGATTCAGAAAATCTATCTGTGCAGGCACTGGAGAAAAAACATCTTCTGGAAAACAACCCTTCAGCACGAAGCAGTCACATGGAATATATGCAGGGTATGGAAAAAATTGAATCGGATATATGCGAAAAAGTGCTTGCCCATATGGATTCCTATGATTACACAAAATACACTGCCGGAGATGTCAGGGCAGCTCTTGAACATGAAAAATGCACTATAGAAGATCTAAAGGCACTTCTGTCGCCGGCTGCCGAACCTTTCCTTGAACAGATGGCTCAGAGGGCAAGAGAGGAAACAAGCAGACATTTCGGAAATACAGTTTATCTCTTTACTCCGCTGTACATTGCAAATTACTGTGAAAATTACTGCGTGTACTGCGGCTTCAACTGCTATAATCACATAAACCGCATGAAGCTTTCTATGGAAGAAATAGAACATGAAATGAAGGTTATTGCCGACAGCGGAATGGAAGAGATACTCATTCTTACAGGTGAAAGCCGTTCAAAAAGCGATGTCAAATATATCGGTGAAGCCTGCAGACTGGCAAGCAGATATTTCAGATTGGTTGGAATCGAGGTTTATCCGGTAAACACTGATGAGTACCGTTATCTGCACGAATGCGGAGCAGACTATGTTACTGTTTTCCAGGAAACATATGACAGGGACAGATATGAGCAGCTGCATCTGGCAGGTCACAAGAGAGTATGGCCCTACAGATTTGATTCACAGGAAAGAGCGCTTATGGGCGGAATGAGAGGCGTTGCTTTTTCCGCACTGCTGGGACTTTCAGACTTCAGAAAGGACGCACTGGCAACTGCTCTTCATGTATACTTTCTCCAGAGAAAATATCCTCATGCTGAAATGTCGGTTTCATGCCCAAGGCTAAGACCTATCATCAACAACGAAAAGATTAGCCCTCTTGACGTTCACGAAAAACAGCTGTGCCAGATAATATGCGCCTACAGAATATTTCTTCCATTTGCCGGTATTACTGTATCCTCAAGAGAAAGTGCGCAGTTCAGAAACGGCATTGTGAAAATAGCTGCAACAAAAATTTCAGCAGGTGTTTCAACAGGTATCGGAGATCATGAAAGCAAATACAGCGGCAGAGATACAGGAAAAGAACAGGGCGATGAACAGTTTGAGATAGACGACAGCAGAAGCCTTGATGAGATGTACAAGGATATATCCGGAGAGGGACTTCAGCCTGTTCTGAATGATTATATATATGTATAACAAAGGAGGCACAAAATGACCGGACTTGACACTGAAATGTACTTCATCACAGACAGTACAGGCTTTGAGGAAGAAGAATTTTTACAGCGTGTGGAATCAGCCTGCAAAGGCGGCGTTACTCTTCTTCAGCTTCGTGAAAAGGATAAAACCACAAGAGAGTATATCTCCCTTGCGGAAAAGGTTCACTCCATAACAAAAAAATACGGCATTCCGCTTATAATTGACGACCGTACAGATGTTGCACTGGCTGCTGACGCTGAAGGTGTTCATCTGGGACAGTCAGATATGCCGGTGGATACTGCAAGAAAGATTCTTGGCAGCAGCAGGATAATTGGCGCAACAACAAAAACTGTTCCCCAGGCTCTTGAAGCATATAACCAGGGAGCTGATTATCTTGGCGTGGGTGCCATTTATCCCACTACCACCAAAGTTAAAACAGTTATCACATCTGTGGATACCCTGTCAGCTATTGTAAAAGCTGTTCCCATAAAAGTCAATGCCATAGGCGGACTGAACAAAGACAATATCCATGTGCTGAAAAAAACAGGCATAGACGGAATCTGTGCAGTTTCTGCCATTATGAAGGCGGAAAACCCGGAAACTGCCGCAAGAGAGCTGAAGGAGGCTTTTCTCCGTCTGAAAGGAGATTCGCAATGAAAACTGTCCTCTCCATCGCCGGCAGTGATTCTTCAGGAGGCGCAGGCATTCAGGCGGATATCAAGACAATCATCATGAACGGAGTATATGCCATGACTGCTGTTACAGCACTGACTGCCCAGAATACAATGGGTGTGCGGTCAGTACAGGAGGTTTCTCCGGAATTTATGAAAATGCAGCTTGACTGCGTTTTCGAAGATATTTTTCCGGACGCCGTTAAAATCGGCATGACTTCATCACCGGAGCTGATAGAAGCTATTGGTGAAAGACTATCCTTTTATAAACCGGAAAATATTGTCTGCGATCCTGTTATGATATCCACAAGCGGCTGCCGTCTTATCAGAGAAGAGGCTGCCGACGCAGTAAAAAAACATCTTTTCCCGAAATCACGCCTTATCACGCCGAATATTCCCGAAGCAGAATTTCTATCCGGATTTTCTATAAGTGACAGAACAGCTATGGAAAAGACAGCTTCTTTTCTCGGAAAGGAATACAGTACAAATGTACTTTTAAAGGGCGGACATAACCTCGAAGACTCCTCAGATGTTCTCTATGAATCAGAAAGCGGAAGAATAACATGGTTTGAAGGCAGACGAATTCCCAACGAAAACAATCACGGTACAGGATGCACTCTGTCAAGTGCGATAGCGGCAAATCTTGCAAAAGGTTATTCCCTTAAAGACAGCATAAGGCGTGGAAAGGAATATGTAACCTGCGCTCTTGAATATTATCTCAACTTAGGACACGGAAAAGGCCCTCTGAATCACTGCTTTGATCTGAAGGGATATTTTGCAGAATAATGAAAGGAAATACAGCATGAGAAATTATACAACTCAAATGAATGCGGCAAAACAGGGCATTATCACTCCCGAAATGGAAAAAGTTGCTGCAAAGGAATACAGAACGCCCGAAGAAATACGTGACCTTGTGGCAAAAGGTCAGGTGGCAATATGTGCAAATAAGCTCCATAAATGCCTTGACCCCAACGGTGTAGGCTCTATGCTCCGCACTAAAATAAACGTTAACTTAGGCGTTTCAAAGGACTGCAAGAACTATGACATTGAAATGAAAAAGGTTATGGCTGCAGTGGATATGGGAGCAGAAGCAATAATGGATCTGTCATCTCATGGCAATACTCAGCCATTCAGAAGAAAACTTACATCCGAATGTCCTGCTATGATAGGTACAGTCCCGGTTTATGACAGTGTTATACACTATCAGCGTGATCTCGCAACTCTTACTGCAAAGGATTTCATTGATGTGGTAAGGCTTCATGCAGAGGACGGCGTGGATTTTGTTACCCTTCACTGCGGAATCACACGAAAAACCATTGAGCAGATAAAGAAGCACAAACGCAAAATGAATATTGTATCACGAGGAGGATCTTTGATTTTCGCCTGGATGTCCATGACAGGAGAGGAAAATCCTTTCTATGAATATTACGATGAGATACTGGATATCTGCCGTGAATATGATGTAACTGTTTCCCTGGGAGATGCCTGTCGTCCCGGCTGTCTTGCTGACGCAAGCGATGTCTGCCAGATAGAGGAGCTTGTACGCCTTGGAGAACTCACAAAACGTGCATGGGCAAAGGACGTTCAGGTAATGGTGGAAGGTCCCGGTCATATGCCTCTTGACCAGATAGAAGCCAATATGAAAATCCAGCAGACAGTATGTATGGGCGCGCCTTTTTATGTGCTTGGTCCTCTGGTTACAGATATCGCACCAGGCTATGACCATATAACATCTGCTATCGGCGGTGCTGTTGCCGCAATGTCCGGAGCTGCATTCCTCTGCTATGTTACACCTGCTGAGCATCTTGCACTGCCAAATGTTGAAGACGTTAAACAGGGCATTATTGCTTCCAGAATTGCAGCTCACGCTGCAGACATTGCAAAAAAAATACCCCATGCAAGGGATATTGACGATAAAATGGCAGAGGCAAGAAGAACGTTTGACTGGGAAAAACAGTGGGAATGCTCCATTGATCCGAAAACCGCAAAGAATATTCGTGACAGCAGAGCGCCCGAACATGAGGACACCTGCTCCATGTGCGGAAAATTCTGCGCCGTAAGAAGCATGAACAAGGCTCTTGAAGGAGAATACATAGATATTCTGTAAAACACAGAAAAAGCTGTGCCTTTTTTTGATAAGGGCACAGCTTCTTATTATTTGAGCCGCATTTGTCCAGTATCGGGAAGTTCCTTTGCAATTCCTCCTGCGGCAGGAATATTTCTGGCACGGTACTTTTTGAGTTCCTCTATTTTATCAGAAGTTACAATAAATGCCTCTGTTACCTTCTGTTTAGGTTTAAGGTTCATGACCTGAACACCCTGAGTGTCACGGGCAGCCTTCTGAGCAATCAGAGAGGTGCTGAACAGAACTGCACGTCCGCCGTCTGAACGAACAAGCACATCACAGTCACCGGAAAGCTCCAGCACTGCCACCAGCGGTGATTTATCGGAAAACGCCTTTGCAAGCTTCTTTCTGTTAGTCTTTGTTTCATAGGCATTTACGGCTATTCTTGCAGCCTTGCCATTTTCATAGACAAACAAAAGCTCTCCGCTGTAGTCACGGGTGACTATCATATAGCGAACATATTCTCCTTCGTCAAATCCAAGCTTGGCAGGAATATAATCACCCATTACACTTGCCTTGCAGACCTCAAACTGAGAAAGCTTTGCTTTATAGCACTGCTGCATACTGGTAAGAAACAGTACATCTGCACGGTTTGTGGTTTCCACATGGCGAACTACCTCGTCATTTTCTTTAAGTTTCTGCTCTGCGTTCATTCTGAGAGAAGCAGGCGTTATCTTCTTGAAATATCCGCTTTCTGTAATGAAAACATTCATGGGATCATCTGAAACCTCTGCCTCAGTATCAATATCAGTGATCTCATCTGCATGGAAGAACAGAGTCCGTCTTGGCTGACCGTATTTTTTTGCAATGTCCTTTAATTCCTTTGCAATTATAGCTCTTATCTTCTTAGGACTGTTAAGAGTTTCCTCCATATCTGCAATTTCTTCACGAAGGCTGTCAATTTCCTTTGTGCGATTAAGGATATATTCCCGGTTAAGATGTCTGAGCTTTATTTCGGCTACATATTCAGCCTGAACCTCATCGATTCCGAAGCCGTTCATAAGGTTGGGAACTACGTTTATTTCTTCCTCGGTTTCACGAACGATCTTTATCGCTTTGTCAATATCAATGAGAATTTTTTCAAGGCCTTCCAGAAGGTGAAGCTTCTCACGCTTTTTGTTAAGGTCAAAATAAACTCTTCTCTTTACGCATTCCTCACGGAAGGATATCCATTCAGTGAGAATTTCACGGACTCCCATAACCCTGGGTGTTCCGCCTATAAGAATATTGAAATTGCAGGAATAACTGTCCATAAGCGGAGTTAGCTTAAAGAGCTTCTGCATAACCTTTTCCGGATCTGAACCACGCTTGAGATCCACGGCAATTTTAAGACCGCCTCTGTCGGTTTCATCACGGACATATGATATTTCACGGAGCTTGCCGTTTTTGATATTTTCAATTATCTTGTCTATTACAGCTTCAATGGTTGTGCTGTATGGTATTTCTGTTATCTCAATACAGCCGCCCTGTTTATCATAATTCCACTTTGCCCGAACCCTGAAGCTTCCTTTGCCTGTTTCCACTGCCTTTCTGAGCTCCGTTTCGTCCATAAGGAGAAAACCGCCGCCGGGAAAATCCGGACCCTTCAGAGTAGTGAGAATATCATGCTCAGGGTTCTTCATAAGGGCAATTGTGGTTTCACATACCTCGGAAAGATTAAAGGGACATACAGAACTTGCCATGGATACAGCTATGCCCACATTTGCATTTACCAGTACAGAGGGAAACGCCACCGGAAACAGAGTGGGTTCTGTCATGGTGTTGTCATAGTTGGGTACAAAGTCAACGGTTTCTTTGTCTATGTCACGGAAAAGTTCATGACATATAGGTTCCAGTTTGACCTCTGTATATCGGCTGGCAGCATATGCCATATCACGTGAATATGCTTTTCCGAAGTTTCCCTTTGAATCCACATAAGGGTGAAGAAGCGCCTCATTTCCTCTTGCAAGTCTTACCATTGTTTCATATATTGCACTGTCGCCGTGAGGGTTCAGACGCATTGTCTGACCTACAACATTTGCAGATTTGGTTCTCGGTCCGTTCAGCAGTCCCATTTTATACATGGTATACAGAAGCTTTCTGTGAGAAGGCTTGAAGCCGTCTATTTCAGGCAATGCCCTTGAAATTATTACGCTCATGGCATAGGGCATATAATTTTTTTCAAGAGTTTCCGTTATCTTTTCCTCTGCTACAATGCCTGCGCCTTCTATATAGGCATTCGGCAGCATTTCAGAAATTTTCTTTTTCTCAGGTTCTTTTTTTCTCGCCAAGATCTGATCTCCTTCCAATCAGGCTTTTATGAGCTTAACGGCAGCCCAGCCTTCTTTTTCTCTGACATCCAGCACTTTAAAGCCATACTGCTTCACCTTGTCCACAACCTCGTCCCTGCGTTCGCTGATAATTCCGGAGATTATGAGAATGCCCTTATCTTTAAGGAATCCCGGGAAAACAGGTGCCATAGCTTTAAGCACATCTGCCACAATATTTGCGCAGATAAGGTCGTAGCCTGTACCGATTTCATCAACAAGCGATTCATCTGTGAGAATATTTCCGCAGCGAACAGTATATTTTTCAGGTGAAAGATTATTTTTTTCAGCATTTTCCATTGCAATGCGTGAGGCATTTTCCTCAATATCAACAGCAAATGCCCTTTCAGCTCCAAGAAGCATTCCGCCGATAAAGAGAATACCGCTGCCGCAGCCAAGGTCAAGAAGATTTGTATTATTGTCCACTTCATTTTCCATAAGCTCAAGGCAAAGACGTGTTGTATGATGCTGTCCTGTTCCAAAACTGCTGGCAGGATCGATTTCAAGAACAGTTCTTCCCTCCGGACAGTCAGCATCTTCCCATGAAGGCTTGATGTAAAGCTTTTCACCTACGCAGAAGGGCTTGAAATACTGCTTCCAGTTATTCGCCCAGTCTTCTTCACATATGCCGGAAAGCTGGATTTCCAGTCTGCCGTAAATATTTTCACTGTCTGAAGCTTTAAGTCTTGCAAGCAGTTCCTTTATCATCTGCATTGTTTCAGCACCCTGGGCGTCCTCCGGCAGATATACTGTAACACAGCTCTCACATTCCTTTAGTCCCAGAAGATCTTCTTCAATATAATCCCATTTTCCGTCCTTATTTTCAAGAAATTCATTGAAATCCTCCGGATCCTGTATGGAAAAGCCACGTATACCCAGTTCCATAAGATATGTGCAGAGCATATCAATGCCTTCTGTTGCTGTAAATATATCAACCTTCGTCCAGTTCATGTTTTTTCTGCTCCTTTTCTTCCAGATCACGTTTTCTTTTGCGTACATTCTCCTCCTGCACACGTCTTCCGTCTGCAATCAGCAGCTGAAGTGCTGCCTCGTCCTGCATTTCAAGAGCAGTCCTGTATTCAGACAGATGTGCAATAAGCAGCTCGAGATGATGAAGCAGAAGAAGCCTGTTGTCCATAAAGAGAGATGACCACATTTTTTCATCCATCGTGGCAACTCTTGTCATATCCTGGAAGCTTCCGCCTGAAAATGAAACAGCGTCATCCATGCAGTCGTCCTTAACATATGCGCTTGATACGATATGTGCCAGCTGGGATGTGTATGCTATCATATCATCATGTCTGTGAGGCGTTGTCAGAACGATTTTGCCGAAACCCATTTCCTTCGCCAGCGATTTCACCTTTTCGACAACTTCGCTGCTTGTTCCGTAGGTTGGAGTTATGATAAAATTAGCATTGTCAAATAAATCCGGTATACTTACTTCATAACCGCTTTTCTCACGTCCTGCCATAGGGTGGGTGCCTACATAATATACCCCTGCAATACGGCAGGCATTTGTAAATTCAAGCACCATCTGACCCTTTAAGCCGCACATATCCATAAGAATAGAACCTTTTTTCAGAAAAGGCAGTGCCTGCTTCATGCAGGGCTGAGCAACTCTCTGATGAAGGCAGACAATACATATATCATATATTCCGTCCTCCATTTTGCCTGTTCCGTCAATTACTCCCTCAGCCATTGCCCTTTCAAGTATTTTCTCGTCAATATCACAGCCATGTACGGTATAGCTGCATCTCTTTTTAAGGGTCTTGCAGACAGAGCCGCCAATCAGACCCATACCAACTACCAGTATTTTCATAGTGTTTTACTACACACCTTTCAAAATAAATGCTACATATTATTGTATCACAATTTTTCCCACAGGTCAAGGAATTTTAAAAATTGAACATCAATGCCCGGATTTTTCAAATTGCACATATAAATTGCATAATAGTTTACAAAATATCGGAGAATATTCAGCATTATTATGTTATAATTAATCTGAAAATGTGTATTTTACTGCAACCGGCGTTATCTTATTAAAAAAAGGTAGTGATAAAATGATTATAGACCTTCTGAATTTTTGTCAGCATTATTCCGGCTCGGAAGCCAACATACTGTTCACGCTTCTTGAAAACGGACTCAATGTGCCTCACTTTTTTTGTATAACAGAAGACTTTACAGAAGATGAACTCAATAATTACCTGCAAAATCATTTTCAGCATACAAAGCTTTTTTCTATAAGACTTTCTCTTTCATTTGAAGGACATGAAAACGGAAGTCCTTTTGATTCTTCTTATGAGCCTTCATATCTTACTAACATTCCTAAATCAGCACTTGCATATTCAGCTGAAAAGCTTTTTTCCGAAGCAAGGGAAATTGCTGATAAATTTAATAACGGCTATAAACAGGTTACAGCTTATGTTATCATTCAGGAAGCAGTTGAATATTATCTGTGCGGTAATTTACATACTGCATACACTGCAGGCATCATAAATACAACAATTATCTATATCGGCCATGATTTTGACGCATATTCAAGTGATAATAATACAAAGCGTTCCATATACTGCCACAACGACATTGATGGAATTCTTTTTGCTCATGAACCCAAGGGAGCGCAGACAGCTACACTGGGACTCATCAGTCAGCTGCTGGAAATTTCAAAGAAGATAAAGAAACTTTTTAAAAGGCTCTTTCTTGACATCAGATTTGCTTTTGACTATATTGAGCAGAAGATTTATATTATTACAGTTCATAAAATAACCGAGATGCCAGAAAACTCTTCTGAAATAACAGTTCTTGATACAAAGGGTGTATGCAATTATTATCCCGGTGTAACAGAGCCGCTTCTTGCTTCTGCATCCATGGCAATTTCAAAAAAAATAATGGATGATATTGTAAAATTTACAGGCTACAGCAAAAAAATCCCTGCTTCATCAACAGAACTGATGGAATATGTAAACGGCAGACTCTATTTTAATGTCAATAAACTCAAAGTAATGCAAAAGACTCTCTACCTTAACGAAGATACAGAAGAGTATATTCACCCTTCAATCAGAAAAAGCATTAATCATATAAAAGAATGCCGCAGTTTATCCGCATGGCGCAGAAAGAGGAAGACTGCTCTGAGAATAAATAAGCTTCTGGAGGAAAATCTGAGGCAGCGAAATTCACTTTGCAGTAAATTAAATACCATTCTGGACGAGCTTTCAGCATATTCTGCCAACACTCCCTGTGAAACGGTAAAAAGCTATTTTATTAAGAATTTAAGCGCTCTTTCGGAATGTATGAATGCAAATCAACTGAATACCCTTTACATTAATTTCAATAAAAAACTCCTTTCACGCTGCAGACCATCAGACAAAAAATATATCTCAGCTAAAACTACTATTGATAAATGCACTAAGTACAGAACAGAGCTGAAACGGTTTCATTATTCATTTCTAAGGCTTCTCAGAATATACAGCCTACATATGGGCAATGATCTGGTAAAGAAGGGCGTACTTCAATATGCTGATGATATAAATATGCTCACCTGCGAGGAAGCATTTTCTCAGGAAGGCGTACTGAATTCTCATATACAAAAAACCATATGCAAAAGAAAAGAAACATTTTCCTGGTATAAGAGTATGCCCGGATTCACACAGCTTGTCTTTAACGAATCATCTATCTTCTCTGCTCCTGAAGGAAAAGTGGATCTTATCTGCTCGGTAACGGAAAAAAGCCGCATCAGAGGATGCGGACTTAACCTGGAAAAAGCTGAATATCCTGCTGAAATATGTGAAAGAAGCATTCTCCCGAAAATATGCAGCCCTGAAAAAATCTATGTTGTAAATAAATTCCCTGCTATATCTGAAAATGTCAGATTAGGCGGACTTATCATTGCAGAAAATCCTGCATTTGAAAATATGGTGTCTGATTTAACTGACTGCAGTTTCCCTGTGATATGCGGTGCAGAACACGCACTGTCAATAATTAAAAACGGTGATATTGTATCAATGGACAGCTCCAGCGGAAACATACACATAAATCATAAACACATAGCATAACAGAAAAAGACTGCTGCAGATTCATATCTTGCAGCAGTCCCTTATTTTTATTTACAGTACTGTTAAGGCAAGGTATTGCCTTAATTGAATGAAATGAGCTTTTGTGCGATATCGTAGCCGTGAACCGCTATACTGCGTCCTATACTTCCGGGAATCATGGTCAGTCCGCTTAATGTCAGCCCTCTCAGATAATAATAAATATTCGGATCATATTCCTTGACATCAGCCCAGAGCCTGCGTCTTTTTTCAAGAGCTTCTTCAGTACCGATCTTCAGAAGATATATATTCGAAATTGTCATCATTATTGACAGATATCTGAGCTGGTACATCTCAAGCTTTCTTGATACGCTTCTGCATTTTCTCATGTCAATATTTTTCAGAAGATACTCTGTTATGTACAGCTGCTGATCAATTCTGCTGATATGTACAGATTCATTTACCGACTGATCCTCTCTTCCAATAAAATAATGATACAGATCAAGGTCAAGGTAGCAGATTCTCTTCACCAGATGCAGCGGCTGACAAGTGAAAATATTGTCAACGTAAAACATATGCTCCGGCAGAACAAGTCCGGATTCTCTCAGTATTTCCGTGCGGAAATAAAGTGCGTGCATAATAAGGTACTGAGAGGGCTTCCATATTCCCATGTCATTCCATGTGGAAAGCCTGCCGTGTTTGAAAATATTCTTATAGCTTGTTTTGTGGTTCTTTTCAGGCTCATAAAGATGATCATATATGTAATTGCACACAATAAGATCAAGGGAAATGCCTTTCTTTTCCCAGCATACAAGTCTGTTCATCAGTCTTTTCAGAGACTTTTCATCAAGCCAGTCATCGGAGTCCACGACTTTAAAATATTTTCCTTGTGCCATTCTAAGGCCTGTATTCACACCCGAACCATGGCCGCCGTTTTCCTTATCTACGGCACGTATCATATTGGGATAAAGCTTTTCATAGTGATGCGCTATCTCTCCTGTTTTATCAGAAGAACCGTCATTAACAATGATGATCTCTGCCATATCTCCTGCTTTAATAAGGGAATTAATACAGCGCTCCATATAGTCAGCAGAATTGTAGCATGGTACTGTAAAAGTTATAAGTTTCATAATCAAAACACTCCTTTTTTCCTTAGCTGATATCTGCCAGTTCCAGATAATCAGCACCATATTCAGCAATAAAATCCTTTCTGCCCTGCAGATCGTCGCCTAACAGAAGATCGAACATACGTGCTGTATCTTCCACGGCAGAAGGCGTTACACGGATAAGACGTCTTGTTGCAGGGTTCATAGTGGTAAGAGCCATCATATCAGCTTCATTCTCACCAAGACCCTTTGAACGCTGTATGGTGCATTTTTCATCACCTATTTTTTTCAGAATATTTGCTTTTTCCTTTTCAGTGTAGGCAAAATATGTCTTCTTCTTTGTTGTTATCTCAAACAGCGGTGACTCTGCAATGTATACATAGCCCATATCTATAAGCGTAGGCGTAAGTCTGTAAAGCATTGTAAGAATAAGTGTGCGTATCTGGAATCCGTCCACGTCCGCATCAGTACATATTACGATCTTATTCCATCTCAGACCCTCAATATTAAATGAAGAAAGCTCCTTGTTTGATTTCACCTTGACTTCCACGCCGCAGCCTAAAAGCTTTATAATATCAGTGATAATATCATTCTTGAATATGCGTGAATAATCTGCTTTAAGGCAGTTAAGGATCTTTCCTCGTACAGGAATAACCGCCTGAAATTCTGCATCTCTTGCCATTTTTACAGAGCCAAGGGCAGAATCACCCTCTACGATATAAAGCTCTCTTTTTGAAAGATCCTTGCTTCGGCAGTCCACAAACTTTTCTATTCTGTTTGTAAGATCGACGCTTCCTGCAAGGTTCTTTTTCATATTGAGCCTTGTTTTTTCTGCGTTTTCACGGCTGCGCTTATTTATTATGACCTGTTCAGCTATCTTAACTGCTTCATCAGGGTTTTCAATGAAATACACCTCAAGCTGATGCTTGAGAAATTCTGTCATCGCCTCATAAATAAACTTGATGGTAATAGCCTTTTTGGTCTGGTTTTCGTAGGAAGTCTGTGTGGAAAAGCTTGAAGATACCAGAATAAGACAATCCTCGATATCAGAAAAGGTTACCTTTCCCTCATTTTTAAGGTATTTGTTATTCTGTTTCAGATAGCTGTCTATCTGGGAAACAAACGCCTGTTTTACTGCACGTTCGGGAGAACCGCCATGCTCAAGAAAGCTTGAATTGTGGTAATACTCAATTTTCTGTACTCTGTTTGAAAAGGTTACTGCCACGGAAAGCTTCACCTTGTAATCCGGCTTATCCTCACGGTCACGTCCTGTACGTTCACAGCTCCATGTCTGCAAAGATGTCAGCGCTGTATCACCTGCAATTTCCCTTGCATAGTCAGTAATACCATTTTCATAGAGAAATCTCTCCTCCAGAAAGCTTCCGTCCTCCTGCTGGCTTTTATATATAAAAAGCAGATTCGGATTTACAACAGCCTGTCTTTTAAGGACATCACGGAAATATTCATCGGGAACGTTTATTTCAGTAAAGACTTCAAGATCCGGACGCCATCTTGTACGGGTTCCGGAAGCATGGGAACGTGCCGGCTTTTTTTGCAGTCCGCCGATATTTTCACCTTTTTCAAAGTGAAGATTATATTTGTATCCGTCACGGTAAATTTCTGCGTCCATATACTCAGAAGAAAACTGGGTAGCACAAAGTCCCAGTCCGTTTAATCCGAGAGAATATTCATAGTTATCGCCGCCGGCGTCATATTTTCCTCCTGCGTAAAGTTCACAGTAAACAAGCTCCCAGTTGTATCTCTCTTCATTTTTATTGTAGTCAACAGGACAGCCTCTGCCGAAATCCTCTACCTCAATTGAACAGTCATTATATCTTGTAACAATGATCTGATTTCCAAAACCGGAACGTGCCTCATCTATGGAATTGGATATAACCTCAAACACAGAATGAGCGCAGCCGTCCAGTCCATCAGAGCCGAATATTACGCCCGGACGCTTTCTGACCTTATCCGGACCTTTTAGCATTGTGATACTTTCATTATCATATACCGGTGTCTTTTTCGCCATAGTTCACCTCATCAAAATTAACCCTCTAAAGCCTCGCTCAGACTTCGTTCATAGTAAAATAAATACTGCTGAAGTATTCCGGCACCGCCAAAGCTTTTTTCCTCCGGAAAACGTCCGCCGAAATGCTCTTTTTCTATACGCTTTATCCACACATCTCTTGGAAATGCGTCCTTGTATCCCAGACTGAAAAGACAAATGCAGTCTGCAACCTTCGGTCCCACGCCGGAAAGCTTCATAAGATATTTTTTTGCCTCAGGATATGAAAGTCCCATAAGTTCTCCGTTTATATCATGTTCCAGAAAATACTTTGCTGTATTCACAAGATATTTGTCACGGTATCCTGCACCGCACATACGTATTTTCTCTTCTCCAAGGTCATAAAGTTCCAAGGGAGAAGGAAATCTTCCAAAGCTTTCACATAATGATGAAAGAATCTTTCGTATTCTCGGGATATTATTGTTTGCACTTATAATAAAGCTTATTACAGTTTCCCACAATTCCTGTCTGAGTATTCTTATGCCTCTTGAACACCGGCAGGCATAATCCAGATAATCCGAACCGATTGCCGATACTGATTTCTCCGAATGCTCTGCATAATCGAAGGAAAGATCGAAATAATCCTTCCAGAACAATTCAAATTCTTCTTCCGTACAGTCAAGATATATTCTGTTTTCGCTCTCCTGGCAAAGAACAAGCTCACGTTCAAACGCCGGGATCAGAAAGCTTCCGTCATCTCTTTTTTTCCACCGGAAACACTGCCCGCTTGCATGAATTTTAGACGCTGAGAACCAGTTACTGTCTATATGCATAAATATAAACCTCTGTACAATAATTAAAGTTTTCTGAACACAAAGAAGTATCCTATCCATGATACTATAAGGCTGACTGAACACACAGCAGTCAGCAAATATACCAGTATCAGCGGCATTGCGGGAAAAAGAACCAGAAGTATCATGGCACTGAATACAATTGCCGTACTAACCTTTCCGAACATTTCCGCACCGCCCAGTTTTTTCTTCTTTGTTTTTATCTTATAAAGATTCATGATGCCCATATATGTTTCCTTGCATATCAAAATACACACAGGAACAAGGAAAACCACATGACGTGTGCAAAGACAGATAGCCACCGCAATATGTGTAAGCTTATCTGCAATAGGATCAAGGGCTATGCCAAGCTCGCTTATCATATTGAACCTTCTGGCTATTTTTCCGTCCAGAAGATCACTTATAGAAGACACCCCCAGTGCAAGCGCTGCATAAAAACACTGAATCGGCGTTTCAGCTCTCAGATACAAATACACAAACAGAGGAATCAGCAAAATCCGTATATAGCTTAGTATATTTGGAATATATAAAATTTCTTTTTTGCTTATCCGCATAGCATTCCTCCGTTCTCTATGTTTAATTTATCCTGTTCTATTATACAATATATTCTTTTAAAAATCAAGTGTTTCATTCGGCGGACAACACAAAATATTAAAATCACATCCGGAATAATAATTAAAAAGCTTTCCCGCAGATGATTCCACCTATACGGGAAAGCCAATATAAACCATGGTCTTATGCTTCTTCCGGTTCCTCAGTCTGAATTTTCACTGATTTTCTCTTATGACTGTCCTTCATAAAGCCATATATACATGAAATCATAATATACAGGAATAATACAATTACCTCAACTATTAATAGAGGTTTCATTATATTATTTAAAAGCATTGAAATGTAACTTGTAGACAGGACATTAGCCGGTACAAGAACAGAATAAGCATTTGCAAAAGTTACCGATTCATGATATTCCTTAACAGTTGTATTTACGTCATCAACCAGTTTGCTTACAGTTTCATCAAGAGATTTGACTCTCTCTTCCACGTATTTGATATCATCAGCGTCTGACTTGGAGTTGCTGAGCTTCTTTACAGAATCAAGACGTGCCTGACATTCGGAAATACGCTGTGCATAGTAGGATACATTTTTCTGAGCATTCTGCTTCTGCTCGAAAAGTTCGTCATATTTCTCAGATACAGTTGTATATGATGAGGGCTCTGAATCATTCAGACTGCCATGTACAACAACAGAATTTTTTTCGTATGTAGCTATTGAATTTTCAATGGTTTTAAGCTTTTCCTGGGCTGATTTTTTCTGACGCTCAAGGTCATCTATCCTGTACTCATAATAGCTTATCATACTGTTTTTGTTATCAACTACGCTGTTGGAAAGAATATATGCAGTAAGAGCATCAGCGTCATATGCTTTGGCAGTTGTAATAGCGTTGCTCAGATCTGAAAAACTGTAACCTGTCTGGGTGGAACGGAAATTATTGTTTTTTAATGTGTTTACTTTATCCAGAAGCTGATTAAGAGTGTCGGCATATGTATCCACCGCAATAAGATAGTCATAGTCAGAATAATTCACAGCCAGAGAAGCATTGCCGATAGATTCATTGTAACCGTATTTTTCAAAGAAATAATCTCTGTAGCACTCCAGAACCGTATTTATGACCTGGGCTGCCTCTTCATCACCGAAGCTGGTTTTTGAAAAATCAAAGGTTACCTTGTATTTAACAGGAAAAAATTCAACATTCAGCATAGATTGTGCTGCTTGAAGGTTTCCGTTTTTTTCATAAGCATATTTGTATACGGAAATTTCATCAACTGCTTCCGTGGGAACAACGCCGTCTATGCTTATGGCATTTCTTACTGAATCCACTTCGCTGAGAGAATGTCCCAGCTTTGTAAGTGCGGCTTCAATAACAACAGGATTCTTTATTGAATTAACATCAAGAACCTCACCGTTAGGCGTAAGCCCTTTTTCTGCACCGGGATAATTAAATCCTATAAGAGAAACCGGTGATGATGACAGCTGATGAGAAAATGCAGCGGTTCCGGCAGATACCATAAGAACCACAAGTACGGCTAATGCAATCCAGCCAAGAGCAAAACGTTTCAGACCGTTTACTATTTCGGTAAGTGGTATGTTTATTTTTTTATCCTCAGATTCATCGTTTTTGAGGACAATATTCAAATGCGTTTTATTATTGATCTCATTATTCTGCATTTCTTTAAATCTCCTAAACTGCAGCATACTTCTGCATAATATTATTATATTCAAGTATAACATACTTCAAAATCAAAGTCAATTGATTTTTTTACATTTAGTATTTTTATATAAAAATCCCGGAACAGTGAACTCATATTTTTTCGCAGATTTTTGAGTCTATCTATTTACAATAATCTGAATTTATGATATACTGATTCTTAGTTATACAATCTTAAACATTTTGTCTTTTTGATTAGGAGCGTTAAATCAATATGAAAAAAAATAACAAGTCACAAAATACAAAGAAAAAAACAAGCTGTATGCGTACAGACGGTTTTCATCTCACATCACTTCTGCATAATCTTAAAAAGCTTTTTCTGCCCTGGATTATAGTTGCTGTTATGTCTGCTTTTCTGATTGTAGGTGCAAATTTGTTTTTCTCAAATGAAGTTGACTCAGTGTCAGCCACCATTTCTTTCTATTATAATGGAATTGAGGAAGGCTTTGACCCTAACGGCTGCGAATTTGATAAAACAGCTATAAAAGATGATAAAGTAATCCTGGAAGCACTGGATGAAATGAATCTTTCAGAAGATATTCTGGAGTCTGTTCAGAACGGCATTTTCATCGACAGTATTGTGTCAACATCTGCAATAAACAGTATCACCAGCTACAAGAGCATTTACGATACAGAATCCTCCAGCTGGATCGAATCCATGAAGGATTCAAGCTATCACCCTACTGCATACAGCGTTTCTTTCAACTACAGCAATACTTCTCTTGACGGTGACAGCGCTGCCGAGCTTCTTAACCTTATTCTTGAAAAATACAAAACAAGTTTCTTCAGTACATATGGATATAACCAGTCAGTAAGCGATTCTGTTCTGTCAGTTGATTTCAGCAACTATGACTATCTTATTGCACTGGATATGTACAGTTCAAAGCTTTCTTCTCTTGAAAATTATGTAGATACTCTTGCAGCTGATGATAAAACTCAGTTCCGTTCGGAGGTTACAGGCTACAGCTTTTCAGACCTTACTAATTCAATCAAGCTTCTCCGCACTGTTGACGTGGATACAATCACCTCTTATATTCTGAACAACGGAGTAATCAGCGATAAAAAAATGATTACCAGCTACTATAATTTCCGCCTTGACAATCTCAGACGTTCAAAACAGAATACTGTAGAAAGACTTAATTCCACATCAACATCCATAAAGGACTACCAGAAAGATGCTATAGTGATTTATGACGGCTCTGTTGCAAATGCAACTTCCGTAACTGAAACCTCTGAAGTATATGATAATCTGATCCAGGAAAAAATTCAGCTTCAGGACACTGTTTCACTGTATGATTCTCAGATTGCAGACTATACTGACCGGATTAATAAAATAAACAAAGCTTCCGGCAATACATCTGACTCGAAGAAAAAGTATGTTGAGTCCCAGCTTGAAAAGCTTACTGAAAAAAGTACAGCTCTTATTGACAATATCAAACTCACTGCCAATGATTATTATTCAGAAGTAAAATTTGATAATGCTGTTTCAATTACTTCTCCTGCAAGTTATTCATTCTCACAATTCATCAAATCCGCAGTAAACGAATCCATTCGTATGCTCGTTATTACCGAAATGACTTTGATGACCATCTATTTCTTTGCAGCTATAGTAATCTGTCTGAAGCGAAGAATAACCTTATTTATGAAAGCCCGTTCAATGAAGAAAGCCTGACTTTCATAAATTTTAAACAATCTCTCATACCTGATCATAAATCATTGTGGTCTTGTATGAGAGATTTTTATTTTCCGCAGAATAAACCACTATAAATATCTTCGGGAGCACATCTGCTTCGTATATTTCCATAAATACGGCATTCAGCACCTTATAAAGGTATTTCTCTGTTATTGCCTGTAAATAATTGACATCCGGAAGTAAAACGGGAATAATTATTCTGAAATAATTTCTGCCGGCAGAATATTTCTCTGTCTTTTACCCTTAAACGGGAATTGAAAGAACACTGGCTGCATATATATGTACCATCTATAACACATAGGAGTGAGGTACATGAAAGAGCAGTCATGTGACAGGGCTGTAATTCTCGGTGAATATATCCTGGAAAACAACTCAACTGTAAGAGCTGCAGCTGCATGGTTCGGTATATCAAAAAGCACTGTACATAAGGACGTAAGCCAGAAGCTGTCAGAGCTGAGCCCTTCTCTGTATCATGACGTCAGAGAAATACTTGCTAAAAACAAGCAGGAAAGGCATATAAGAGGCGGCATGGCTACAAAAAAGAAATATGAACAGCTGGCGGCAATGCACCAGAAACTTAACGAAAGAAAATAAAAACCGGCACGGAGAGAAATTTCCGTGCCGGTTTTGCCGTTATACGCAGAAATGCTGCGGCATCTATCTCAAAGCAGCATTCCACGCTCACCTGTGTCGAAAAGCTGTTCAAGGACGCAGGTTTTGCAGCGCCACCTTTCGCAGTGACTGCGATTCCTGCTGCTACTCCTATTGTATGCGGAAAACCTAAGAATGCAACAAGGTAAATTATGTGTGGCTCAAATATTCTTAAAAGTGTTCTGAAGTCAGCGTTATTCGCTGAAATATTTTGCTCTCCGGAAATCTATTATGCCGGAATAAGGATCATAGCTGATATCGCGGTTCTTGCTGCTGTGGATCAGATATTTGTTTTTGTAAAAAACAGGAACAAATTTATAGTCAGCAATTATCATTTCCTCTGCCTGACGGCAAATTACAGAAAGTTCTTCCAGATCACGGGCGTTATTCATGCTGTCAAGAAGACTGTCAAGGGACTGGTTTGAATAACCGAAATCGTTGCAGTCAGTGCGGAAGTTTTCAAGAACAGCCGATGCACTGTTTCTGTTACCTGTTACACTGCACAGAGCTATCACATAATCATTCTCTGAAAGGCGTTTTTTGTATTCTGACTCAGGCACAACGTCAATACCTGCATAAAAGCCGAAAAGCGACTGCCATACCTGTATTATTTCATAAAGGTCTTCCTCAGATACAGTTTCCTCACATACCATAACATCTGCTGAAGGCAGAGATGTGAGTCCAAGGTCGTGCATTCCCTTCTGAAAAAGCGACTTTATTTCCTCATCTGATACATCAGAAATAACAGGCGTATTAACGTAATCACTGTATTCTGATGTTCCAAGACGTGTTGCCGGAGGAACTATTCCATAAGCGCCCTCAGTATCCTCTGCAGGTTCCGCAGGAAAACTGCTGCGTGGAACAGCGGCTGAAAATGCCTTCCTTATATCTTCGCTTTTAAATGCTTCCCATTCTGTATTCATAACAAATCCAAGGGATATACATTTCCATGATGTAACAGTATAGCCCTTATCAGAAGTATACTGAGGATAATATCCTGATGCAGCAAGAATGTCTGATTTTCCGGCTGCAAACTCATCATACGCCTTAACCTGGCTGTTTCTTATAAGAAATGTCACATCAGAGGGATATACCCGCTGAACTGTATCATTTGCAGAATTTTTCTTTAAATATATCAGATTATCATTTCCATAGGGATCATAAAACCAGCGTCTGAGGTAAAAACCGTTGTTTGATATCACGGAATCTTCGTCAAGTCCGTACCTTCCGCCTGTCTGTTCAAAAAATTTCCGGCTGCAGGGCATTGCAGCAGGCATTGAAAGAAGCGTGAGAAATTCAGCACAGGGTCTTGAAAGTTCGAATACAAGGGTATTGCTGCTTTCTGCGTATACTCCCAGTTTTTCGATAGAATCACCCTTGTCAATAATACCGTCAGCTCCCGATATGCACCGGAAACTTTCACGGTAAGGCGATTTCGTTTCCTTCTGGAAAAGCCTCTGGAATGCAAAAACATAATCCTCCGCCGTTACATTCCATTTTTCGCCGTCATCTATTTTATCATTTTTGTTTTCGTCATAATACCAGTAGCTGTCATCTCTCAGTGTAAACGTGTATCTGAGTCCATCCTCAGTAACGCTGTAGTGAGAAGAAGTTCCGTAAGTCAGAGTACCGTCCGGCTGCTCTTCAAGAAGTCCCTGCATTATATTTCTAAGCACAGTGAAGGAAGCTGAATTTGACGCCAACTGAGGGTCAAGGTTATCGGGATTTTCCGTTAAGGTGTAAGTGAAAAGATATCCGGAACCGTCGCTTTCTTCCTTCTGGAAGGGCATTTTGCAGCTGTTCATAAGCAAAACAGGGCAGATAAGCATTACAACAAATTTTTTGCGCATATTTAAGGATCCTTTCGCCGGTACATCTTGTCCGATGTACACTGTAATACTTTTATTATACCACCCATTTCACCTAATTACAACCACTATTTTCAATTTTTCACATTCATTTTTTTACTGTGTTTCACACTTCATTGTCCTGACAATACTACAATATTATTTATTAATTTATATTCTAATTATGTCCGGAAAAAAGATTACGATTTTACTGCATGATAAAAAACACTATTGCTTTTTGAAGCATTTTGCACAATTTAATATAAAATGAGTTGACACACAATAATGTTTATGCTATAATAATGACATGAATTGTTTTATGCAATTACAAAGGAAGTGTTTTTATGAGTGACAATTGTCAAAGGTATTTTATGAGTAAAAACGAAATACTGAACTGTGCGGAAGAGGCTTTCAGAGACAGGCATTTCTGCGTTTACTATCAGCCCCAGTTTAATCACATCAACGGCAGAATCGTTGGAGCAGAAGCCCTTGTCAGGTGGATTCACCCGGAATACGGTATGCAGTCACCCGGAGATTTCATTCCGGCATTTGAAGCAAATGGTTATATTACAAGGCTTGATCTCTATGTTTTTGATGAGGTCTGTGCTTTTATTGAAAAATGTATAAAAGACGATATTAAAAATATAGTTCCCGTTTCTTTTAATGTTTCAAGACACGATATATACTGCAATGATTTTATCGACGAAATGGAGAAAATCAGAAAAAAACACAATGTTCCTGTTCATTATCTCCGTGTTGAAATTACTGAAAGCGCTGTTTTAGGCAGCAACGATTATCTTGCAGGAATCGTGGATACATTCCACTCACTGGGATACATAGTAGAAATGGACGACTTTGGCAGCGGTTACTCTTCTCTCAATGTTCTGAAGGATATTGAGGTTGATATAATAAAGCTTGATATGTTCTTCCTTAAAGGAGAAATCGGCGGCAGAGGCGGCGTTATTATCAGCTCAGTGGTCAGAATGGCTAACTGGCTGGCTACTCCGATTATTGTTGAAGGCGTTGAAACTGTGGAACAGGCTGATTATATGAAAAGTCTGGGCTGCGTTTATATTCAGGGATATCTGTATTCAAAACCCGTTCCGGAAGATGAATATCTGAAGCTTCTGCTTTCCGGCAGAACAGGCGACGCAGTTCCTACCATGAAGATCATTGATAAGCTTGACGCAGAGAAATTCTGGAGTCCGGAAACCTTTGAAACTCTTATTTTCAACTATTTCGTGGGCGGTGCAGGTATTTTCTCATACGAAAACGACCAGATCGAAATGCTCCGTGTAAACGAAAAATATGTTGAAGAATTCGGTATGAATATGACTCAGAGGGACATTATTCAAAGACGTGAATGCTTCAATTTCGATGAAGAAAACAGAAAAATATTTATTGATACGATACGAAGAGCCATACAGTCAAACGATGAGGAAAAATGCGAAACATGGCGTACTGTACATTCTCCCTGCTGCGGTGACGATCTTATATGCATAAGAAGCAATATGCGTGTTATCGGCCGTGCAGACGGTCAGTATCTTTTATTTGTTAATATTCAGAATGTTACAGCTGAAAAGAAAATGTACGCCGAGCTTTATGAGAGCGAGAAGAAATTCCGTACCGCCGGAGAACACGCAAATATCTACTGCTGGGAATACGATATTGATACAAAGGAGATGCGTCCATGCGCAAGATGTATCCGTGACCTGGGAATGCCCAAGATCGTTAAGAATTATCCAGAACCTGTTATTGAATCCGGACTGTTCCCTGCTGATTATGCGGATATGTACCGTGACTGGATGAAGCAGCTTGAAGAAGGAGCAGATAATCTGGAAGCAATCATTCCGCTTACCGCTGACAGGATTCCCTTCCATGTAAGATATACAGCTGAATTCGATGATAACGGTCGTCCCTATAAGGCATATGGTTCTGCTACTCTTGTAGTTGACGGCGAAAAATAATATGCCGGATTTTAAACTGTTGTATACTAAAAGACTGCACAGCAACAAACTGTGCAGTCTTTCCCTTTTTATTGCCATAAAATTTATACCAGCCTTATATGCTTCTATTTTCGCTTTCTTAGAAATGTTAAAACGATTCCTCCAGAAAAAAATCACGCCTCGAAGGCTTTGCTTCTCTGATTATTCTTTCTTCTGTTTGTCGTTAAGTAATACCGCTTTCATGACTCGCCTTCTGTTTTTGTTTTTTAAGCATTTTACATTTATAACCTTGACAATATCGTTACATTATACTATAATATAAGAAAACAAGCGTTAGCCTGGAGTCAAAAAGAACAGGGCATTAACCGGGACGGGAAGGAATATGCCGGCTTCATTCCCATTCTTTCCATATCTCCGGACAGTAACCTATTGTTGCAAGCTTTCCGTTGCGGACAACAGGCGTTTTTATAAGCTGCTGATTTTCAAAAACCTTTTCTTCACGGTCGTTTTCAGACAGATATTTAATAAGCGCCAGAAGCTCTTTGTCTTTGCATTTTTCATCTATCATATTCTGCACACCGCCGACAGCCTTTCTCACACTGTCCCATTCACCACGGCTCATGCCTTTTTCTTTCATATCAATAAACTGATATTTTATCTTTCGTTCCTTAAAGTAACGCTCAGCCTTTTTCGTGTCAAAACATTTTTTATTGCCGAATATCTGTATATTCATAAAATTTTCAGCTCCTTTTTTGATTGCTTATCTGCAAGGGCATTTAAATAAATTTTAATGAATGCCTCGCATTTATTATAGCATAAAATCGAAGATTTTGTGCTATAATTGCCCGATTTGCAGGGAACAAAGCTTGCTTTGTGTATCTGCAAGGGCATTTAAATAAATTATAATGAATGCCTTGCATTCATTATAGCATAGTTTTCAAAGAATTTCAACAGTTTTTTCCGGCTGAAAAATCAGAGTCTTTAATAAAAATAGAAATGCATAAGAATAAAAAATTAATAGCACGCATTTTATAACTATGTTCAACATCGGTTTTGTTGATGTATACAAAATTGTTGATAAAAATTTGTAGCTATATATACATGTTTTATATAGCATTTTTTTGCAAATTGTGGTATAATATTAGTGTAGATATACTACAAATTTACTGCAATTTCTCCCCAAGGAGGATAATATGACAAAAAACAAACGATTTAATATCGGTCTTATGATTCATCACCTTGAAAATGAATATGCCACCGAGGTAATAAAAGGTGCTATTTCAGCGGCAAAGGAACTGGATCTTAACCTGATTATTATGCCCGGACGTGGTATTAATGCTGTTGCCGATGACGAAAAATATTCTATCTATGATTATCAGAACAATGTTGTATACAATTATGTGTCTGCTGAAAATCTTGACGCACTTATTGTTTCCGCCGGTACAATAGGTTCCTACATTTCTCAACAGGAAATGCTCAGATTTCTCCGGGGCTACGGCAATCTCCCTATTCTCACAATGGAAGTTGAATATCCGGGTTATCCATGTGTCCACTTTGATCAGAACGCCATGAAACTTGCTGTCAATCATCTTATTGAAACCTGCGGATGCAAAAAAATTGCTTACATATCCGGTCCTATCGGCAATATTGACGCTATGGACCGACTTCATTGTTATAAAGAGGCTCTGCACGAACACGGTATAAATTATGATGACAGTCTTGTAGGATTTGGAAATTTCTCAGAATCTTCAGAGAACGTAGTTGAGCAAATACTTAATGCACATCCTGACGTTGATGCAATGTGCTTTGCTAATGATAAGATGTGCGTCGGCGGATACAACGTATTCCAAAGACGTGGTCTGCGTATCGGAAAAGATATACTTGTTACCGGATTTGATGATTCAGAAGTTGCAACAAGTCTTAAGCCTATGCTTACTACTATCAGAACTAATTTAAGCGACATGGGCTATCGTTCTGTATATTCTGCTTACGAAATGATAGAAACAAGCCATGCCTGCAGTCTTTCTCTTGACGCAAGACTTATTATCCGTGAATCCTGCGGCAATTATGAAAATGAGCTTGATTCAATTAAGCCGGACGAATACTCCAATTTATCTGCAAGCGTCATTGTGAGCAGCATATTCAATAAGTACATAGGTGAAATACAGAATATAAAACGCTCACGATTCATTCATGAAATATGGGAAATTGTATATGATGAGTTTGACATGATTCAGAACGGCATTATTCCCGACCATGAGATCTTTTCTGAAAGATTCACTCAGATTTTCAATTCAACAGACAACATTCACGTTTCAATTTCTCTTCTTGAAAAAATGTTTGGATATGCAAAAGATGTTGCCCTCACTATGAGTGAAACAAACAAGGAAATGGGTCTTTCCATTGAAAAAATTTACGATACTCAGCTTGAACTTCTTCTTGATTACAGCGTTCAGCAGCAGTATCGTCTGAGGACAAGCCTTTCCTACAGCAACTTCCTTATTAGCAATATCAATAAGGACATGATGATAAACTGCAATGATGAAGAACAAAGCTATTATTCAATCATCAATAACCTGCAGCGTGTAAATTTCAAAAGCAGCTATGTTTTTGTATTTAAAGAACCTGTTGTGCATTATCAATATGATAAATGGATAATGCCTGAAACCACTTTCCTGAAATCATATCACAACGGCAAGGAGCTTCAGAATGTTAATCCTCCGAACCAGGAAATTTCCATAATGAAATGTATTGACAATGCCTATACTCCAAAGGACAGAAGATTTACATTCGTTATGGTACCTCTGTTTTCAAACGAAGAACAGTATGGTCTGCTTGTATGTGAGCTTGAACCTGATTCATTCCCGCAGATCTATTCAGCTTCTCCGCAGATATGTACGGCAATTAAGCTTACACGTCTTGTAAAAGAGCTTGAAGGCAGCCTTAAAGCCGCAGAATTTGATAACAAACGCCTTAAAAGAATATCTGACTCTGATGAACTTACCGGCGCATATAACCGAAGAGGCTTTTATCATCTGTCAAATATGCTTCTCGCCGCTGAAGATTCAAGAGGAAAAGAAGCTGTTCTCCTGCTTGCCGATCTTGACAATCTGAAAAAGCTTAATGACACCTTTGGTCATGACGAAGGCGATCACGCTATCAAAATGTGCATTCAGTATCTCAGAACCTGCGTTCCTCTGCTTGATGTTATAGGCAGAATCGGTGGAGATGAGTTTGCAGCTTTTGTGATTGTTGATGACGCTGAAAAGGCTATGGAAAACATATACAACAGTGTAAAGAATAACGCTGTTGAATACAACGCATCAAGTGATAAACCCTACAATATTACAGTAAGTCTTGGACTTCACAAAGTTATGTGCAATCCCGAAGAGATCATACAGAATCACGTGAAGTATGCTGACGCTGCACTTTATGTTGACAAGAAGAAGAAAAACAGTGATGTTTTGAAGCACAAATAAAACAAACCACAAAAAACGGCTTGCGTTTTAATTAACGCAAGCCGTAAATTATTATATCAGAATCTTACTTGAAAACAGCAAGCAGGAATCCGGCAGCAATAGCAGAACCTATAACACCTGCAACGTTAGGACCCATAGCGTGCATCAGCAGGAAGTTTGTGGGATTAGCCTTTTTGCCAACGTCCTGGGAAACACGTGCAGCCATCGGAACTGCGGATACGCCGGCAGAACCAATAAGCGGATTGATCTTTCCTCCGGAAAGCTTATACATGATCTTGCCTACCAGCAGACCGCCTACTGTAGAGAAGCAGAATGCTGTAAGTCCGAGAACAACGATAAACAGCGTCTGAAGTGAAAGGAATGATGAGGCAACAGTTGTTGCACCAACAGAAATTCCAAGGAATACTGTTACAATATTCATAAGGGCATTCTGAACTGTATCGGAAAGACGTGCTGTTACACCGCATTCTCTCCAGAGGTTACCCAGCATGAGACAGCCAACCAGCGGAGCAGTTGAAGGCAGCAGCAGGATAACAAACATACTTACAATGATAGGAAACAGTATCTTCTCAGTCTTTGAAACCTGGCGTGACTGAATCATCTTTACGCTGCGTTCCTTTTCAGTAGTGAGAAGTTTCATCAGCGGAGGCTGAATCATAGGAATGAGAGCCATATAGGAGTATGCCGCAATTGCAATGGGACCCAGAAGCTCCGGTGCCAGCTTACTTGTAAGGAAGATAGCTGTAGGACCGTCAGCACCGCCGATAATACCTATAGAAGCTGCCTGGGGTCCTGTAAAGCCCAGGCATATTGCCCCGAAGAATGCAAGGAATACGCCCATCTGAGCAGCTGCACCAAGAAGCAGGCTCTTGGGATTTGCAAGAAGCGGGCCGAAGTCAGTCATTGCACCGACTCCAAGGAATATTAGTGAGGGATAAAGTCCCGTCTTAACGCCGATATAGAGTATATCAAGCAGTCCTCCGTGAGACATGATGTGACCATAGCTGTGATAGTATTCACTTGTTTCGTCAAGGAAAGCATTCCACAGTTCGGGATGATAAAGTGCATTTGCAGAGCTTGCGCCGTCAACAAAGAAGTTGGAAATATTTACAAGCAGACAGCCGAATGCAATTCCCACCAGCAGAAGCGGCTCAAATTTCTTCACAATACCCAGATACAGCAGTACGCAGGATATTGCTATCATAATAAGATTCTTCCAGCCGCCGTCCATGAAGAAACCTGTGAATCCGGAATCATTAAGCAGAGTCTGAAGGGTATCCAGTATATTCATCAGTAACCCTCCTTATGCAATTACGAACAGCGGTGAACCTGTCTCTACAACAGCACCCTTTGAAGTTACGACCTGTACAATAGTACCGTCCTTGGGCGCCGGAATTTCATTTTCCATCTTCATAGCTTCCAGAATAGCCAGAACCTGACCTTCCTTGACCTTATCACCCTGGTTTACGTTTACGCTGAGAATATTGCCGGGCATAGGTGATTCAACTGTTTCGCCTGCGGCAAGTGATACAGCGGCTGCCGGTGCAGGCGCCGCAGGTGCAGGTGCTGCCGCAGAAGCCGCAGGAATCGCAGCGGCTGCAGGTGCAGGTGCAAGTGCCTCATATTCGTCAAGCAGAATTGCCTTTCCTGCTTCCACCTCTACCTCATATGTTTTGCCATTAAGTGTAACTTTATATTTCATCGCTCTTTACCTCCTTGATTGAAATGAAACGCAGCTCATTAAGCGGCTTCTGCATTTTATAGGCAACTACTGCCATAACCATTGCCGCTTCCTTATCCGGCACATCAAACAGCTTGACATTGCCGGCAGAACCCGGTGCAAGAGGAGCAGCAGGAACCTTTGCAGGAGAATCTGCGGCTTTTATCTCTGCCGGTGCGGCATTTTCGCTTTTCTTAGCCTTCGCCTTGAAAACAGCAGCCATAATATAAAGCAGTATCATCAGAATAAGCAGTCCTAAGAATACCACAGCATAGCCAAATACTGCTGTTATGCCGGCTTCGCCAAGTCCCATATCAGAAGCTGCGGGAAATATCTTTGCCATATACTTCCCTCCTTACATTTCCTCAATGGTGTATACTGCTTCGTTTTCTTCCTGTGCCTTGCGCTTTTCAAGATACTTGACAGTCTGGTCAGGGAAACAGATATAGCTCATCAGATCTTCTTCAGAACGTGCCAGATCGCCCAGTGCAGCTGCAGCATCCTTCATTTCCTCGCCTGTACGCTTCTGGTCCTCAATGCGGCAGTCAACAGGCTCTACGCCTTCACCAAGAACCTGTACTTTAAGTTCTTCATTTACAGGAGCCGGAGCAATACCGTATTCGCCCTTGATATAATTCTTTACTTCCTTTGAGATCTGCTTATATCTCTGACCTACAAGAACGTTTGTAACAGCCTGGTTTCCTACCATCTGTGAAAGAGGCGTTACCAGCGGAGGATAACCAAGATCAGCACGAACCTTCGGAATTTCCTCAAGAGCAGCTTCAAACTTGTCCATAGCCTTCATATCTGTAAGGTTTGCGATCATATTGGAAAGCATACCGCCGGGAACCTTGTAAACAAGTGCCTGGGCGTCTGTTGCAAGGCTCTTTGGATTGATCATTCCGCTGTCGATATACTTCTGCTTGATGGGCTTGAAGTAGTCATTGACCTTATTGATAACATCTTCATTCAGACCTGTTTCAATTCCATACTGCTGCAGCATATAGAACATTGTTTCAGTTGACGGCTGAGATGTTCCGCCTGAGAAGCATGAAGCAGCGGTATCAATAACATCAATGCCGCATTCGATAGCCTTCATGAGGGTCATATAAGCCATGCCTGTTGTGCTGTGAGTATGGAGAATAAGCGGAATATCGCCTACTGCGTCCTTAATGCCCTTGATGAGATGTTCTGCCTCATAAGGCGTCATTGTACCTGCCATATCTTTAAGGCAGATTGTCTGGAAGCCCATGGATTTCAGTTCCCTGCACATTTTAACATACTTTTCTACTGTATGAACAGGGCTCTGTGTATAGGAAATGCAGCCTGATGCAACAGTTTTTGGAGTTGCGTATTTCATAGTAGCTTCAAGAGCTGTTTCAAGGTTTCTGAAGTCATTGAGGGCGTCAAAGATACGGATAATATCAATGCCGTTCTTGATTGAAAGCTCGATGAACTTTTCCACAACATCATCATGATAATGCTTGTAACCCAGAAGGTTCTGACCTCTCAGCAGCATCTGAAGACGGCAGTCCGGCAGATTTTTTCTGAGTCCACGGAGTCTTTCCCACGGATCTTCATCAAGATAGCGAAGACATGAATCGAATGTGGCACCGCCCCAGCATTCAACCGAATAGTATCCTGCTGTGTTCATTTCAGGCAGAATGTCTTCATAATCCTTATAAGGAAGACGAGTCGCCATGAGTGACTGGTTAGCGTCACGAAGAACAGTTTCAGTAAATTGTACTTTTCTCATATATTGACCTCCTTGTATAAAAAAGAATAATCTTTATACGTTTATCATATAAAAATATTCGTATAAAGTATATCATGATTTCGTGAACTTTTCCACTATTTTCTTATAATTCTTTTATTTTTTTGCTGAACAGGCAGATTTATCATAATTTTTTATGCTGTCACTTTAATATAATAAATTTTCTTTTGTGACGTTTCCGGCTGTTTTCCGGCAAAAAGATATGCTGCGGAAAAAATATAAAAACAGTTGAAAATTTAGTGTGAATGTGGTATAATAATATAATATATCTGTTATGTGAAAGGCGGTTGCTTTTGTGAATATTATGATCGTAGGCTGTGGCAAAGTCGGACAGGCTCTTATTGAACAGCTGGCAGATGAAGGCGATGATATCACCGTCATTGATATTGAAGAAAGGAAAATTAATGAAGCCACACGTAAATATGACGTTATGGGCATAGTCGGCAACGGAGCCACCCACAGTATCCAGATCGAAGCAGGCATTGAGCATACCGATCTGATGATAGCTGTAACTGCTTCTGATGAACTCAATCTTCTTTGCTGTCTTGTTGCCAAAAAAGCAGGCAGATGCCAGACGATAGCACGTGTGAGAAGTCCGGAATACAGCAAGGACGCACCATATCTCCAGGAAGAACTGCGTCTTGCCATGGTAATAAATCCGGAATTTGCAGCGGCAGGTGAAATTGCCCGTGTTATAAGATTTCCCTCTGCTGTTAAGATAGATACATTTGCCAAAGGAAAACTGGAGCTTCTGAAGTTCAGACTGCCGGAAGGGTGCATTCTTACCGACTATATGGTGAAGGAAATCAGCACTAAATTAAAATGCGACGTTCTTGTCTGCATGATCGAGCGTGGTGATGAAATATTCATTCCCGGCGGCGATATGACCTTCATGCAGGGCGATATGATATCAATAATTGCAGCACCCCAGAATGCCAGCCATTTTTTCCGGAAAATCAATTACCATTCCGGTCAGGTTAAGAACGTTATCATAGCCGGCGGAGGAAACATTGCATATTATCTCAGCAAAATACTGCTGAAGGCAGGCATATCCGTAAAAATAATTGAACAAAATGAACGCCGGTGTGAAGAGCTTTGTCTTGATCTTCCGAAGGCAACTATTATTCACGGCGACGCCTCTGAAAAGGAAACCCTTCTTGAAGAGGGCATTGACAATACAGGAGCCTTTGTGGCGCTTACTAATCTTGACGAGGAAAATATTCTTCTTTCTCTTTTTGCAAAAAGCAGGATAAAAGGCAAGATAGTAACAAAGGTAAACAGAATTGAATATGACGAGATCATCAGAAAACTGGATCTTGATTCAATTGTAAATCCAAAGAATATTACAGCAGAATATATTGTCAGGTTTGTCCGGGCAATGAAAAACTCCATGGGCAGCAACGTTGAAACACTTTACAGTCTGATAAAGGGAAAAGTTGAAGCGGCTGAGTTTGTTATCCGTGAAAGGTCGCCCATTCTTGATATTCCGATTCAGGAGCTTCGTTTTAAGCCGAATGTGCTGATAGCCTGTATCGTGCGTGAAAACAGGGTCATTATCCCAAGAGGTCAGGACAGAATTCAGCTTGGAGATTCAGTTGTTGTTGTGTCACGTCAGCTCGGACTGCATGACATATGCGATATCCTTGAAAAATAAGGAGGAAACATGAACTTTGCGATGATTTTTGTTGTGCTGGGCTGGGTTTCCTGCTTTAACGCCGTTTTTATGCTGCTTCCTGCTTTTGTGGGAATATTCTACAGCGAAAATGCAGCCTATTCCTTTTTGTATGCCTCTTTAATCTCACTGGTTGTGGGTATGCTTCTGCTCCTTCTGATAAAGCCGAAAAAGAAGACACTGTACTCCCGGGAAGGATTTGTAATCGTATCTCTCAGCTGGATAGTAATGAGCCTTCTTGGAGCGCTGCCGCTGTATTTGTGCGGTGCGATACCGGAATTTATCAACGCAGTTTTCGAATCTGTTTCCGGTTTTACCACTACGGGCGCAAGTATTATACCTTCAGTGGAAGCATTGCCCAGATGCTGTCTTTTCTGGAGAAGCTTCACCCACTGGATAGGCGGTATGGGTGTACTTGTCTTTATTATGGCATTTTTACCTCTTTCCGGCGCTGGAAATATGAACCTTATGAAGGCTGAAAGCCCCGGTCCTATGGTAGGAAAACTTGTTCCTCGTGTAAAGAGTACTGCGTTTCTTCTCTATGCTATGTACTTCGGACTGACGGTTCTTGAATTTCTCTGTCTGATAATTGCGAAAATGCCTGTGTTTGAAGCGGTCAATACAGCCTTTGCTACAGCAGGAACCGGCGGATTCGGTTTCCTAAACGACAGTATGGCAAGTGTTTCTCCTGCTGTTCAGATAATCATAACAGTCTTTATGATCCTGTTCGGAGTAAATTTCAGCGCATATTTTCTTCTGATATACAGACGCTGGAGAGACGCTGTACGTATATCTGAAGTATGGGTCTATCTTGGAATAATTGCCGCCGCTTCCATTGCTATTACCATTAATATACGCAGTATGTATGATTCAGCCGGTGAAGCTGCGCTGAATGCTTCATTTACTGTAGGTTCCATTATTACAACAACAGGTTTTTCTACAGCGGACTTCAATGAATGGCCTGAATTTTCAAGAACCATTCTGATGATGCTTATGTTTGTAGGTGCCTGTGCAGGAAGTACAGGCGGCGGTATAAAAGTATCACGTTTAATAATCATGTTTAAAACTATACTGAAAGAGATAAGAATACAGATACATCCCAAGCTTGTGAAGAAAATCAAAATGGACGGTCACGCTGTTGCCCATGAAACTGTACGTTCCCTGAATATTTACCTTATCGTCTATATATTTATTTTTTCAGCGTCACTTCTTATACTGTCAGCTGAGGGGCATGACTTTATCACAAATTTCAGTTCAGTTGCAGCAACTCTGAATAATATAGGCCCCGGACTTGAACTGGCCGGACCCTCGCAGAATTTTGCATTTTTCTCTGTACCATCGAAAATAGTACTTATCTTTGATATGCTTGCCGGAAGACTGGAGCTGTTTCCTATGCTCCTGCTGTTCTCACCGGCAACATGGAAGAAATAAATGAGTTTAGGAGTTTTTTATGAGTAAAACAGGTTCAAAACGTGCAACCTTCAATTCACGCCTTGGCTTTATTTTAGTATCCGCAGGATGTGCCATCGGACTTGGAAACGTATGGAAATTCCCGTATGTATGCAGTGAAAACGGCGGCGGTGCATTTCTGATAGTCTATCTTCTATGCCTTGTGATTCTGGGGCTTCCTATCCTTGTATGCGAATTTGCTGTGGGTCGGAAAAGCAGACAGAGTATTGCACTTGCCTACGATAAGCTGGAACCTCACGGCACTAAATGGCATTTTACAAAATATATGAGCATTGCCGGCAATTACCTGCTTATGATGTTCTACACTATGGTAACCGGCTGGATGCTTTACTATGTTTATAAATACGCTTCCGGCAATATCATGGAAGTACCTCGTGAGAATCTGTCCCTTGTTTTTGACAATATCCTTGAAACACCTGTGAAAATGATCTTTTTCACATCGGTTGTAATCATTCTTGGAATGAGCGTATGCGCACTGAGCCTGCAAAAGGGCATTGAAAAGATCACAAAATACATTATGTCACTGCTTATAATACTTATGGCAGTGCTTACAGTAAATTCCCTTTTGCTTAAAGGTGCATCGGAAGGTGTGTCATTCTATCTGAAGCCTGATTTTGAACGGCTTATGGAACAGGGTATCGGCAATGTAACATTTGCGGCAATGACCCAGGCATTTTTCACCATAAGCGTAGGAAGCGGTTCCATGCTGATCTTTGGAAGCTACATGAAAAAAGACCGCCGCCTTACAGGTGAAGCCATTAACGTAGTGGCACTTGATACTGCAATTGCATTTATGGCCGGTCTTGTTATTATTCCCGCCTGTTTTGCCTATAATATTGAACCGGACGCAGGTCCTTCCCTGCTGTTCAGAACTCTACCGAATGTTTTTGCAAGCATGACCGGCGGCAGAATATGGGGTACTCTTTTCTTTCTGTTTATGACCTTCGCCGCATTCACAACGGTAATTGCAGTTTTTGAAAATATTGTTTCAATGTCATCAGAACTCTGGAATATCACAAAGAAAAAGTCCGTTATTCTTAATACCGCAGCACTTCTTGTTCTGTCACTTCCTGCTATTCTCGGCTTCTCAGTCCTTTCCGGTGTTTCAATAATAGGAAAAGACACAAACATTATGGATTTCGAGGATTTTCTTGTTTCCTGCAATATTCTTCCGCTTGGATCTCTGATTATTGTTCTCTTCTGCGTAAAGAAAAACGGCTGGGGCTGGAAAGGTTTTGTAAAGGAAGCAAACACAGGCACAGGGCTCAGATTCCCCTCCTTTCTGAGAATTCATATGACATATTTCATTCCTGCTGTAATATGCGTAATCTATCTGAAAGGCTATTACGATATGTTTGCAGACAAGGGACTCCCGATGTTCACCTGCTGGATGAGTTTTGCAGTAATTCTTCTGATTGCCATATTCTGCATATGTATTTTCAGCAAACCCCGTAAGAATCATGAATAATATAACTGCTGCGGTAATGCTATATGTTCCGCAGCAGTTTTTTTGTACCAATTATATTCTGTCGTCATAGAATAATACGGAGGTGCATTATGAGATCATATTACAGCAATTCTGCCATTGCAGCAATAAAAGGTTCCCGTGAATATCCGGATATCAAAGGCTATGCCTATTTTACTGAAACAGACGAAGGCACGGCTGTTTCCATTGCAGTAAGAGGTCTGCCCGGTAAAAATTTGCCCTGCGGATCAGCCATATTTGCAGTTCACATTCATGAAGGCAGTTCATGCAGCGGCAATCAGAAGGATCCCTTCGCAGATATAAAAGGTCACTGGAATCCGGAAAAATGTCCTCATCCCTTTCATGCAGGAGATATTCCGCCCTTATTTGCAGCCGGAAGAAAGGCGTCCCTTTCATTTCTGACAGACAAATTCACTCCAAAGGAAGTTGTGGGCAAAACTATTGTTATCCACAAGAGCTTCGACGACTTTCGCACACAGCCTTCCGGTGCATCAGGTGAAAAAATCGCCTGCGGTGAAATAAAAGCAGTATTGTCATAGAAAAAAGCCTGCCGCATTATTTGCAGCAGGCTTTCCTGTATCTTATTTAATATTTGATGAAATGTCAAGTCCCATTTTCTTTAATGCGCCTGCAATGAGTCCTGCCACTGCATTTGCACCTGTTTCAGTGAAATGAGTCATGTCTGTTGAACCTGTGGAACACATATGATATGTGTACGCTGTATCATATCCGACAGAATTATAATGATCTACCATCAGTCCGTTAAGCTCAATATAGGGAATATTATAGTAGGCTGCAAGCTTCTTTACGGAATCTGTGTAATTGCCGTAGCTTGAAACAAATTTGCCGTTTGAATAGCTTTTCAGACTGAGGGTAGGCGTAAGAAGAACCGGTGTTGCACCCTTCGCCTTTGCACCCTCAATATACTTTGCCATGTAGAATTCAAAGCTGCCCTCTGTTCCTGGAACTGTACCGCAGGTGGGCGCATAACGTTCTGCATTGCTTGCTGCGCTGTCATTTATACCGAACTGGATAAAGAGGTAATCACCTGCGCTTATCTTTTCAAGAATTGTATCAAGCCTTCCGTTGTCGTAAAAGCTCTTGGAGCTTCGTCCTGCAATAGCGTGATTTTCAACATTCACATTGCCGTCAAAATAATTTCCTAAAAATGCACCCCAGCCCTGCTGCGGAGCATAGCTTGCACGGTATGTCTGTACTGTGGAATCTCCTGCAATGTAAATTGTTCTGTTGTTATTTTCCGGAATATCAGGTTCTTCTTCCGGAACGTATATTTCCGCAATGGGTTCATCAGTAAGTTCAACTCTCATGTAGTCCATATTGGGACCGCCTTCTGCTGTCAGCGAAGTAGTCCGGATAATATTGTCACCTGCGTTCAGCGGAAGAACAATGGCTCTTTCCTCCCACTGAGTCCATGCAGAGGTTGAAAGGAAGGGCTGTATCCAGTAATCCTTGCCGTTATTGACCTCAATTTTCATCTTGCGGTCATTGGCACTGCCGTTTGCAATTCTGAATGTGCAGAGATAATTGCCCTTTTCCGGAACATTTACTTTCCACTCTGCAAAGCTTCCGATCTTATTTTCAAAGTTCAGATAAGCGTCTGAGGCAAAGCCTGCATTGGTACTTTCTTCAAATGCACCGTTATTTGCCTGGTCTACTGCATAATAAAGTTTTCTTCCTTCAGAAGTTTCCTTCAGCGTTTTTTTTCCGTGTACATATTCGCTGAGTGAACGGCAGTCCTTTATATCAACAGCTGAATCTGCATTCACATCAGCAATTCTGTGCTGTCTGCGGTTCTGCTGACCGGAATGAAGCATTTCCTTGAACAGTATCATATCAAATACATTTATCACGCCGTCCTCGTTAAGATCGCCTACCTCTGAACTGTCTGCGGATCTCACTGCTTTTTCAATAAACCAGCTCTGGCAGGCATGACCGTTTCTTTCCCATTCCTGCACATTTGCACCGATCTCATTAGATGCGCTTACAACCTCAACGGCACTCTTGTCATCTGATGTCTTTGTTGCCAATACAAAGCTGCCGTCATCCTTCGGGATAAACTTGAAGAGCTGTGCGTCGCAGGCTGTATCGCTCCATACGCCGATATTTGTACCGTTATCAGCTTTATTGCCTGCAACATCAAGCAGAAATTCTCCGGTGCCTGAGACACTGTAAATGCGGTAGTATCCGTCGCCTGCAGCAGAAGCCTTCCAAAGAGATCTGCCGGCGTCAATACCCTCTGCCGGAAGCTGGGCAGCATTAACACCTTCTGCGGCGTCGCCTTCAAGACTCAGATAAAGTCCGCTGCTGCCGTTTTTCAGCATGAATGTCATGTTTTCGTCTATCTCTGCGCCCTCTTCCTTACCGCCGGAAACAGAACCGCCGTTCCAGTCAATCTGTGATGAAACAAGTTCTGCAAGCTTCATGGCACCTGCACGGTTCGGGTGAAGATCATCACCTGAGCAGTACAGATTAAGGGTCGCATCATATCCGATAGATGTGGTATGATTCTGCCATAATGTAAACAGATCAATAACCTGTACATTTTCTGCTGCACCGATAGCGTCAAGCTGTCCTCCGAACCAGCGACCCTTCAAAAGAGGATTACGGTTAACGTCACTTGCACGTCCCTGCTGTTTTACAAGAATTACACGCATACCCTTTGCCTTAGCCTTCTGTACCATGTCTGTAA
>JAQXHO010000014.1 GCA_029007315.1 Oscillospiraceae bacterium
ATGAAGAAATAAAGACAGCTCTCCATAAGATGCTCGACCGCATTCCCGCTGAAAAGCTTTGGGTAAATCCTGATTGCGGACTGAAAACCAGAGAAAATGCAGAAACAATTCCAAGCCTTGAAAATCTCGTGAATGCGGCAAGGGAGATACGCAATGAAAATTTCTGAGCTTTTTAAGGAAAAGACTGTGCTGTCATTTGAAATATTTCCGCCAAAGCCCACAACCGATGAAAGTGTAATTTACGAAACACTAAATGGTCTGACAGGACTGCACCCTGACTTTATCAGCGTCACCTACGGCGCAGGCGGCGGAAAAAACGGCAGCAAGACCATTCAAATTGCATCTGCCGTTAAGAACAGATACGGTATTGAAAGCGTGGCACATCTGCCGTGTATCGGTATTACAAAAAAACAGGCTGTCCAGATACTTGACAGTCTGAAAGGAAACGGCATTGAAAATATTCTTGCCCTGCGTGGAGATATTTCGCCGGATACTGTTCCTGCCGGAGATTTCAGCCATGCCAATGAACTGATAGAATTTATCCGTGAGCGTTATGATTTTAACATCATTGCAGCCTGTTATCCGGAGGTACATTCAGAAAGCAAAAATATCGTAGAAGATATAAACTATCTGAAACAGAAGGTTTACTGCGGCGTATCTCATCTCATTACACAGCTGTTTCTGGACAACGATTATTTTTATGCATTCCGTGAGCGTACAGCAATTGCAGGGATAAACGTTCCGATTGAAGCAGGGATCATGCCTGTTACCAACAAGGTACAGATTGAACGCATGGTAAAGCTCTGCGGAATCCATCTTCCGAATAAATTTATGAAAATGATAGAACGGTATGAGAATAATCCGGAAGCGCTTAGAGATGCAGGGATAGCTTATGCCATAGATCAGATTGTTGACCTGATCTCTCAGGGAGTGGACGGAATTCATCTTTATACCATGAATAATCCTTATGTTGCAAAGCGTATTTATAAAGCAGTTCACAGTCTGCTTGCGGTGCAGCACTGTTGATTTTCTTCCGAAAATGTGGTATACTGATACTGCAAAAACAAGTTACGGAGTGAACAAAAATGACCTTACAGCAACTGAAATATATCATACAAATTGTGGAGTGCGGCTCTATCACCATGGCGGCACAGAAGCTGTATATCACCCAGCCCAGCCTGTCTAAGGCTGTGTCAGAGCTGGAACAGGAAATGGGCATCACCATTTTTCTCCGCAGCAACAGAGGCGTGATTCTATCCGAAGAGGGAACAAAATTTCTCTCCTATGCAAGACAGGTGGTGGAACAGGCGGAGCTTCTGGAGCAAACCTACAAATACGGCGAACCGATAAAGCGTGTGTTTGCCGTATCGTCCCAGCACTATGCATTTGCGGTAAATGCCTTTGTAGCACTTGTAAAGGAATACGGAAAGGACAAATACGAGTTTTCTCTCCGTGAACTTAGGACAAATGACATTATTGAGGACGTACGCACACAGCGTTCTGAACTGGGTATTCTGTTCCTCAGCAATTTCAACCGGGAAGTCATTCTGCGTATCCTGCAAAATAATGATTTGCAGTTTGTGCCGCAGTTCACAGCAAAACCACACGTTTTTGTCAGCAGGAGCAATCCGCTGGCCAAGAAAAAATCCGTAACCCGTGAAGAACTGCTTGCCTATCCAAGACTTACCTACGACCAGGGAATCAATAATTCTTTTTATTTTTCAGAGGAGCTGCACAGTACAGACGAAAGTCCGAAAAGTATCGTTGTATCCGACCGTGCAACACTGTTCAACCTGCTTATCGGACTGGACGGCTACACCATCTCTTCCGGTATTCTCAGCAGTGACTTGAACGGTACGGATATTGCGTCCATTCCTCTGGAAAGTGATGAGCGCATGGAAATCGGATATATCCACGCCGCTGACAGGTCGCTGAGTCAGATTGCAGAACGGTATCTGAGACATTTCCGGTCGTATATTGCAAATTATCAAAAATGATACCGAAATATCAAAGAGTCGATCTCATAATGAAATCGGCTCTTTTTGTATTCACCGTGAGAGTTTATCCATTCCATCTGTACAGCATACAAGGGCGTCCGCCAGTTTCATAATTCATGTGACCAATAATGCGTCCTTTTTCAAGAAGATAGTTCATATACCGGCGTACTGTGACTCGGGATAACCCGACCTGATCGGCAATTTCTTCTGCTGTCAGTTCCATCATTCCCTTGCTTGCCAGAAAAATACAAATGGTTTCCAGTGTCTGATCCTGTATTCCTTTTGGCAGTTGGACTTCTGCCTTTGTAGGTGTGCCAGCGATGACAGCGTCAATATGCTGCTGATCAAATGATGAAACATTGCGAAACGTATTTTCCCTGCTGAGGAATGTACCAAGTGCCTGTTGAAAGCGATCATTGAAAAACGGCTTGACTAAATAATCAACAATTCCCAGTCTGAGAGCTGCTTCTATGGAAGTACTGTCATTAGCAGCAGTCACCATAATCACAGAAACAGGTATCTTTCTTTCTCTTATCTCATGAAGCAGTGTAAGACCATCTTTATTTGGCATATATAAATCAAGAATGGCAAGATTAACTGTATGTTGTGTAAGATATTCCAGTGCGCTATCTCCGTCACGGCAGACAGCAGCAACATGAAAAAGGGGGTTTTGATGGACATACTGCTTATTGATCATTGCAACCATGGGATCATCTTCTACAATGAGAACTTCATACATTTTTGTTTCACCTTTCATCCGTTAAAGTTACTGTGAATGATGTACCGGCATCCGGTTCAGATTCCACAGAAATTGAACCTCCATATTTTTTTATAAGATTATTGACGACAAATAATCCAGTCCCTCGTCCGTCTCCTTTTGTAGAAAATCCGTTTTCAAAGATCAGCTTCTGATTCTCAGGGGAAATTCCTGTTCCTGTATCATCAACACTGATCAGCATAGCGTGAGGCTTTGTAAAGAGTCCTACAGATAATTCTTTTGGAAAATTTGTATTCTTATTCATAGAGTCCATTGCGTTATCCAGAAGATTCCCAATAATGGTCACCAGATCTCCTGACAGCAGAGAAATATCATTCCGGGACAATTTACTTCCACTTTTTAATGTAAATCGAATGTTCAGCTCCGCAGCACGAGCATTTTTCCCGATCAGCAACGCAGCAACAGACGGATCTTCGATATTCTTCATAATGTTATGAATCAAGGTCTGCTGGATCGCAGTAATATGTGCAATATATTCGCTTGCTTCTTTTACATTACCCATCTGGATCAATCCAAGAATAACATGAAGCTTATTGATAAAATCATGATTGTTTGCACGCATGGATTCTACCATATAGCGAACACCAGACAGATCTTCCATCATTTTAGTGTATTCTGTTCTATCACGAAGAATACATAATGCACCAACAATAGAGTCCTGTTCCATAACTGGAATCTGATCCACAAGAACATCGGTATCCTGTTTTGGATGAACTGTTATACCTAAATATTTTTCCCCCGAGGTAAGTGTACGTTTTATTGATAATACCGGAGAAATCTCGTTAATTTT
Organism: Oscillospiraceae bacterium; assembly: GCA_029007315.1. GTDB lineage: Bacteria > Bacillota > Clostridia > Oscillospirales > Ruminococcaceae > Ruminococcus_C. The sequence continues at coordinate 3,566 of JAQXHO010000014.1, forward strand.
ATCGCCTTCAATGTGTTCTGCCTGAATATGAAGTATGTTCTTTGCTGCTTTATTGATAAAGATAATTTTTTCATCTGTATCTACAGCAAGGATACCCTCATCCAGAGATTCCAGAATATTTTCTCTCACGCTGAACATTGCACTGAAAGTATCCGGTTCATATCCAAGAAGCAGACGTTTAATTTTTCCAGACAGATGTTTGGAGAGAATAACCGCACAAAAGATAACTGCAACTGCACAGACCAGGTGAATCACAACTGTATTCAAAATAGTGCGATGAATATTCTGATTCAGCATAACTGCAAGAACAAAGCCCAGGTAATTCCCATTTTCATCATATATTGCTGCATAAGCTCTACGCTGTGATCCGGATGGACCAACATCACTTGTTACATAGATGCGGTTTTTATGATTTTGAAATGTCGGAATCGTACCGTCATAAATTGAGTCAGTCAGCTCGTCATTCGAATGAAACCTGCGAATCCCGTCAGCGTCGATCACAGAAATTACATCAATATTCGTTAACGATTCTTTCAGTGATTCAAGATATGGCTGCATCGCAGAGAAAGATTGTTGCTTATTATCAGAAGAAAGTTCCTCCTGTACAATTTGAGAACGTGCGATTGCCTGCGCAATATTTTCCAGATTCTGATCAATTCTTTTACTCTCCGATCTCACATTGACAATAATACTGATAACAGCAATCAGAACTGTCATAATGGATACTAAAATCATCAAAGTCCTCAGGATTTCCTGTTGGATTTTTTTTATTGGCCGTGATTTTTTCATTTACTCACCTCCTGATTTTAGTATAGCATACTTTTGGCTTTTTGAAAATACTTAAATGCCGTGAAACAGCTTTTGTAAGTAAAAAAAATAATCAGAAAAACAAAATACATTCATTAATTTCAGATGGATTGTCAGATTTCGATTTTTGAATTATACTGTAGTTGCTGTAAGAACAGCTATATATTTTCCGGCAAGCATGCAGTCGGAGTCATTCAAAGGAGTATCAATACATATGGACACATTTGTTAGCATTATGGAAATGATGATGGTGGTTTTATTCGGAATATCCTGGCCGCTGAACATCATAAAAGCATGGAAATCACGGACTGCCAAAGGCATAAGTCTGATGTTCTATCTTTTTATCTGGTTTGGTTATGTATTTGCATTGATCGGAAAATTCGCTTTAATCCGTAGTAATTCGCCCCAGCCATGGTATGAAACGGTACATTGGTATGTCATGTTCTTCTATATATTAAATATTCTCATGGTAACTGTGGGTATTATTATTTATTTTCGTAATCGGATATTGGATAATAAGGTGAATACAGTCAAAACCCAAAAATTACAAACAACTGTGAAAGGAGCAATTTGAAATGAAAAAAAATATGGATATGTATGAAAGAGAAGCAAAAAGCTTCCGTAAACTGAATAAGGTTGCAAAGGCAAATGGCGTTGTCTTATTCGGTTCTTCTTTTGCAAAAGCGATTCCTGTCTGTGAACTGAAGCAAACATTTAATATGGATTGCAATATCTATAACCGGAGTCTGACAAATCTTTCTGTATTCAGCGCTGAAAAGTTGCTTGATGATTGTGTTATCGGACTTTCGCCAAAAAAGATTTTATTACAGCTCGGTGAAACCGATCTTGAACAAGGATACCACGCAATTCCTGAAATTATAAATGCCTACGAAAAAATCATTTTAAAGCTGAAATCATCCAATAAACATTGCAGTATTGTAATTGTATCTGTTTGTGAAAATGCCTCCGGTATTTATCCGGAAGAATTGAATAAGGAGCTTGAATTAATGGCACATCGCACAAATTGTCAATATGCTGATATTAGTCCGGCTTTTTCAAATGATTCCCCTTGCATTAAAGCATTTGGTTTACTGAGATTCTTCATGATGGATAAAATTTCATTTTATGATGCTATGAGATTGGTTAATGTTTAATTAATAAAACTAAGTAAATTTCGGAATCCCTATGTATAATTTAATTCAGATAGTACAAGTAGGATTGTTGATATAATAATATTTCAAAGAACGGCACCCTGCAACAACGCAGAGTGCCTAATTTGTCATTTTATGCTATACCTCAATCTCTGTCCCGTTCCGAAACACAAAAACCAGTCTACCATCCTGAAATACTGTCACATGTTCCACCAGTGCAATCCATAATTTCTCGTCAAACTCTGTCAACAGTTCCTTACGCTGTGTAAGCTCCGATATAAATCCGCCAATCAGTTCACGCTTGGCAAGACGCTCCTCCTTCTGTTGCTGCAAGGATACGGCCTTTACTTTTGCCTTTTCATACCGTTCCATCAGTGCATTGTAATGGGCGTTATATTCCTCCTGATTCTGCACTGTCGTACTGTTTTCCATGATATATGTACGAGTCAGTTCGGCAACAACCTCCATCTCCTGTGTGACTGCTTTCCACTTTTCTTCTAGCTCAGAACAATCTGTCAGCAATTCCTGCATCATACGGCAGTTTTCCAGAATTTCAGAACGATTTGTAAACAGCTGATTGCAGGCAGAAAGGAACTTTTCTTTGATCGTATCCTCATATAAGTGTGGCGTATTGCATTGACACATACCATCAAATTTATGATTGCACCGCCAAATCACACGGCGATATTTAGAAGTGGAGTGCCATACTTTTGAACCATAAAAATTTCCGCAGTCACCGCAGATAATTCTCGCTGCAAAAATACTCTTGCTGTTGTACTGCTTTCCCAATGCTTTTCTGCGCAGAAATTCTGCCTGCACCAGTTCAAATTCATCCGGCGGAATAATTGCTTCGTGGCTGTGTTCCACATAATATTGCGGAACTTCACCCTCATTTATCTTTGTTTTCTTTGTGAGAAAATCCACAGTAAATTTCTTCTGGAGCAATGCTGCACCCTTGTATTTCTCATTGGTCAGAATGCTTTCAATGGTGGATGACTGCCACTTTTCCTTTCCCGCAGGAGTAGGAATTTTCTTATCAGTCAGCGTTTTGGCAATTTTGCAAGGTGTCATACCTTCCATGAAACTGCGGTAAATCAGACGTACAATTTCAGCTTCTTCTGGTACCACCTCTGGCAAGCCGTTCTCTCCTCTTTTATA
>JAQXHO010000015.1 GCA_029007315.1 Oscillospiraceae bacterium
CTTCCGTCGGTCTTCATGGCGGCAGTATCTGCTACTATATGCAGCGGCTCCATTCCTCCGGCGAAAATGTATCTTCCGGAAAGGCGGCGTTTCATTTCATTCACTCTCTGAGATATTATTTCAAGGTTTTCTGCCGCTTCAATTTCAAGGAAATCATTGCATAAGTCAAGGGACGCCAGCATAAGATATGAGGGACTGGTGGAGCCAAACATACTCATTGCGCCTTTCAGTCTGCCCTTGTATCTTTCATTCGATGTGTGAAGATATCCGCAGCCTGTCAGACAGGGCAGCGTCTTATGGGCAGAATCACAGCAGAGATCTGCTCCAAGTGCCATTGGGTGAAGATTTTCTTTGAAAAATGCAAGGTGAGCGCCGTGGGCGTTGTCCACAAGAAGAGGTGCGTCAAAGCGGCGGCATACCTCTGAAAGTGCCTTTATATCCGCCATATTGCCCATATAGTCCGGTGATGTTACATACACACAGCAAGGTTCTTCTGCTGCCGCAGAAAGAGCCTTTTCAAAATCCTCTGGTTGATAGCCGCCGGAAAGTATTCCCTTTTCCTCATGGGGATATACCCAGGTCACATGAAGTCCCAGAAGTATGCAGGCATTCAGAAATGCTCTGTGGACATTTCTTCCGGCTATGACACGTCTGTTTTCCTGCTTCATAAGAAAAAGCATTGCCTGTATGCTGAGGGTGGAACCGCCGCAGGAATACACCGTTTCCATTGTACCAAAGAGCTTTCCGGCATTTTCCTCGCTTCGTTTTATAATGCCCTCCGCTTCAAAAAGGCTGTCTGCACCGGCGATCTCTGTTATATCAAGGGCGTACATTTTCTCCAGCTCCGGCACAGGCGCCCTGCCCTTATGTCCCGGCATATGGGCTCTTACAGTTTTTTTGCCTGCGTATTCCTTCAAAAAATCATAAATAGGTGTTTCCATATGTATCATCTCCTGACAAGCTCCAGATGGTATTTTATGCGTTCAAGCGCCGACTTTTTTATGTGGGATACAGCTGATTCGCTTATTCCAAGCTTTGCCGCAATTTCACGCTGCTTAATTCTCTTATAATAGTATAGCACAATTACCTGCCTTTGTCTTCGTGTAAGTCTTGACGAAATTAAAACTTTTAGTAACTCCGCAGCTTTTTTCTGCCAGCTTCTCTCATGTTCAGCGTCTTCAAAAGGCTCTATCTCCAGTGAATCGTACAGAGATACACGCTTCATCGGCAGTACTCCTGCATACAGCGCATTGCGTTCAGTATGTCAAGACGTTCCTCTCTGAGAGTTCGCCTTCGTCCTGACAGCACCTTGTACTCCTCCTCCGTGACCTTTACACGCAGCTGCTTGTTTATTTCGTCAATACGCTCCGTCAGAAGATTGCAGCTGACTCTGTATTCCTCCATAAGCGCTCTCATTTCTGCCATTCCCATTTTTCATGCTCCCTTCTCTTAATATGCTTCAGTTTTATTCAGTTTGAGTAAAATATTACTCCCTCTACTTTTATTATAACTCAATATGAGTTATATGTCAAGGATTATTTTTCATTTTGAGTAATATTTTTCAGACTGTATCTCACAGCGGGATTATGACAGGATATTTTTTTCACATCAAACTTACCAGAAAAAGACTGTGTGCTGTATTGTGATATGAGCATTTGCACGAAAATTCAGACTCCGGGGCAAAATAACCTCAAAGCCCTTGAACTTTTCATCTGCATATGGTAATATATAGGCAATAATGGTTAATGCAGATAAATGTTTAATTTTTCGGGAATGGTGAGATTATGAAAATCAATGCGCTCAGTTTCTGCGCAGATAAATTAAAATGGCTTAAAGAAAAAATCAAAAGGATAAACACTGCACGGAATAATAATTCTGTGAGATTTCCCATGACAAACCGGTTTTTACTGATTCTCTTTCCTTTGTTTCTGGTTTGTATGTCGGAACTGACGGTAAATAAATATCCAAGCAAGCTGGTGCTTTTTATCGCAGAGCATCCGGGAGTCATGCTCTTTGACGTGCTTCTGATATCCTCAATTTTCTGGGGCATTATGCTGATAATACGTAAAGGCTGGCTGGCTATGCTTCTGGAAGCTGTGGGTGTTATGACTCTGAGCATTACAGAGCTGTTCAAATACGGCACAAACGGCAATCATCTTATGATACCCGACATGATGCTGACAGGAAATATCGTTGCACTGAAGGGCTTTGCCTATATAAAAATCACTCCAAGACTTGTGGCAACTGTTCTTGTGGTGATCGGATACATAATAACAGCTTTTATTTTTAACCCGAAAACCAGGAAGAAAATAAAGCTTCCGGCAAGGCTTGTTTCCGGTGCTGCCTGTATGTCCCTGTGTGTGCTTTTAGTTGTCACTCCCTCTGTTGCCCAGCCTGTTTACTCAATGTTCGGACTGGATACCAAGGAAGCAAACAACACATTTATTCTAAATGAGAAATATGACAACAACGGCTTCATAGCATTCTTTATGCAGACCGGTTCAGAGGGTTTTGCCTCTGATCTGTCGGAGCCTGAGGATTACAATGAAGACAGCAGCAGTGTTATTTACCAGTATCTTTCGGATTCTCCGGACAAAACCAGTTCCTTCAAGGACGGAAAACCGAATGTAGTGGTTGTAATGTCGGAATCCTTTGCAGATTTCAGAGTATTTGACGAGCTTGAAGATGTCATCGGAAACACCTACGACAGCCTTGACAAGGCGGCTGAAATGGGCTTTTCAGGTACGGCTATTGCTCCCACATATGCAAGCTACACTGTAAGAACAGAATTTGAGCTTATGTTCGGTCTGCCTGTAAAGTCAATTGACGACCCCAGTATGCCAAACAGAGTTCTTCTGAACCGTCCTCAGCCAACTATTCCTGCATATTACAAGGCATGGGGCTATAATACAGCATACATTCACCCTTATCTTGCAAGCTTCTACGGCAGAAACAGAATTTACGCCAACTTCAGCTATGATAAAATGATATTTGAAAATGATTTTACTGTTCCTGTTGAATATTTCGGCACCTATATTGACGATAATACAGTAATGAACCAGATAGAGGAGCTTCTGAAGGAATCAGATGAGCCTATGTTCATTCACACCACCACAATGCAGAATCATCAGCCCTATACCCAGGGCGACGGCGATGAATTCGACAATTACCTTGAATGGATAAAGCATTCTTCAGAAGTTCTTGAGGATTTCCTTGTACGCATGGAGGAATTTGATGAGCCTACTGTTGTGCTGTTTATCGGCGACCATTTCCCGTCACTGAGGGGCGATGACGGCATTTATGCACAGCTTGGCATAACAAGCGAAAACTGTGATACACTGTATGAGCAGAAATACATTCTCTGGAACAATTTCGGACTTGATTACGAAAAAATTCCCAAGGAAAAGGTGTCTGTATTCTATCTGCCATATATCATGATGGACTGGATCGACGCACCCGGTGACGCATTCACCCGTACAATGCTGGATGAAATGACTGTCACACCCATATATTCCACCAACTACAACCCTAAGCAGGCGACTAATGCAAGACTGGACGCTCTGACTTATGACCACATTCTCGGCGACATTGCAGCTCCAAGCGCCCTTGACATACTCGGCGGCAAAGTTACTGCTGATGAACTTAGTTCAGATTAATTTTTTTATTTCAGGAGGAATCTGATATGAAGCCTATTACCATCGGATCTAAAGGCAAAGCCGAAATAACCGTTGACGAAAGCAGGCTGGCTGTTACGGCAGGCAGCGGCTCACTGAGAGTTTACGCTACGCCTATGATGTGCGCACTTATGGAGGAGGCTGCCTGCAAAGCTACCGAGCCTTTTCTGGAGAAGGGCGAAACTACAGTGGGAACATATCTGGAGGTCCGTCATACCGCCGCATCTCCCGAGGGAATTCACGTTGAAGCTGAGGCTGAGATAATTGAAGTCAGCGGCAGAGAGGTGACATACAGCATTACCGCAAAGGACGAAGCCGGAGAAATAGGCAGCTGCCTTCATAAAAGAGTGCAGGTTGACTCTGACAGATTCATGCAGAAGGTCAATGCGAAGCTTAATAAATAAAAAAATTACCTGAGAAGAGCAGATTCTTCTCAGGTTTTTTGTTGTTTGCAGAATATTTTATTTTGTTTTAGCCACGTATTTCCAGCCGTTTTTGAGGTATACAGCGCCGGATACGATTGTCAGCACTGTGGATATCCATATGAGAGTTCCCAGAACCCATGTGCGGATCATATCCTTTGCTTCGCCGATATCAAGTCCGAAATCGCAGAATACCGTCATATAGATGAGTATTATAACTATAGTGACCATAGTGAAGGCGGTTTTCAGCTTGCCCCATATTCCTGCGGCTATTACAACACCGTCCTCCATGGCAAGAAGCCGCATACCGGATACAACGAATTCTCTTGTGATTATTATTATCAGCGGTACTGCGCTCATGTTTATAACTGGATTATCCACAAACACAGCAAGGGCAGATATTACAAGTATCTTGTCGGCAAGAGGGTCGAGAAATTTGCCGAAGGTGGTTACAAGATTCCTTGCCCTTGCAATTTTGCCGTCCATCCAGTCGGTTACAGACGCTGCTATGAATACAACTGCCGCTGCCAGATAGTGAAAGGGCATTGCATTCAGATACATGAGGACAATAAACACAGGCACAAGAAGCACTCTCAGTACCGTCAGTTTGTTTGGTAAATTCATGCTTCCGCCTCCTCTGCAATAAGGTCGTAATCCATTGTATCAAAAACCTCTACTGTGATATACTGACCCAGTTTCAGCCGGTTGTCGCTCTTTATGAATATCTTTCCGTCAATATCCGGAGCGTCTGCCTTTGTTCTGCCGAAGTAACAGCCTGCATATTTGTCATAGCCTTCGATTACAGCTTCAAGCCTTGTGCCTATTTTCGCTTCATTTTTGGCAAGACTCACATCAGTCTGCTGCTGCATGATTATTTCTGCTCTGTGGGAACGCTCTGACTCCTCCACCTGGTCTTCCATAAGGGCAGCCTTTGTGCCTTCCTCTTCGGAATACGGGAAACACCCCAGACGGTCAAACTGCATATCCTGAACGAAATCACCCAGACGGTTGAACTGCTCCTTTGTTTCGCCGGGAAAACCGGTTATAAGGGTGGTTCTTATGGTGATATCCGGAATGCGTGTGCGGATTTTCGCAATAAGCTCCCGAAGCTCTGCTTCCGAGCTTTGACGGTTCATTGCCTTTAAAATATCATCATCGCAGTGCTGAATTGGTATATCAAGGTAGGGAACCATTTTTTCTTCCTCTGCCATAACATCGAGAAGCTCGTCGGTGATCCTTTCGGGATAGCAGTAAAGCACTCTCACCCAGTGAAGCTTCTCAATGGCGCAGAGCTTTCTCAGAAGCTCCGGCAGACGGCTTTCACCGTAGAGGTCACAGCCGTAGCGTGTGGTGTCCTGGGCAATTACTATAATTTCAGTAACGCCGTTTTCAGCCATCCAGTTCGCTTCTTTAAGAACATCCTCCATGGGTACGCTTCTGTAGGGTCCTCTTATCTGAGGAATTGCGCAGTATGAACAGCAGTTGCTGCAGCCTTCAGCTATTTTAAGATAGGCAAAAAAGGGCAGTGTTGAAATTATTCTCTTTCCTGTAAGAGGAGCTTCCATTTTCGGTGCAAAGTTCACATATCTCTCGTTTGCCAGAACCTTATCCAGAATATCCACAATGTCCTTCTGGTCGGTTATGCCTACAACGGCGTCAGCTTCCTCTATAAGGTCAGCGGCTTCCTCCTTGTAACGCTCTGTAAGACAGCCTGTAAGGATTATCTTTTTAAGGGTACCGTCAGCCTTTAATGCGGCAAGCTCCATTATGGTTTCAATTGCCTCTTCCTTTGCAGACTGGATAAATCCGCAGGTGTTTACCACTGCAATGTCTGCTTCTCCCGGTTCTGTTACAAGCTTATAGCCGTGAGCCTTCAGCTTATAGAGCATACGCTCCGAATCCACAAGATTTTTTGAACAGCCAAGGGATACAAGTCCTACTCTGATTGCCATAATTTTTATCTCCTTTTCTTATAGGTCACCTTTACTCAACAGCCTTGTTTATCAGCTGGATAAATCTTTCTATAATAACATCCCACTCGTAATTTTTACGTACATACATAAGGGCATTTCTGGACAGCGCCTCATAAAGCTCCGGGTCCGGAAGTATCCTGTTAAGGGCGCCTTCGAATTCAAAGAAATTCTCATAGTAAAGCCCTGCATTGCTTTTTCTGCAATGCTCCTTCAAAGCGTCGCAGGCTCCGTTTACAAGAACGGGAATTCCAAGTGCCATTGCGCTGAGAAGAGCTTCGGGCAGATTCTCATGCTGAGATGGCATTACAAGCAGCTCTGCGCCTGCAATACCGTTGTATTTATCCTGTTCCGATACATAACCCACCGGGATAATGTCTTCATGGTCAGGAATACGGCAGCACACTTCGCCCATAAGCACAAGCTTTATCCTCATTTCCGGATTTCTTCTTCTGTATTCCGTAAAATAGTGTATGAGGGCAGGGCAGTCCTTTTCATCATCAATACGTCCGCAGTAGAGAATATATCTGTCCCTTATATGATATTTGTGAAAAAATGCTGCTTCGTCGATATTCTCCGGAATATCCGCACCTGTTCCCATAACCTCGCAGGGTATTCCCTGGGTGCGGAAGCGTTTTCTTACAAGCATTCTCTCTTCATTTGTGAGAAAAACAAAGCCTCCCGGCATTGTAAACATCTGCTGAAAGATGAGGAACTGAAAATAAGGGCTGTCCTCTTTGATAAGCGGCACAAGAACTGCCTTCTGTGCAGCTTCAGGCATTCCTGCCACGGTGAGGTAGTTCATATATCCCACAAATATTATAACATCATATTCCTGTCTGTGCCTTATAATGTATCTTATGCAGTCCGGTGCAAAGGGTCCCTGTTTTTCTATCCATATCTTTTCAACGCCTATGCTCCGCTTATCCTCACGGCATTCCTCTAAATATGTTTTGGTGTATGCTTCAAGATTCAGCGCCTTTTCACGCTCCGTATTAAAGCGGCGGACGTTTACACCCTTTACGCATTCCCTGTCCCTTGCGTACCAGTTACGCCATGTTTTGTCGTCTATCGCCTTTGTGGTGAGAACCTCCACCTCGTAGCGTTTTACAAGCTGTTCTGCCAGCTGCTTTGCATACCGTGCTGAACCCTCTGTTACCTCAGTGCCGTATCTGGGACAAACAAGTGCTATTCGTTTCATAAGCTTATTCCTCTGTCAGTTTTTCAAAAAATCTTATATATTTTTCTGTTATTGTTCTCCAGTCAAAATGTTCCCTTACATAGGCATTTCCGTTTTCTCCAAGGATCTGTGCCTTTTCCTTATTTGATGTCAGCCATTTCAGACAGCCTTCAAATTCATAGTAATCCTTAAAATAAAGTCCGCCCTGTGCCTGTTTTACAAAATCCGAAGTAACAGGACATTTTTCATGTACAAGCACCGGTCTTCCGCAGAGCCAGCTTTCCATCATTACAATGGAAAAGCTCTCGTTTTTAGAGGGCTGGCAGAGAAATTCCGCCGCCGCCATTGCGTTGTATTTATCCTCGGGTTCCACAAATCCCAGGTCGTGAATAAACCCTTCGGAGCCTTCCGGCAGCTCTGCTTCGCCGCCGCCTATAAGCACAAGCCGCAGATCGGTTTCACTGTTTCTCTTTCTGTATTCCGCAAAATATTTAAGCAGAGTGTCAACATTCTTGCCCGTATCCTTTCTTCCTGCATAGAGGACAAAGGGCGCACTGATGCCATATTTTTGCCGGAATGCGCCGGCGTTTCCGGAGATCCTTGTATCCATTCCGATTCCTATGCACTCCTGCTCTGTTTCCTGGAGGTCATAAAGACGGTTGGCAAGCTCCTGTTCCGGACGGGAATTGAAGATCATGCCCTTTATATTTATATATGTCTGTCTGAACATCATCATATGTGCGTAGCTTTCGTTGTGAAGACAGGGCAGCATGACAGCCTTTTCCGGAGGGCATGAAAGTATGCCGAAAAAGGTGGTGCCGAACATATAGGGCATAAACACGAAAAGGTCGTAGAGATGTTCATTTTCCTGTATGTATGTGCAGAGTGCGGTACTGTTTATCATTTCACGGAGAAACAGCTTTTCCTCCGACAGGGAAACAACTCCTCCTGCCATAAGCTTGCGGTTCACCTTGTTGAAGCTCCGTGTATCCCTTGTCCGTACAGGAAAACGTCTTACAGGCACATCATATACAAATGCTGTGCCTTCTGCATAGTAGTTTACATTCCAGTCCGAATCAAAGCTCTTAGCACAGGTGGTCAGTATTTCCACATCGACTCCTGCTGCCTGGAGATGCACGGATACTTCACGGAGTTCCGCTTCGGCTCCGCCTTTTATATTTTCGCCGTACCATGGAATAACAAAAGCTATTTTCACGCCGTTCACCGTCCTTTTTTGAAATCAGGGTTTTCTTCCCATAACGACACGTTCGATTCCGGAAAGGTCGCAGGAAAACGAAACCTCTGCAAAGCCGTTTTCTCTGAGAATATCCATTACGTCTTTATACTGACCGATCCCCACTTCAAAAAGCAGCATTCCGCCTTTTTTAAGAGAGCTTTTCCATATGCGTGTAAGCTCTCTGTAGAACATCAGACCGTCATTGCCGCCGAAAAGGGCAAGCTCCGGTTCAAAGGCCACCTCTTTCTGAAGCTCATTCATATCCCGCTCTGTAAGATAGGGCGGATTAGCTGTTATAAGGTCAAGGTCCGTGTATTCTGCCGCTGTTTCCGGAAGAAGCACATCACCCATGCAGGGCGTAATACCTGGTGCAAGCTGTGAGATATTCTCTCTGAGATATTCAAAAGCCTCGGGAGATTTTTCTATTGCAAATCCCTTTATGCCCTTTACATATTTTGCCACAGCTGCCGCAACACAGCCGCTTCCGCTGCACAAGTCCGCATATTTCGTACTGTCTGTATGTTCTCTCGAACGTATTGCCTCTTCTGCAAGGGTTTCCGTATCCTGTCTTGGTATAAGAACGCCCCTGCCTACTTTGAATGTCATGCCGTAAAAGTCCCATTCGCCTAAAATATACTGAAGAGGTTCTCCTGTCATTCTTCTGCGGCAGATCTCAATGGCTTTATCTACAATTTCTTCATTAAGCGGCTCTCTGTCTGTTACTGCAAGAGGAAACGCCCTGCCTGTGACATGGGACAGTATAAAGCCTGCTTCACCTGCTGAATTTTCTTCTGACGCAGATTTAAGAAGCTTTGTCATGACTTTAAAAAGCTCTCTGCCTATAAGTCGTCCGTAAACATTACCACCTGTCATCTTCCAGATCCTCAGGTATACAGGGCTTTATTGCGGCAATTGCGCATTCGATCTGAGAGTCGTCCGGCTCTCTTGTGGTTATTCTCTGTATCTGAAGTCCCGGCCATGAAAGCGCCCTTGTGAAGGCATTGCTGCTTCTGCCGGCAAGTCTTATAAATTCATAGGAAACGCCTACTATAAGCGGAAGAATAAGTATGCTCACAAGGGTTCTCAGCCAGATGACCCTTATGGGAACAAGGCACATTGCAAGTATGCTTACTATGAGTGTGATGAAAATAAAGCTTGTTCCGCATCTTGGGTGGAAACGGCAGTGTTTCCTTACATTTTCCACAGTCAGTTCATCTCCTGCCTCATGACAGGCAATGGTTTTATGCTCTGCTCCGTGATATTCATATGTTCTGCGGATATCTTTCATGCAGCCTGTCAGTACCATATAAAAGAGGAATATGGTTATTTTAAGCACTCCCTCAAGGGCTGAACGAAGCATATTCACATCGGGAACAGGCGTATAGTCGATAAGCAGACCGATGAGGAATTTAGGCAGGAACATAAACAGAAGAACAGAAAGGGCTATTCCTATGACCATGGCAATGCCCATAATGACGCCGAACAGTTTTTCACCCAGCTTTTCAGTGAGCCATTTTTCAAATCTGCCCATTTCCTCTTCATTTTCCTCTTCATCATCTGTTATCTGCTTTTCAGCTGACTTCATAAGGCATTTGTATCCGTCCTTCATGGAGATAACAAAGTTAAAGCTGCCTCTCACAAAGGGGCATTTTCTGTACCAGGGCATATTTTTGCCGTTGTTTTCTTCCCATGTTTCCACATCAATGGTACCGTCCGGCAGACGGCACGCCATTGCGCCGGTATCGGCGCCTTTCATCATTACACCCTCAATAAGCGCCTGTCCGCCTATTTTTGAACGGTGCTGCTCAGTTTTTTCCTTTTTGCTCATATTATTCTTTTCCTTTCGCTCAGGAGATATCTCCCTGACCGCCTGTCTGATGTTCTGTCATTGCAGGCAGAGTTATGGTAACGTCTGTTCCTCTGCCAAGTTCGCTGTCGATTTTCAGCGTTCCGCCGTGCATTGTTATGATCTCATCAGCCACAGCCAGTCCTATTCCGCTTCCTCGTCTTGTCTGATTTGCCTTGAAGAATTTCGTCTTTACCCTCGGCAGATCCTGCTTGCTGATGCCTACGCCGTTGTCTGAAACGATGACCTGTATCTTATTTCCCACAGCCTCGGCTCCTATAGTTATTGTACCGCCTTCATTGGAATACTTTATGGCGTTGTCGATTATGTTTATAAATACCTGCCGTATTCTGTTTTTATCGCCGTTTACAAAGGGCAGCATTTCCGGTTCACGGTAGATAATGCGGATATTCTCTCTTCGTGCCTTTTCCGCATATATGAGAACCGCATCTCCAAGCTCTGCCAGCAGATCCATTTTTTCCATTCTGAGGGAAAATTTTCCACTTTGCATACGTGAAAAGTCCAGAAGCTCCTCAACCATTTCCGAAAGACGCTCTGTTTCATTCTGGATCACCCTTACGCCCTTCTGCACTGTTTCCTTGTCCACGTCGTAGGAAAGAGTTTCCGCCCAGCCTTTTATGGCGGTGAGAGGTGTTCGCAGTTCATGGGAAACTGAGGAGATGAACTCGTTTTTCATAGCCTCTGTGGAGGAAAGCGCCTCTGCCATGTGGTTTATTGAGTCGCAGAGGTCGCCGATCTCGTCCTCGGCAGTCTTTTCGATTCTCTCCTTGAAGTCGCCCTTTGCAAATTTCTTTGTGCTTTCGTTTATGGCAGATATGGGCTTTACGATACTGTTTACAAAATATCTGCCTGTTATAAGCAGAAGCAGTACGATAAGAAAACAGCTGACTCCTACGGCAGCCATATAGCCAACCATTGCTCCGTCTATATTTCTCAGTGAGGTAATGACACGTATTGCGTTGTATTCCGTGCTTATGCCGGATATATCCACGCTTACTGCCATCATTTTTTCGCCGTTCATCTTACCCACCCAGCAGTCTTCGCCGCCATCCATAAGGGACTGGTAATCCGGCATTTCCGCATCGTCCGCAGGAGGAAATCCCGAGGAGGTAAGCAGAACTCTGCCCTTTGAATCTATCGCCATAAGCTCCATTTTATCCTTGTCGGAAAAATTTTCAAGGGTGCTTCGCAGTTCTGCGGAAAAATTAACGTCTGCGTCCTGGGTGTATCTGGTAAGCACAGAGGTCACGGAATTTATCCTGACCCGGAGGTACTGTTCCGCTGAATTGTAGTAATAATTCTGGAGCGCATACACCACTGAAAGAGCTATTACCATAAGCAGAAGGACGATAAGTCCCAGATTGTTGAACATCCATCTGCGGATAATGGTGTTCTTCTTTGCGCTGCGTCTGCTTCTTTTTTTACTGATCATTCCACTTATAGCCGTAGCCCCAGATAGTAGTTATATACTTGGGGTTTGAGGGTTCGTCTTCTATTTTCATTCGTATTCGGCGGATATTTACGTCAACTATCTTGTCATCTCCGAAATAGCCGTCGCCCCAGATATGGTCAAGAATACTTGCTCTGTCAAGGGCGGTATTCTTATTGTTGAGGAAATACTCCATTATCTGGTACTCCACCTGTGTAAGCTCAATGAGTGCGCCGTTTTTGGTAACTGTTCTGCTTTTGAGATTGAGAGCGAAGGGTCCGCTGCGGATAACCGGGGACTTTTCGTCCTTTATAAAGCTCATGCAGACTCTTCTGTATATTGCGTCAACTCTTGCTGTAAGCTCAGACAGTGAAAAGGGCTTTGTGATATAGTCGTCAGCTCCCATCATAAGTCCGCTTACCTTGTCCATTTCCTGGGAACGTGCGGTAAGCATGATGATTCCCAGGGTAGAGCTTTTTTCACGGAGCTTTTTGCATACTGCAAAGCCGTCCATTCCCGGCATCATAATATCCAGCAGTACTATATCAAAATTTCCTCCGGCTGCGTCAAAAGCGGCAAGTGCGTCCTCTCCGCAATTTACGTCCATAACATCATAGCCTATTCGCTTGAGGTTCATTACCACGAATTCACGGATAGCGTCCTCGTCCTCACAAACCAGAATACGTTTCATAAATGCTTCCTTTCTTCTTATACAAACCGAAAACAGGACAGCAGCTCGCTTTCCGGAAGATACAAGCTGTCCGTGCTTTCACATACATTCATAAAATAATATGCGTTGCCTCTGGAATGAAGCAGGCTGTAGCCGTCCTCTAAAAGAGAATCCCTTGAGTCCCGGTCAGAAGCTGTACCTATGCGCATAAGCTCCTGCATAGGCTCAGAAAGCGAGCCTGCATAATGGTAAAATACTATATCGCCTGTGATACCGTCGCTTACTGCCGTTACCTCTGTCTGCCAGCTTTCCGGCAGCATGAAGGCATAGCCTTCGCTTACGCTGTAATAGCCCCGGTATTTTTCCGTAAGACTTTCATTTCCCGGAGTCATCCACCTTGTAAGACGTATGTTCTGATCGGCGGCATTACCCTCATATCCGGGAAAAACCGTCTGCACCGGGATCTCCGGCGTACCGTCGCCGTCTATATCCAGGGTAAGACATCCCACTGAACGGGTGGTTTCCGAAGCGGCGCTTTCGTCCTCAATAAGGTGAGTGAGCCTTTCTCCGTCAAAACAGAAAAGCTCTGTCTGCATGGTGGTTACGCCTGTCAGCATATCTGCATAAACCACGGCTGAGCCGTCTTCACGTTCATCATACAGAACCTGGCTGAAGCCTGTACAGCCGCTTCTGAGAGAAAGCTGTGTCTTGCGGAAACGTTTCTGTTCATCGGGAACATAGACAGCGGCTCTTGCTCCTGCGGTGGCTGAATCAGCCTGAAGCACAAGCAGCTCCTGCAGACCGTCGCCGTCCAGGTCATGTATATCAAACATGGAATATGTCACATCGAAATTCTGCACAAGTCCGCCGTTTTCATAGTCATACACCACCAGACCCTTGTCGGACTTGTCCACTATGGAATATCCTATCGCTATCTGGGCGTCGGTATATGCGCCTATCGGCGAAATGATAACTCTCTCAATTTCCGCACCCTCTGCAGGAACATCGCATACTGAACTCCATGTATCTTTTCCCTTGTCCAGCACATTTATGCGGAGGTTATTTTCCGCTGCGGAAAGTCCGGTTTTTGCATAGAAAACAAGAGCTTCATCTTCTTCGTCACCGTCAAGATCCGCCAGAATGAAGGCTGACAGATAATCTCCCGTTCTGGGATACTGGAGCTTTATATCCTTTCCGACTGCGTCCTGAAGCGCCTGGTATATCTGCTCCTGTTCTCTGCCAAGACTGGGCGGTACAAGAAGGGTGTCTATTGAAGCTCCGAAGGAACAGCCGCCCAGCATCACCACAGCTGTCAGCAGAAAAGCAAGCAGTATTCTTTTCATTCTTATTCTTCTTCTGTACGGCTGCATAACGGTACATACTTCTTGCGCTTTGCAATGGTACGGTAGGCAGGACGGATAATTCTCTTGCCTGTGAGTATTTCCTCCATGCGGTGAGCTGACCAGCCTACCATTCTTGCGGAGGCAAACAGCGGTGTAAAGAGGTCGTCCGGAATGCCCAGCATTCTGTAAACAAGACCGGAGTACATATCAACATTTGCGCAGACTGTCTTGTCAATTCCTCTTACGGAGCGCATAAGCTCCGGAGTCAGCTTTTCTATAAGGTCAAGCAGACGGAACTGCGGCTCATATTCATGACCCTTTGCAAGCTCAAACGCCTTTCTCTTCAGAATAACGGCTCTCGGGTCTGAAAGGGTATATACTGCATGACCCATGCCGTAAATAAGACCGCTGCGGTCGCCTGCTTCCTTTTTAAGTATCTTTGTGAGATAGTCAGCAACTTCTCCTTCGTCCTCCCAGTTTTTAACATGGGCTTTGATATCGTCAAGCATTTCTATAACCTTTATGTTGGCTCCGCCGTGTCTTGGTCCCTTCAGGGAATTTATGGCTGAGGCATATGCGGCATAGGGGTCTGTGCCGGAGGAGGTTGCCACACGGCAGGCAAAGGTGGAATTGTTTCCGCCGCCGTGTTCTGCATGGATAGCAAGCATTATGTCAAGAAGCTGTGCCTCTTCCTTTGTGTACTGTCTGTCGCTTCTCAAAAGGGAAAGAATGGATTCTGCGGTTTTTTCCTCGGGACGAAGCTGGTGCATGACCATGCTGGCATTGTCGTATTTATGCCTTTTTGTCTGATAAGCGCCGTTCATAAGGTTGGGCATTTTTGCGATAAGGTTAATGGCAATGAGCATTTCGTCCTCGATAGTTGTATTATCTGGACAGGCGTCATATGAATAAAGTGACAGAATGCTTCTTGCAAGCTTGTTCATAATATTTTTAGAAGGTGACTGCATTATGGAATCAACAAGGAATCCCGGCGGCAGTTCTCTGCGGATACTCAGGGCGTGTTCGCATTCCTCCAGTTCCTTTTTTGTGGGAAGCTGACCGAAGAGCAGAAGATATACTACCTCCTCAAATACAAATCGGTCCTCTTTTTCTGCATTTTCCACAAGGTCGTTTATGTCGTAGCCACGGTAGATAAGCTCTCCGGGAATAGGTGTGCGGATACCTTCGTCAATGATATATCCGTGTACGCTGCATATGTTTGTAATTCCTGCAGCAACGCCAGAACCGTCGCTGTAACGCAGTCCTCTTCTTACATGGTATTTATCATAAAGGCTGCTGTCTATCTGAGAATAATATGAAAGTCTTTCGCATAGAGATTTAATATCAAGATGTGAATGTCCCTGCTCACTTTCAAGTTTTATATATTTTTCCAGCTGATGATTCATCTGTTTTTTCCTCCCGTTGTTTTCGTATATATAATCTATTATACATTAAAACAGCTTATCTGTCAACCAATATTAATAGAAAGGAAGTACAGCCTGTGAAACGATACGGATTGATGATGTTTTCATTCGGACTTATTCTTGCGGCTCTGCCTGCCCTGCCTGCTCTTGTCAGACGGTATACCGGAGAAAGTGTACCCGAAAGCACGGAGGAAACCCTTCAAAGCACCGAAAGCACCCTTTCCTCTGAGAATACTGAAACTATACGTATGCTGGACACCTCCACAGGAGATGTTCTGACTCTTTCCATGGAGGACTACATTGTGGGCGCAGTAACCGCAGAAATGCCTGCTTCCTTTGAAGAGGAAGCTCTCAAGGCACAGGCAGTTGCCGTTCATACATACGCTGTCAGAAGACAGCTGGCTGAAAGGGAAAATCCCTCTGCCGAGCTTTGCGGTGCGGATATTTCAAATGACCCGGACCGTTACCAGGCGTATTTCACTGAAAGCCAGGCTATGGAATTCTACGGCAGCGGTTACGATTCTGCCCATGAAAAAATAACCTCTGCTGTTCACGAGGTTCTGCCCTATATAATTCTCTATGAGGATAAGCCTATACTGGCGGCATTCTGTTCAATATCCCCGGGTCAGACTGAAAGCGCAGAAAATGTCTGGGGCGAAAATGTGCCTTATCTTGTATCAGCAGACAGCGAGGCTGACAGATTTGCGCCGAATTATCTTTACAGCAAGGATTTTTCCGCCGCTGAACTGAAGGAACTGCTGAAAAAGAGCTTTCCGGAGGGTGATTTTTCATCTGCTGCAAAGGACTGGCTTACTGTAGAAAAGCGTTCGGATTCCGGCACTGTCCTTACTGCAAAGGCAGGCGGCGTTATTGCCACGGGACAGGAGATAAGACAGGCTCTTGGTCTTCGGAGTGCATCATTTGAGGTGAAATGGACGGGAGATGTATGCAGCGTCACCACAAAGGGTTACGGCCACGGCGTGGGAATGAGCCAGTACGGAGCCGACGCCATGGCTGACGCCGGAGCTGACTGGAGGGAAATACTGCTGCATTATTACAGCGGTGCGGAAATCGGCACGGCAGATATGAAAGACGACAGATGATATGCCTTGACTTTTTGGGAGAAATGGAGTATAATATCCCTTATACAAGCAATTTTTGATATACGGAAAGGAATCCTCTGTTTATGAGTCTTAATATAGAAGATATTATGTCGGAAATCCGTGCAGATATAGAGGAAAAAGGTCTGTCCGGAGATATGCTGTCCTTTGCGGATATTCCCTGCGACGCAAACCCGAGAAACTATGCCGAACAGTTCGACCCGGATCAGCTCCGGAAAAATGTGGAGTATGTATCCGACTGCTTCGTTCTCAATACGGAAAATGAACTGACAGGCGGCAGTGCGTCACGCTTTTTTAAAAAGGTCATAAGAAAGCTTATCCGCTTCTACGCAGAGCCTGTAGCTGATGAACAGTCAAACATCAATGCAAATACAGCTGAGGCTCTTCAGCAGGTGGAGCTTTATATAAGAGATTCACAGGAGCAAAGCACCGCTTCTCTTGCAAAACGCATTGAGGCTCTGGAGCTTCAGCAGCGGAATAACCGTATGGAGATCGACAGGCTTCAGAAACAGGTTATCTCTCTGAATGAACAGCTTGCCGCTGCAGGAAAGGAGCATAGCTGATGCGTGTTTTTCAGCTGATGCCTACTATTGCCGCCGGCGACGCCGTAAGCAATGACGCTATTGCCATTGGTAAGGTCCTTGAAAAAATGGGCTTTAAAACAGGCATATTTGCGGAAAATATCGACAAGCGTCTGCCCTCCGGAACAGCCAGCCATATAAGCCGTATGCCCAGGCTCACTTCTGCCGATACTGTGCTTTATCATCTGTCGGTGGGTTCGGAGCTGAATTTTTCCCTTGAAAAGCTTAAAGCGAAAAAGGGCATTATTTACCATAATATCACACCTTCCTACTTCTTCCGTCCCTATAACGGAGAGCTGACGGAGCTTCTTGACGCTGGAAGAAAGGGTGCGGCTCATCTTGCGGACAAGGCTGATTTCTGCATGGCGGATTCCGAATACAACAAAAAGGAACTAATGGACCTTGGCTATAAATGCGATATTGCTGTAAGACCCGTGCTTATTCAGTTTTCAGATTACAGCGGAAGACCTGACCCGGAGGTCATAAAGCAATACGACAGCGACGGCTTTGTGAATTTTCTCTTTGTAGGCAGAGTTGCACCAAATAAAAAGCATGAGGATATCATCAGAACCTTCAACTGCTACCAGAAATACTGCAACCCTAAGTCAAGGCTTATTTTTGTGGGTTCATGGGAAGGTACGGAGCTTTACTACAAAAGACTCCTCCGCTATGTGCAGGCTCTGGAGCTTCAGAACGTTATTTTTACAGGCCATGTGTCCTTTGCAAAAATGATTGCCTACTACCAGATTGCCGATATTTTCCTGTGTATGAGCGAGCATGAGGGCTTCTGCGTTCCTCTTGTGGAGGCAATGTATTTCGGTGTGCCTATTATTGCATACGACGCCTGTGCTGTTCCCGATACCCTGGGCGGTGCCGGATTTCTGCTTCATGACAAGGATCCGCTTCAGGCGGCAATGGCTGCGGACAGAATACTTACAGATACTGTTCTCCGCAGAGAAATTATAGGTACCCAGAGAAAAAGACAGCAGGATTTTGCATATAATACTGTTAAAAAGCAGTTTGAAGAACAGCTTCATAATTTTCTTAAATGAAAGGATAATGCCATATGGCTAAAGCAGATCTTAAAAAGAAAAATCAGTTCACCATGCCTGCAACGGCTGAGGAAAAGAAAAAGGCACTGGAAAGCGCCATTGCACATATTACGAAAACCTACGGCAGCGGTTCCATTATGCGTCTGGGTGAAAGCAACTGCATGGAGGTGGAGGCTATTCCCACCGGCTCTATGTCACTGGATATGGCTCTGGGTGTAGGCGGCGTTCCGAGAGGACGTATCGTTGAGCTTTACGGCCCGGAAAGCTCCGGCAAAACCACTGTTGCACTTCACATTATTGCAGAGGCTCAGAAACAGGGCGGCGAAGTGGCGTTCATTGACGTTGAACACGCCCTTGACCCGAAATATGCCTCCGCACTGGGTGTTGACATCGACAATCTCCTTGTATCCCAGCCCGACAGCGGCGAACAGGCTCTGGAAATTGCAGAAGCTCTTGTGCGTTCCGGCGCTATTGACGTTATAGTTATCGACTCCGTGGCGGCTATGACCACAAAGGCTGAAATCGACGGAGAAATGGGCGATTCCCATGTGGGTATGCTGGCAAGACTTATGTCACAGGCTATGAGAAAGCTTACCTCCGTTATTTCCAAGTCAAACTGCGTGGCTGTGTTCATCAACCAGATACGTGAGAAGATCGGCGTTATGTACGGCAATCCCGAAACTACTCCCGGCGGACGTGCCTTGAAATTCTATGCTTCTATCCGTATGGAGGTAAGAAAGGGCGAACCTATCAAGGAAGGCACAGAGATAATCGGCGCACGTACCAAGGTCAAAGTTGTGAAAAACAAGGTGGCTCCGCCCTTCAAGAGCTGTGAATTTGACATTATCTACGGCAAGGGTATTTCCCGTTCTGCGGAAGTGCTTGACATGGCTATTGAGCTTGACATCATCAATAAAAGCGGCTCATGGTTCAGCTATGAAGGCAATAAGCTGGGTCAGGGCAGGGAAAATGTCAAGGAGGTACTCCTGGGCAATGCTGAGATGATGAAGGAAATCGAAGAGAAGATCACCGCTAAAATCAAGGAGCTTGCGGAAGAGGAAGCTAAAAAAGCTAAGGAACAGAAGGAAAAGAATTCAAAGAAGTCAGGCGACAAGAGCCGCCTTGAATCAGCCGCAGAAAAAGCCGCTGAAAAGGCTGCTGAAAAGAATTCCGGCGGCAGTAACGAGGACAGCTTCGATGATGATGACTTCAGACCGGTTTCCGGCGATCCCGATATTGACAATGACGACTCCTTTGACGAGTTTACTCCCGTATAAAGCCTGCTATGAAAATTCTGTCATGTAAGCCGCAGCATGGCTCCTATCTTACGCTGTCCCTTGAAGGAGGACAGATATATGAGATACACCGGGAAATCGCAGAGAAGTATCATTTGTATGATACTGAAAATATTTCCGAGAAAGACCTGACAAAAATGCTCTTTGACAATGATGTGCGGAGAGCATATCACAGGGCATTGTATCTCCTGGAAGGACAGAGCTACAGCTATCATATGCTGTTTTTAAAGCTGCGGGGCAATTATGAGGAAGAGGTCTGCTATGAAGTAATGGACAGGCTGGCAGGTCTGGGCGTTATCAACGACTGGAAGTATGCGGAAAATACCGCAAGAAGTGCTGCTGAGATAAAGCTCTACGGTCCAAGGAGAATCAGGCAGATACTTTACCAGAAGGGCATTCCCAAAAGCGTCATTGACAAGACAATTGCCCCTTATACCGATTCTGAATACCAGACAGAGCAGATTCTGAAGCTTATGGAGAAAAAATATTCAAGACTTCTGGACGACATAAGCGACAGGAAGAAAATCGAAAAGTGCAAGGCTTCACTGGTACGTATGGGTTACGGCTATTCGCCTGTTGCTGAGGCGGTAAAGCTCTATTTTGAAAACGAAGAGTCTGAATAAGACTCCATATATAATATAAAAAATAATTTGAAAGAGGTATGCAGTATGCTGTCAAACAAGGAAAAGAGCATGGAAAAAATCGTGGAACTCTGTAAATCAAGGGGCTTTGTTTATGCAGGCTCCGAAATTTACGGCGGTCTTGCCAACACATGGGACTACGGTCCTCTTGGCGTTGAGCTGAAAAACAACATCAAGGACGCATGGAGAAAGAAGTTCGTCCAGGAATGCCCCTACAATGTAGGTCTGGACAGTGCTATTCTCATGAATCCGGAAACATGGGTGGCTTCCGGTCACTTAGGCGGATTCTCCGACCCTCTCATGGACTGCAAGGAGTGCAAGACTCGTCACAGAGCAGATAACCTTATCGAAAACTTCGACGGAACTAATCCTGCCGGCTGGTCAAATCAGCAGATGATGGACTATATCCGTGAAAAGGGCATTGTCTGCCCCAACTGCGGCAAGAGTGATTTCACAGACATCAGACAGTTCAATCTGATGTTCAAGACATTCCAGGGCGTTACAGAGGACTCAAAGTCTGAGCTGTATCTCCGTCCGGAAACTGCACAGGGTATTTTTGTAAACTTCGCAAACATTCAGCGTACCACAAGAAAGAAGGTACCTTTCGGCGTTGCACAGGTGGGCAAGTCCTTCAGAAACGAGATTACACCCGGCAACTTTATTTTCCGTGTGCGTGAATTTGAGCAGATGGAGCTTGAATTTTTCTGCAAGCCCGGCACTGACCTTGAGTGGTTCCAGTACTGGAGAACATACTGCAAGAACTTCCTGACAACACTGGGCATCAAGGAAGAGAATCTCAGACTTCGTGACCATGATCCTGAGGAGTTGTGTTTCTATTCAAAGGCTACAACTGACTTTGAGTATCTGTTCCCATTCGGCTGGGGCGAA
>JAQXHO010000016.1 GCA_029007315.1 Oscillospiraceae bacterium
AAGCCTCGCTGATACACAAAGTATCAGCGAGGCTTTTTGTAAAATATGACGGAAAAGCTGCAAGCAGATTGCATACAGAGCCGTTAGGCGTGATTTGTGCGGTGTTGCCTTAGTTTCAATATTGGTATTTTTTATAATACCACACTGTCTAACAAAATGGGAGCATTTCACCTTAAAATGTTATTGTTATACCATACATAACCATAAGCCGGACTTTATTCGGGCTGCATCAATTATAATTTGAAAGAAACTGCCTTGTACGTTCTTGCTTTGGATTTTCAAAAACTTCATTCGGAGGACCTTCTTCAATTATATATCCTCCAGCCATGAAAATTACCCTGTCGGAAATGGCTTTTGCAAAGTTCATTTCATGTGTTACAATAACCATTGTCATATGATCTTCTGCAAGAAGACGTATTACTTCAAGAATCTCTCCTGTAAGCTCAGGATCAAGCGCAGAAGTGGGTTCATCGAAAAACAGAATTTTAGGTGACATTGCAAGGGCACGTACTATTGCAACCCGCTGCTGCTGTCCGCCGGAAAGTTCACATGGATATGAATCTGCTTTGTCTGCAAGACCTACTTTTCTGAGCAAATCAACTGCAATTTTATAAGATTCTTCTTTGCTTCTTTTTAAAACTATACGCTGTGGTTCCATGATATTTTTTAAAACAGTATAATGAGGAAACAAATTGAAATTCTGAAAAACAAGTCCGAAATACTGTAAAATATTCTTGAATTCTGATTTTGAGGCATAAACAGATTTGCCGTCTTTATTTGCTGAAACTGCTGTATGTCCCATGTATTCAATCGCACCGCATGTAATGCTTTCAAGAAATGTACAGCACCGAAGCAATGTAGATTTGCCGGATCCCGAAGGACCAATAATTGAAACAACTTCTCCTTCATTTACAGAAAAGGAAACATCATGAAGAACGTCAGTATTATCAAAACTTTTTTTTAAATGATCAACCTTTAAATATTCCATATGGCATCTCCTATATTCTGTAATAGTTCAATTTCTTCTCAAGCAATGACATAATACCTGCTACTATTAGATTAAGCACATAGTAGAATATTGCTGCAACAAGATATGGTATCATTGATGTCTGAGCAGCTGCTATCATTTTTGTTTCTGAGAAAAGCTCTATATATGAGATTGCAAAAGCAAGGGATGTATCTTTTACAAGTGTTATGGATTCATTAGTAACTGCCGGAAGTACACGCTTGAACATCTGAGGGATGATTATGCGTGTGAATTTCTGAAAACTTCCATATCCAAGGATAAAAGAGGCTTCGTGTTGTCCTATTGGTATAGACTGAATGCCGCTTCTGAAAATTTCAGCAAAATAAGCTGCATAATTTAATGAAAAGGCTATTATAACAGCCCAGAAGCGGTATGCCGGCCGCAATGGTATGCCTGCTATATAATATGGTCCAAAGTAAACAACAAAAAGCTGCAGCATAAGCGGAGTTCCACGAACTATGGATATATAAAATTTTACTATCCATTGAATTGGCTTCCATGCGTATAAACGAATCACACATATTATTATACCAAGCGGAATAGAAAACAGCAAAGTCAGCAGGAAAACACTGACAGAATTAATCAGACTGTCACCAAGCTGTACTGCGATATCAATAATTGACATATCTTATTCCTCCGCAGTTTTACTTAATGATTGAATTGCCAAGTCCCCAGTCCTCTGCAATCTTTTCAAATGTTCCGTCCTTGCGCATATCATTAAGTGTTGAATCCACCTTATCACGAAGTTCGGTATTGTCCAGTGCAAAGCCTACTGCATACTGTTCTTCTGAAAGGATCTCTGATAATTTTATATACTGATCTCCTCTTGAAGAAATCTGATAATCTGCTACGCCAATATCCATAGCTATTGCGTCAACAGCACCGGAATCAAGATTCATAAATGCACTGTTATAGTCGCCTATAATTACAAGTTCACTAAATGAATTTTTAAGATCTGCATTTTCTTCACTTTCCAGAGCGTCCTCTGCAGAAGAATCAGTCTGAACGGCAACGCTCTTGCCAGCCAGATCAGCAAAGGTGGATATACCGCTGTCTGATTTTACAACAATTACCTGACTGTTATCTACATATGGAGCTGTCCATGCGTATTTATCCTCACGGCCTGTCATGGTAAATCCGTTCCAGATGCAATTAATTGCACCGGAATTCAGTTCCATATCCTTTGAATCCCAGTCTATCGGTTTCTTTTCAAGTTCCCAGTTATTTCTCTTGCAGACTTCAGCGGCGAGATCCAGGTCAAAACCTACATACTCACCGTTTTCATCCTGATAACCATAGGGTGGAAATGCAGCGTCAAATCCAACTATAAATTTTTCCATTGATTTTTCAGAATCATCCTTGCTGCTGTTAATAATTTCATCATCACCACACGCAGTAAAAGATACTGCCATTACTCCTGCCAGCATTGCTGCAAGTAATCTGCCTGCTTTAATTGATTTCATAATACATACTCCTTATTTTGATATTTTATCATGTTATTCTATTAGCGTCCTAAATTATAGACGTAATTCTTTATTATTATACCATATATACTTCCTATTGTCAATCTTATCTGTTCTTAAAAGCAAGAGGCCGCGTATTCTGTATGGAGAATACACAGCCTCTTTTATATGGAGAGTTAATGATGTTGTCTTAAAATTATTTCATAAGTGAAGTATCTAAACTTCGTATTTTTTGAATTGTATTATCATCTGCTCTGAAAACAAAATTACATGAGAAGGAGCCTATATCAGGATCTGTAACATTATAAATGCTTAAATTGATGTCCATATACATATCATCTGTATATTTGCCGTAATCATCCGCACGGGATTCAAGGATAGTATTTGGGATATCAAGTGAATTATTGAAGTACCAGGAACTGTCTACAGGAGTAGCGTCATTTTTAATGCTTCGTATATACACAAATATATCACCCTCAAATTCTGCTCCTGATTCCTGAAGCCTTGAAAGATATTCGTTCAGAGTGCGGAGTTTCTCGCTTTGATTTTTCCTTGATAATTCTGAGATTTTTTCAGCAGTTCTGGGCGAAGCTGATTCATTAATAGGAATCATCATATCATAAGATCTACCGCCGATTAAACATTTGCATTCAAATCCGCCGAAGTTTGTTCCGGATACAAAGTTTTCAAATGATGTATCGAAATCTGCATCTTTCATTTCACTGCGATAAAGATTATAAAGTTCTTCAGATTCATCTCCTGTTAAAACAAAATCTTCTGTATTATAATCATTTACATATACATCGGATAATTCACTGAATGAAGGCGGTGTAAGCCAGGCTTCTTTAAATTTTGTGCTGCTGCAAACTAGTTTATTAAGTTCATCATATGTTTCGCCTTCAATAAATACGTTTCTGGTTTTAGTTGTTCCGTTAGTTTCTATCTTAAATTTACACATTTGCTTATGAGTGGAAGAGCTGTAAATAGAATTATTAAGACTTGAAAGAGAATCATCTGCCATTGCAAGGTTCTTATTCAGAGAAGATGAAACATCTTCAATAATCTTCCGGTCTTCAATTTTAAGACCGCCGATCTTATTCAGAACATAATCATAATAATTTATTGAATAATAATCATCAGACTTTATATCCGGAACAAGTGTAACGCTGTTTATTTCATCGGATGCAGGACGGAAGCTCATTTCATTTTTATAAATACCGGAAAGTCCAAAGAACATTGCGATATTGAGTACAGCTACAATGCCAAGACCCGGAATTGCACGGATAAGATTTTTAAGCTTTCTGGTTGCAAGAAGCTCATACATAAAGTAAACAAATACAATAGCTGAATAAGCAATAACATATTCAAACCAGTAAATATTACCGCCTTCATTGTAAAGGTGTATTTCACTGAAAAGTTCCCTGATTACAAAACTTGAAAGGGTAAGTGTCAATACGATACGATATACTGCCTGAAGGATTCTGTTAGGTGCGCTTTGTGCAGCAGTTTCACTTTTTCTGCGGCAAAATGCAACTCCTCCCAATACAAAGTATATTAAACCAAGAACAAAGCCGTAAATTATAGAAGAGAAACTTATAAAGGTTTCTGTCATATTTACATTTGATATGCCCCAAATAGAGAATACAGTAGCTGTAACAGGATTCAGAGCGTCATTTGTAAATCCGTTTCCTATTACGCCTTCGAAAATCGGATTGCTTTCAATAGTGCTGATTATCATACTGATAAAAAATCTTGGTACAAAGAGTATCAGCCCTGTTAGTATTATTCCATTAAATATGGTACCAGAAAGGCTTTTTGCAATCATAATTGCTCCGCCCACAAGGAAGCATGAAGCAATATTGAAAAGCACAAAAAGGAAAAATGTATCATAGGCAAATGCAATATACTTTGAAAAGAATAATGCTCCCAGCAGCGAAGGAATAATAGCAGAAAGGATTGAAATGATTACCCATGACATAACTGCTGCTGAAATGCTTATGTAAATAGTGCTTCTCTTATGAGGAAGTGAATGATAAAAATCGCTGGAATTGCGCTTGTTTATAAACTGAAATGCCTGAAACATAAGGACAGGTGTTATCAGAATAAATGAAATAAACAGCCATGGCATCCAGTCAAAACCAGTAAATTTGATTTGCTGAGATACGCCTTCTACACGATATGAAAGAAAGTCAATCAATCTTATAATCGTAATACCCGCCATAAGTATAACGCTGATTATCCCTGTAACTCTCAGCTGTCTGAATGATTCAAGAAAAACATTTATGTTAAAAGGAATATTTTTTTGTTTCATATTTATTCTCCGTTCTGTTATTCTAAGTTGAAGGTATAACCCAGAGCGTCCATTTCGTAAGTAAATACTTCTTCCAGTGAGAGTGGAAGTATCTCAAGCAAAACAGGGTCCAGTGAACGCAGTTTGGCGCTTGCAGTTTCACGGTCGCTCTTTACTATCATATTTATTACGGTTCCCTGGCGTGTGAAATTCTGCACTTTGATTCCGATTTTTTCAAAGTCTTCCTTCTCATAATTTTTACGGAATGCAGCCTGGATCTTGAACTGCTCTGTTTTAAGATTTTCCACGTCGCTCTGAAGTACAATTCCTCCCTTATGAAGAAGAGCCAGCTGATCGCATATATCCTCAAGCTCACGCAGAGAATGGGAAGTAATAACAGCTGTTGCATTTCTTTCAAGCACATCTTCGCATATAAGCTTTTTCACAAGATTACGCATAACAGGGTCAAGGCCGTCGAAAGTTTCATCAAAGAAAATGTAATCAGGCTGAATCGACAAGGCAAGCAGCGTAGCCGCCTGACGCCGCATACCTTTGGAAAATGTGTTAAGAGGTTTTTTCGGGTCGAGTTCGAAAAGTTTTGTAAGCTTTCTGCATTTTTCTTCAGAAAATGTAGGATAAAGGCTTTTATACATTTTTTCCATTCTGTTTATATTTGCACCTGCAAGAAAATACAGCTCGTCCGGGACAAATGCTATACGTTTTTTTACCTCCGGATTTTCCCATACCGGCTGTCCGTCAATGATCACATTACCGCTGTCAGGTTTATAAATACCTGTTATTATACGCAGAAATGTGGATTTTCCGGCTCCGTTTGAACCAACCATTCCATATATACTGCCGTCCTGAATATTGCAGGTTATAGATTCAAGAGCGTTAAATCCTGAGAATGTTTTTTTCAGATTTTCTGTACTGATCATGTTGCGTTTTCCTCCTTGTTATTATTATTGTTATAAGCTTCTTCAACGCATTCGAGAATACTCTCCTTAGGTATACCCACAAGGGACATTTCAGAAAGCAGTTCTTTTAGTGCTATGAGCTTTTCCATATATCCTTCACACAGCTTTTTTCTGGCATCCTTGCATATAAAGTATCCTTTACCCGGAACAGACTGGATAATTCCTCTTCTGTCAAGTTCATTGTATGCTTTAAGTATAGTTCTGGGATTTATAGAATGCTCTACAGCAACACTGCGGACGGAAGGTATCTGGTCACATTCCTTGAATATACCTGTTATAATAAAATATTCCACCTGTCTGGTTAATTGTTCGTATACAGGTTGCCTTGATAGCGTGTCGATCTGAAACAAAAACAATCACTCCTTTCATATGCAGTTTATCTGTTGCACATCTCATGCAACACTGTAAGTATATCACAATAACTGTTGTATGTCAAGTACAACGCATATATTTGTATAAAGCACTATTTGATTGATAGTATTCTTGAATTAAATATAATAAGTAGATAAAAAATATCGTGTACAAATAATCTATGAATATAGTAAATACGATCAAAGAAGATTAACTTTATAATATCAGCGGTTGAAAAGAATAAAAAAATGTGTTATAATAGTTGTAACTCAAAGAAAAAGGATGTGAGTCAATGACTAAACATAAAACCATATACAGATGTACGGAATGCGGTTTTGAAACATCTAAATGGAACGGAAAATGCCCCGACTGCGGCACATGGAACAGCCTTGAAGAGGATATTCTTATGCCTTCGCCGGGAATAAGAGGCGGAAACGCTGTTAGGAAGAGAAATGACCTTTCAGATAAAATTCAGGAGCTTCGTGATATAAATACTGATGATGATGTAAGATATAAGACAGGCTGCGGAGAACTTGACAGAGTGCTGGGAGGTGGACTTGTCAAGGGTTCTATTACACTTATAGGCGGTGAACCGGGAATTGGCAAAAGCACTCTTCTGCTTCAGATATGCCAGTATCTCGGACAGAGCCATTCTGTTCTTTATGTATCTGGTGAAGAATCTGCACGGCAGATAAAGCTTCGTGCAGAGCGTCTTGGAGTTGATACGGAAAACCTGTATCTGCTTACATCTACAGACGCACAGAGTATTTGTGATACAATTCTGTCCTGCACTCCCGATATTGTTATTATAGATTCTATTCAAACAATGCAGATCCCGGAGATTGCTTCCAGTCCAGGAAGCCTTACCCAGGTACGTGAATGTACAAATCTTTTCATGCAGACTGCAAAATCACAGGAGATTCCTATATTTATTGTAGGACACGTTAATAAGGACGGTGCTATTGCAGGTCCTAAGGTTATGGAACATATTGTTGATACTGTGCTGCATTTTGAGGGTGAACGTCACCTTTCCCACAGGCTTCTTCGTGCTGTGAAGAACCGTTTTGGTTCAACAAATGAAGTTGGCGTATTTGAAATGGTAAGCCGTGGACTACGGGAAGTACCCAATCCTTCTGCAATGATGCTTGCTGAACGTCCTGTGGATGTATCAGGTACCTGTGTAACCTGCGTAATGGAAGGCACACGTCCAATTTTGGCAGAGGTTCAGATACTTGCTTCTAAAAGCGGTTTTGCAAGTCCAAGAAGAACAGCAGATGGCATTGACTACAATCGTATGTCGATTATAATTGCAATTCTTGAAAAGCATCTTGGGCTTATGTACAATACACTCGACGTATATCTGAATGTTGTAGGAGGATTTGAACTGCGTGAACCTTCAGGTGATCTTGCCGTGGCAATGTGCCTTTATTCTTCTCTTGTGGACAGACCAATTAATCCACGTCTTGCAGCAGTTGGCGAAATTGGTCTTGGCGGTGAGATACGAAGCGTTTCATATTTACAGCAGCGTCTTCGTGAAGCTGAACGGCTGGGATTTGAAATATGTATTGTGCCTAAACATTCACTGGAAAACATTGATATAAAATCATTTAAGATGAAAATCGTTGGTGTTACTACAATAAAACAGGCATTTTCATATCTGAACAAGCTTTTCAAGGCTGCTGAAACAGAAAAATAAATTTAAGGCAACACCGCACAAAGCCTGTCGGAAAAATTTGATCCGGCAGGCTTTTGTATTATACGATTTTAGTTGTCCATTCCTCAAGATTCCATATTTCATCGCAGATATCCATATAGAATTCAGGTTCATGGCTTACGAGAAGAACTGTACCCTTAAATTCCTTTATTGCTTTTTTCAGAGAATCCTTTGCGTCAACATCCAGATGATTAGTAGGTTCATCAAGAACCAGAAGATTAATATTTTTGAGCATTACACGGCACAGACGGACCTTTGCATTTTCACCGCCTGAAAGTACTCTCATCTGTGACGTAATATGATCTGTTGTAAGTCCGCATCTTGCAAGGGCTGCACGAACTTCAGCATTGGTCATTGCAGGATATTCATCCCATATTGTCTGAAGTGCAGTTTCACTTGACTCATTTTCTTCCTGTTCAAAGTATCCTATTTCGACAAACTGATCATGTTCTACAGTTCCGGAAACAGGCGGAATTATTTTAAGAAGTGTTTTCAGCAAAGTAGACTTTCCAAGTCCGTTTACACCTTTAACTGCTACTTTCTGATTGCATTCAAGTTTCAGCGATAAAGGTTTTGTGAGAGGTTCGTCATAACCCAGCACAAGATCATTGCATTCAATTACGATCCTTCCCGGAGTTCTTGCTGATGCAAATGAAAACTGAGGTTTCGGTTTTTCGCTCATAAGTGTTATTTTATCCATTTTATCAAGCTTTTTCTGGCGGGACTTTGCCATATTGGTTGTAGCAACACGAGCCTTGTTCCGGGCAATAAAATCCTGAAGGTCAGCAATCTCCTTCTGCTGCTTTTCATACGCCTGCTCAATCTGACGTTTTTTAAGCTCATACATTCTTACAAAATTATTGTAGTCACCTGTATAACGTGTAAGCACTGCATTCTCAACATGATAAATAACATTGACAACATCATTCAGAAAAGGAATATCATGAGATACAAGTATAAAAGCGTTTTCATAATTCTGAAGGAAATTTTTCAGCCATGCGATATGATTTTCGTCAAGAAAATTCGTAGGTTCATCAAGAATCAGTATCATTGGATTTTCAAGCAGAACTTTTGCAAGAAGAACTTTAGCTCGCTGACCGCCGGATAGTTCAGATACATCTCTGTCAAGACCTATTTCTCCAAGACCTAGACCGTTGGCATATTCTGAAATTTTTGAGTCTATGGTGTAATATCCGCCGTATTCAAGTATATCCTGAATTTCACCGACTTTTTCCATAGCGTCATTCATTTCCTCTTCAGAGCAGTCAGCCATTTTATCGTAAAGACCAATCATTTCCTGCTCCAGCTCTGCAAAATGAGAAAATGCGTCGCGCAGTACATCAGCAATTGTCTTTCCCTTTGAAAGAGTGCTGTACTGATCAAGATAACCTGTAGTAATATGACGGCACCACTCTATTTTTCCTTCATCAGGCATAAGCCTTCCTGTGATAATATTCAGAAAGGTTGATTTTCCTTCACCATTTGCACCAACAAGTCCGATATGCTCACCTTTAAGCAGACGAAATGAGGCGTCTTTCAGTATCTGTCTTGCTCCATATCCATGGGTCACTTTTTCTACATTAAGTATACTCATATTTTACTGTTCTCCTGATTATTATTGTATTACATATAATCAGTTTAACAGAAAGAAGCATATTTGTCAACCATAACAGCATACAAAAACAGAGATGTATCATCAAAGATACATCTCTTGATCAATCAGCTCTGTTCACTGAACATATCTTTTCCTACAAAGCAAAGAGGACACACAAAATCATCAGGAAGATCCTCAAATTTTGTCCCGGGTGCTATTCCCTGCTCCGGAAGTCCTTTTTCTTCATCGTAGACCCAGTCACATACATCGCATACATATTTTTTCATACCATACTCTCCTATAATTTTTTTATTATTCTTTACCTTATCAATTATTTTATTCTGTGCAATCCACAAATTATCATACTAATAATATCGTTTTCAATAGTTATAATATAAATATATAAGAAAAATTATTATAAACACTTGCATTTTATGCGATTTTATTATATACTTAATATGATATATAATATGCGTTGGAGGAAGATAAAATGAGCAGTAACAAAATCGGATTCGACAATGATAAATATCTTAAAATGCAGTCAGAGCATATAAGAGAACGAATAGCTCAGTTTGGTGACAAATTGTATCTGGAATTCGGCGGAAAACTTTTTGACGATTTTCATGCCTCAAGAGTTCTCCCCGGCTTTAAGCCTGACAGCAAGCTTCAGATGCTTATGCAGCTGAAAGATGAAGCGGAAATAGTTATCGTTATCAATGCTAATGATATTGAAAAAAACAAAATAAGAGGCGATCTT
>JAQXHO010000017.1 GCA_029007315.1 Oscillospiraceae bacterium
TTTTTCAGCATTTTTGTAACTGTAGAATATGAAATTTCAGTACCATGCTTTTTATAAAGCATCTCGCTGATTTCAGAAGCGGAATATCCCTCTGAATACAGCTTGAAAATCTCCTTCACAACCTTAGCATCACGATTAGGCTTAAGCTCACCGTTCTTTACATCATAGCCGTATACTCTTACGATTTTACGTTCTCCCTTTTCAGCCCTTTTATCCAAAGACCAACGCACCCGCCGGGATATTGCATGACTCTCCTCCTGTGCCATTGCAGCCAGCATATTAAATGTCATCTCTGCAGTCTGGTCAAAACTTGAAATACTCTCACGTTCAAAGCGTACTTCCACATTCAGATTCTTCAGCATACGCAAATATTCCTGTGCCTCAATTGCATTTCTGGCAAAACGGCTTATGGATTTTACAAGTATCAAATCAATATCTCCATTATCCGCTGACTTTATCATCTTCTGAAAACCAGGACGTTTTTCTGCTGAAACGCCGCTGAATCCTTGGTCGGAAAAGATACCTGCAAACTCCCAGTCAGCGTTTTTTTCTATCAGATTCGTATAATACGCCACCTGGGTTTCAAAGGATTCCTCCTGTTCTTCTTTCAGCGTGGAAACTCTTGCATAAGCGGCAACACGCTTTTGACGAAACTGCTGTTTCGGGGCAATTCTTCGTACTTTCATATACTTCCTCACTTTCTGGGTGCTTTAACTATTGGTATATTATCAGTATCCGTAATCCTTACATTCTGCAAATACTCTCTTATGCTCAGAATACTTTTCGCAGCAGTTATATCCTGTGGACTGCTTCCCATAAGAACTCCGTCCAGATACACTGATTTATCCTGTATCACAATCTCATTTGCAGGAACTTCACTCTTTTTCTCATAGTCTATATGTACCCTCGACTGCTGTCCGTTCTTCCAGAAAATGATGAGCAAATGCCAGTCAGATGAATCAAAAGTAATGTGTTCAATTTCCCGGTATATCATAGGATATTTAAGAGATTTGATGCTTTTATAATTCTCACGAAATGCCTGCAATACTGCACGAAGTATATACTTTTCTTTCACACAGGCAGGCGGACAATCCGTCCGTTCACGCCTTGTTTTCCCATTTTTGCCAATACAAGTCCATGCACGTTCCAGTCCCCTTGTCCGCAAAGGCACTGCTGCCATGTTCTCACCACAGAACGGACATTTCAGAATACCATAAAAAGGATACTGATAGCAGCCCTTATGACTGTCACGCATAGCAAGAATACGCTGTGCTATTTCAAAATCATCTCTTTCAATGATAGCCGTATGATGATCATGTATGTAGTATTTCGGTATTTTCTTTCCGTCATTCTTTACTTTTTTATGAGTCAGATGACTTACTGTATATGATTTCTGCATCTCCACATCACCAATATACTTCTCATTATGAAGAATCATGGAAACTGTATGAGGGTGCCAGGTTTTCTCTCCCTCAGGAGGCGTAACACGCTTACTCATGAGATGTCTACAGATGTCCGGAATGGAATCACCCGCCAGATACTTTTCAAAAATCAGCTGTACAATTTTCGCCTCTTTCTTATGCGGTATCCACTCGCCGTTTTCCTCACAGCGATAGCCGAATGTCGCCGCCCATTTCGGAACACCAAGTGCATAGCGGTTTCTGTAGCCTCTTTTCTGATTCTCGGAAATACTGTGGCTTTCCTCCTGGGCAAATGCTGCATGGATTGTGAGAAATATCTCCGATGTAACATTCAGCGTATCAAGGGACTGTTCTTCAAAATATACACCTATCCCCTTTTCTTTCAGCAGTCTTGTATACTCCAGTGTATCAACTGTATTTCTTGCAAATCGGCTTATGGATTTTGCTATGATATAGTCAATTTTTCCCTCAAGTGCGTCCTTTATCATCTGCTGGAACTGCACCCTGTTTTTCACACTGGTACCTGTCAGCCCCTCATCCATAAAAACGCTGATTTTGATACAATGCAACGATTGCAGTTTAGGGGGTGCAAAAATCTGCAATGTCATTAACTTAACATCTAGCCAAGCGAGCTAAAATCTGCTAAAATAAAGAAGGGTGAAGATAATGAAAGCAGAAACAAGGTTCATACGGCAAATACAAAAGATGGCAAGTGATGTGGAATTTCAAAGCAAACACGTCAGAGATGGCGAAAAAGATTTCAAGCGGACAAGAAAACTTACGTTTTCAGATGTTATCATGTACACAATCGGGAATACAAGAAGTCC
>JAQXHO010000018.1 GCA_029007315.1 Oscillospiraceae bacterium
TCATCACTGATGACAAGCTCCTGACCATCAGAGAGTATCTCACTGAGCGAATCGGATTTCTTTCCCATCTTCTTACTGATATTAAGTTCAGGAACACCATTCTTCGCAAATTCTTCCTCGTCAACAACGACCATCATTTGCATTCCGCAAAGCTGCTGGGGGCTTTCGAGGTTTTTGGGGTTCATAAGCTCAGCAAGGTCATCCTTATCCATCCATGCCTTACCGGGATTTGTAAAACTACATCCGTCAGAGCCGACACCAAGAAGTGCCAGCTCATACATATCCCTGAGTTCATCGTAGCCCACGGATGTTATAATTGCCCTTGCATTATAGCATCCATTCTCAAAATTAAACATATTAGAAACCATTGTTATTACCTCTCATTCATCGTAATCAAGCAGAAACCTCATTCCGACAAGATCATGCGGAAATTCAATTTCCTCGTTTTCTATCATAGCTTCAAGCTCTTCCTTGTCGATATATGCTTTCCCCGGTACTGTAAAGCTGAATCCATCATCATCCAGCCCAAGGATATCCAGTTCAAACATATGCTTTTCAAAATTGAACCTCAAAGCGTGAGCCAGAGCCTCTTTCAGTGAACTGCCATCATTAAACAAAACTATCATACCGCTTCCTCCTGATTAATGTTAAAATACGCCTTTGTTTCTGCATCAACTGTAACGCCTTTTTTGAAATATATCGCAACCTGCTCAGTGTCAGGAATTATTTTCTCTATCGTTGCATCCCTGAGAGCTTTTGCCTCAGGTGACTTTACTGAACCCATATATGACTTAAATTTTTTCACAAGCCTTGTGTACGCTTCATCGTCCACAAGTGCAATTTCCTTTGACTTTATATCCAGCTGATTTCTGAGCTGCTTTAGTTCATTCTCGTTTTTCTGTATACGTTCAAGGATGCTGTCAGGAGCCATTCCTGACTGCAGATAATCCATAAGCCTGTTTTGAGCATCCTGTAATTTATTTATTTTGTTCTTTAAGGCATTGACTTCATCAGACTGTACAACCATGTCCCTGCCGATTTTTGCATTTATTCTCTCGATGATTTTATCCTTATTATCAGGGCTGAATACACATTGCTGTAATGCATGGAAAGTGAAGTTATTCATTTTATCCATGTTAACGCTTTTCACACCACATTTACAGCTTTGCCTGTACTGAGGATACTTTCTGCCATTGCTGTTGTTGATATTGCCTGTGAAAGCGTGTCCGCATTCAGGACACTTCATCACGCCATTAAGAGCATAGTAGTGCTTGGTCGTTCTTGATCCCTGTCTTCCGGCATTCTCAGCAAGTTTTTTCTTCACCTTTTCAAAGTCAGCAGAGGAGATTATAGCAGGCATTCCATTTTGGATTCTTATGTAATTTTGTTTGTGAGCGTTGGAATTTCTCTTTCCGGAAGAATCCTTTGATGCAGTCTTGTCATAAGTGTAGGTACCCATATATTTTTCATTGGTAAGTATTGAATGGATTGATGTTTTTGAAAAATCGTTTCCTTCAGCCGTCTTATAGCCTTGCTTTTTTAATTCTTTCGATATATAATCATACCCCATGTCCTGAAGGTAAAGTCTGTATATAAGCTTTACTATTGGTGCTTTAGTTTCATCAATCTCGTAAAGTCCAATGTCGTTAACCTTATATCCAATCGGAGGTAAGCCACCTGTATGTTTGCACTGCTTGGCAACCTCATTGAGAGCCGCCTTCGTATTTTTTGCAAGTGTATCAGAAAATTCCTCTGCAACTGCCGCTTTGACGGTCAAAGCCAGTTTGCTGAAATCATGACTTTTTGTATCGGTGCCATCGTTTACAGCTATAAGGCGAATATCATGCCTGTCAAACCATTCAAGATCATCAAGCTGATTCTTAGCGTTTCTATGAAGTCTGTCAAGGGCTCTGACTATAATTGTTTTTGAAGCAAGTTCGCCGTTTTCAATTTTTCTCTTCATTTCCTGATAGTGTGGCCTGTTTGTATTTCTTCCTGTTTTTGCTGTATCGATGAAAAATTCTTCAACTTCCATATTGTGATCAGCGGCATATTTTTCAATGGTAGAAATCTGAGCCGCTATGCTGTTGCCATCATCCTGAGCGTGAGAACTATATCTCACATATCCGATTACTAAATCCATATTATTTTTCCTTTCTAAATATTTTTATTGATATTCACTGCGGTTCCGTCAAACCGGCGGAGCCCTTATTCCGATTATTCTCATATATTTTCTCCTTGCCTTAACTCTTGTTCATAAATTTGAAGCAGTACCTCAGCGGCAAGGTCAAGAATCGTATCAGCTGCGTGCTGTGCCTCAGCTGATGTATCCTCGACAACCTCGCATCCATCATAGTAGAAATGCTCTGCCGATAGCTGTTTCCTCGTTACATCTAATTTTGTAATTTCCTGCATGAATTATTGCCTCCTCATCATTTTCCACCTCTATTAACCTTTCATACTGTGGATCATAATCTTTAAACTTTTTGATATTTGAATATACTTCATCAGTGATAGGTCCGAATGCTTCTTCAACCTTTTTCATATCGAAACTGTAGCCATAGCTCACAGCACCGTCAATGCTTATCTTCTTTTTTATACGCTTCTTTTCAGAACGAACAATGAAGCCTTCATCAAGCAAATGTCTGACCGCTGTTTTCTTTTCTGTTTTAACTGTCTTTGCGAGTATAGCCTCAAAATCTGCTTCAAAAATATCCACTGCCAGTATTCTTTTCTCATTATTCAAAACCCATTTAATGCCGCTGTGCTTTCCGAAGTTACAGCATATGTAGTTAAATATCTGAATCACAATATTCCTTCCGGGATTTGCGGATTCACTAATTTTATTATGGAGATATATGCATATTTGTTTCATAACATCAGTGTCGATGATTACCCCAACAGAATTTAAAATTGCAGATGTCATAATAATTAAAGCGTAATTTATAGTAAGTCTCTCTGTAAGACTGCATTCATTAGCAATCGACTGGCTGATTTCATTTCTCGTTTCAGTAAACTGACTGAGTATATCCGTACTTTCAGCTTTCATGAAATAATCCGAAAGCAGTGAGCCTATATACCCATAGTTTTCACTTGCGAATTGCTTAATTCTCTCAGAATGAGCCCCATCAAGTGTATAGATGAAGTCATCAATGGTTATTATACGGGCAAGTATTCCAAGGTTGTCCTTTTCCTCATTAACGAGATAGTTCTCAGAGCTGAATAATGCAGTACAGCTCCATGTGCTTCTTTCCTTCAGTTCAGAGGTGCTGTCAAGCCTTAGTTTTTCTTTCCCTTGTGTAAATGCATAAACGAAATTCGAGATGCTTATTTCGTTTCTGATAGTTGATTCGTCATATGCTATCGGCACTCCATGATGTCTGCCAAGCATCTTGCTTAATGCATTGGCAGTACCGTAGAATGCATTAAAAACATTTTCATCATCAGGTGAGCTGTATAGCGATGCTGCAAGCTGTAATGCTGTTGTTTTACCTGTGGAGCTTTTTCCAACAAGAGAAAGGCCAAATGGTGAAACAGGCTGTTTCTTCATTTGTAAGTATGTTAATAATGTTGAAGCTGCTGCAGAACATATAACAAACTGTAAGGGATAGCAATTCTCTATCAGTTTACTTAGCTCAGTAAGGTATACCGAAGGCTCTGTTGCAAGTTTCTTTTTAAGCATTGGGGGAGTACTGTCTGAGCCATTCCAGCGAAGCGAATCATTTTGGGAACTCCAGCCAAGTACATTATCAGCATCTTCTGCTGATAATTGTTCAACTGCCTTCTGTATGTACATGCTAAAAGCTTCATGAGCTCCGTCTGAGCCGTTAACTGCAACGCCAATATTAAAGAACGTTGTGCGGATTTTATCAGGGAGAAGTCCGTCAAACGGTAATCTGTGAAGCACGTCCCTGTATTTTATTTCAAGGAAATGCTTACTCTTTTTATCTTTTACAACACGAATGATTTCAAATTCATCTGCAATCCACTCAGCTGTTCTTCTGTCTGCCAGGCTGATGAATCCTGTTGTTGTGTGTAATATCGTATACTCTGTAACATTCTTACCTTTTCCGACAGTAAGCTCAACTGCATATTTCTTCATCTGCATCCAGTCATCCATGCTGATGCTTGCCTTTCCATATCTGTCAACCTTGAATGCTACGGGCTGTGCTGAATAATCCATTATTATTACCTCCTGTTCTTAGGTATAAAAAGGGACAGGTTGATTTCAACCCGTCCCTAATTATTTAACTTATTACTTCAATCTTCCTGATATTGCAGAAGTTTTTGCCTGTTGTCTTTGACTTGTTATTCTTTACTTCAAGCCTGAACTTGTTACCAATAAGATCATCTGTATTACTTGTATCAAGTGCTTTGAAAACGGAAGACCAAGTCCTCGTTTCAAAGTCCTCTCTCTTGTAGAACTTCACAAAAATTCTATTTTCTTTATCATTTTCAAGAGTGAACTTCATGCAAAGTTCCCCTTCTGTATATTCAAAAGCATTGGTGAGGACGGCATCATATGTGCCGTCTTCAATTTCTTCTACTTCAGTTATTACCTTAACATCCATTGCTTGTACCTCCATTACCCAAATGTTACTTCTGCGTATGTTGTGCCATCTTCAAATGCACCTGTTGTATAGGTTCCAACCTTAACTGACTTGTTAACTGCGAACTCTTCGCCACTCATGTTCATGATTCTGGTTGCAAGCGGCGTATTATACACCATGCTCTTGTTTCCAAAAGGGATAGCGTTTTTTGATGTTCTCTCAACAGGACAGATAATTATTCTGTCTGTGGTGAAATACATCTCAACGGCTTCCGGCTCACCTAAGTCATGCATAAGTGCAGCTGATAACTTGAATCTGTTTCCGGTTTCAGTTGCGATACAAGTTACGCATCCGGAGAATTTAGTGGATGGAACGAATGTTTCTGCTCCGATTGAATTAAGGAATTCATCCTTAGAAAAAAGACCGTTATTTGACATATCATCAAATCCTTTCATATTAATAAAATAATATTATATTTGACAACAATCAGAGCTTTCCGCACTTTTTATTTTCGTGTTTAAATTTTTCAAGTTTCTGTGCTTCCAGCTTAACTGCTGTCAGCTTCGGGGAATTCGGCACATTTATAATTTTTGAAATCCGATTTTTTCCCTCGATTTCCCTTTTGCTTCAGCTATATCTTATCACGGATTTTTTCAATTGTCAATGGATTTTGTTCAGTTCTCCGTTATCAACAAATGTCAACTTTTCCACTACACGACACAAAGTTCAAAATCAAAAAAAGAGCCATTTTTCTCCCTCGATATCGAGGGGATGAGAACCGAGCCGTCTCAACCCCTGGACTTCCTGGATTTGTTCATATTGCACAACAGATTTTTTACTCTCTGCGGACATTTCCCATTTTCTCATTTATTTTCAGGGATAAGGACTAATGCATATATCATCAGACGTTTCTTCAAAATGGTATACTGCGGTACGCATGACTGCCTCTGCTTGCTTTTTTATCGCTCTAAGCCACTATTGTGACTTAGAGCTTTATATCGTTGCGGCAAAAAAAATCACGATCCGGCAGTTACCGGATCGTGCAATCTTTGCTCTGGTTCACAGGGAACCGTTTAATGCTTTACAACATGGTAAGTGTTCGTAACACCTTTTGTACCGCCTCTGTCCAGATAGAAAATCTGACCCTTGTTATAGAGAGTGCTGATTCCTCTGCCGACTCTGCATTTATCGCCTCTGCTAAGACCGTTGTAGAAGTTTTCATCGATTGAACGGATTATCTCTTTGACCGTATAATCAAGAGTACCATCCTTGTTTAAATCGATAAACTCCTCAACAATTTCTAATGCCCTGTCCATTGCTATCGGATTGGCAAACTGGTAATCCAGTACGAAAATGTTTGTATCCATATCCGCATCCACCTTTCTATAAGTATTTATAAAATTATGTTATAAAATCTTACGAAATTTTATTATCAGGCGGTTCCTCGCTGTTTTGGAAAAAACTGGTGTCACGGACAACACTTCTTTTTTGCTCAGTATTCCTCTGCAAGAAGCATGGTGCATTGCTCTCCGTCATCGATGATA
Organism: Oscillospiraceae bacterium; assembly: GCA_029007315.1. Classification (GTDB taxonomy): domain Bacteria; phylum Bacillota; class Clostridia; order Oscillospirales; family Ruminococcaceae; genus Ruminococcus_C. The sequence goes on from JAQXHO010000018.1 coordinate 6,095, forward strand.
TAGATTTTTTCTGTAATGTCAGTATTGACAGTTGTAAGGATGTATGTCATATCAAACTCAGGCTGCTCTGATGTATGGTGTATTACCTGTAAGCCGTTTTCGATACTCAGATTAAACACCTGCAGATAATCCTTGGGAGCAGGCATATTATCAACTGCCTCCCAGAGAAACAGCTGGATTTCAAAAGGGATTGTGTCATTTACACCTCTTGTGAGGTATCTTTTCTTACTGCTTTCAAACATGGTATTTCTCCTTTATTTTTTATTGCCCGTCAGGGCTGGCACTGTGACGAACCAAAGGTGAGGAACAGGGACATCCTGCACGGAGTGCCACAGCCCTGATAAGGGCTGTGTTATTCTCTCACTTTCGACTCAAACATTTCATACAGTTCTCCACGCCTCAGCGAAACCGTATCAGTCACCTCAGTTACTGCTCCGAGTCCTGTGTCCAGTATGATTTCTATGTGGTAGGGGAACACTCTGATTTCCTTTATGAACTGCTGAATGAAGGAGCGAAATCTCTCGGTATTACGTTCTGTTAGCTTCCACTCCTTATATAGAACAGAAACATCGTTATACTCAACAGGTTCAAGCAGTTTCAGCGAATGTATTCTTGTCTCAAGCTCTGCCCTCTGTTCTTCAAGTGCTTCTGCTCTTTGTATCAGGCTCTCTGTTATGATACCTTTTTCTACAGCAGCAGTGATGTTGTCCAGATTGTCAAGAACTTCCTGAAGTTCTTTCTCTGCTGTATCGTGGGTAGAATCATATTCCTTGTTATACTGACGGATATATCTGTTAACTTTTGCTACTGCCTTTCTCAGGGCTGTCGGGTTAAGAAGCTTTTCACCTATGAGTACGGAGATATATGCATCCAGATAGTCCTTGTTAATTTCCTTGTTCCTGCATTCTTTATGATGTGTGGGGCATCTGTAGGTTGCAAGGCGACTTTTATTTCTTCCGCTAAATCTCAGATTTCCAACCATTGCTTTACCACAGACTCCGCATCTTATCTTACCTGACAACATATAGAACTCTTTACTGTGATATCTGCCTCCCTTACGTCTGTTAGCGGCTTTCAGCCTCTGCACCTTCTGAAAAAGTCCTTTGGTTATTATCTGCGGACAGCCGCCCTCAACTCTTATCATTTCTGTAAGGGATTTATTTTTATGCCCGTTTCTCGTACCATCTTCATTCTTTGGAGCTGATTTATTGAAGACATATACGCCTGTATATTTTTCATTATCAAGTATACTGCCGAGGCTGTTTTTTCCAAACATTCCGCCACGCTTAGGCTCATAGCCAAGACTGTTGAGCCTGTCTGCTATAGCTGTATAGCCGTATCCGTCAGCATACATCTGGAAAATG
>JAQXHO010000019.1 GCA_029007315.1 Oscillospiraceae bacterium
ATTCCCGGCAGTTTCAGCTTTGATCCCCATAGCCTTATGCATATCATTTGAATAAGTCAATAGCATATTATGACACCTCTCGTTCTTTTTTTGGATATATTAAGACATACTTCTTAAAATATCAAATCAGTTCTGACATAACTCTGTTATCGTGTTTTTTAGTTTTGTCTATTATACCATATCCCGCTTGAAAATACAATATTTCACAGAAAAAAGCAATTTATGTCAAGTAAAAGCATGCACTCTATTTCAGCTTTCCAAATTTCTCTCAATAACCGTCATAATCTTATTCAGCCGTTTCTCACCAATGTCTTTGATTTTATTGTATGTAGACTTGTAGAGCATTTTTAAGGCAATACCGCACAAAGACTGTGCGCAAGATGCGCAGTCAAATTTTTTGTCAGATGAAATAAAAAACGCAGTGAATACTTTGTGTATTCACGAGGCTTTTTGTGAAATATGACGGAAAAGATGCAAGCAGATTGCGTGCAGAGCCAGGAGGCGTGCCTTGTGCGGTGTTGCCGTTATGCGGAGGCTCAGTATGAAACGTTCATTAGCGATACTTATTGCGGGTACAGCGGGAGCAATTGCCGGCGCCGCCTGGCTTATAAATTTCACAGCAGAAAATCCGCCCTCATATGAGATTCTCTTAAACGGAGATGCCGCAATGCGTCAGTTTCTGGCGGAATACGGCTGCGAGCCAAATGAAGAGCCGCCTGCACAGCACGAGATAACTCTGCCTGCAAGCGGCGATTCCACAGTGTTTTCAGCATACTGCCGCCTGCAGGAGCAGCAAAAACTGCCTCTTGAAGAGCATTTCGGGCAGGAAGCTGTAAAATGGACCTACAGCCTTGACAGCAGCTCCGGTGCAAGGGCGGAGCTTATCTGCACTCCGGAAGGGATTCTTCTGGGTGCAATGCGCTATGACTGCCGGCGTTTTGACCTTATGTATCCGGTTATCTGCGAATGATCTGTGCCAGACCGCCGATAAAGGGCAGTTCCTTGGCAAAGCCCTGTCCTGTGCATACCATGCCGTAAATCATAAGGCCCAGCATTGCAACGCCGCAAACCAGGGATATAAGACCGCTGATTATTGCGCCCAGGATCGGGATCCAGCCGATAACAAGACCGATAATTGCATTTACTATACCCAGTGCAAGACCGGCAAGGGTCAGCAGAAGTCCCTGATTTGCGTGGAATCTGCCGTAGGGTGAATTGCCTGCAACCAGCGGTATCCAGAACAGGATCGGGATATAGGCAAGAATGCTTACCACCTTGTTGTCGGCAACGTCCTGTGTGCCGAATTCATTTGAATAGTCGTTTCCCATAACATTGTAGCTCATTTTGATGATCTCCTTTTTAATATTATTTCAGCTCTCTGCATTTTTGAACAGGTGCTGTCTTATGCTTCTCCAAGCTCGCTTACAGCATTGATAAAGCCTGCCACATCTGAAAAATCCTGGTAAACGGAGGCAAAGCGTATATATGCAACAGGGTCGATATTTTTCAGCTGTTCCATAACGATATTGCCTATTTCCGTAGTTTTCAGACTGGTACGCATTTCGCAGCCGTAGCGTTCCTCGACGGCGTCCACGATAGCCTGAACTTGCAGGGCAGTTACGGGACGTTTTTTTATGGCGCTGAAAATACCTGCCATAAGCTTGTTTCTGTCAAAGGGCTGTATGCTTCCATCCTTCTTTTCCACAGTAAGCATAGGCAGTTCCACCGCCTCATAGGTAGTGAATCTCTTATGGCAGACGCCGCATTCTCTGCGTCTGCGAATTTTCATTTCAGAGGGTCTTGAATCAAGCACTCTGGTATCCTTTTCTCCGCAAAAGGGACAATTCATATTGTTTATCTCCTGTTTTCATTTACAGCCCCGGCAATTCTGCAAAGCACCTGGTAATTCTGCAGAAGGTCGGAGGGTCTTTCAAAAGCGCTTCTGTAAAGCTCCAGCATAACGGTACAGCCGGGACTCAGTTCCTCCAGTCTTGTGAGGAAATCCTTTACTCTGAAACTTCCGCTGCCTATAGTAAGGCAGTCCCCGAAGGCACCGTGGTCGCTTATATGCACAAGGGAAATACTATCTCCCAGTGTTTCCAGAAGGTCAAAGGGATTTTCGCCCGAACGTACAGCCTGTTTCACATCAAGCACGAATTTAGCCTTTCCGCCCAGTTTTTCCTTCATTTCCTTCAGAAATCCCAGGGAACGGCTTGTACATCTTGAAACATTTTCCTGTGCTACTGTCACGCCGAATTCCCTGGCTGTATCCGCCAGCATTTCAAACCTTTCAAAATACAGGTCATTATTCCCGGCGGCTTTATTTCCGTGGAGTACGAACACTCCCGCCCCAAGCGCTTCCATGGCGGCAAAATAGTGTTTATAGTAGTCCAGTGCGTCACGGGTTCTCCGTTCATACTGAGAAAAAAGCATCAGCGGCTCCATTTCGCAGGTAAACGGGTGCAGTGAACTGCATGATGCCCCGAAGCGTTTCAGCAGTTCCGAAAGGCTCATTATAAAGCTTCTGCGCAGCTCAGAGTGTGTATTAAGAAATATCTCCACTTGCTGCACTCCGCCAAGCACCAGTTCATACAGTGCCTCTTCCACCGGCATAGGATACAGGCAAGCAGTTGATACACCGGTTTTCAGCATAACTGGCGCCTCCTTTCTGCGGAATATTATAACATATTTTTTCAGGTTTTGCAAGAGGGTATTGAAATTTAAAAAAACGGACTGCCGCACCGAGTACAGCAGTCCTTTATCACAAGCACAAGGCTTAAACAGCCTTTTTAGCCTTTACATACTTAACAGTTGTATTTCCACGCTTCTTCTGCCAGAATACCCACAGAGTCGGTACGAAGCACATTGAATTGAATGTACCTGCGATGATACCGATAACCATAGGAATGGAGAAGCTGAGGATCGAATTTACGCCCATTATGCCTGCCACAACAGATACAGCGATCATTGCAAATACTGTTGTGATTGATGTTCTCATAGTTCTGCGGAGGGACTGGGAGTTGCTGATATTTACCAGCTCCTCGATGCTCATGCCCTTGCATCTCTCCTGATTTTCTCTGATTCTGTCGTAGATTACGATAGTATCGTTTACGGCATATCCAAGCAGAGTAAGGATTACAGCCATGAAATTGGAGTCAATATCAAAGCCGCAGAGAGCCACGCCGCCGTATGTTACTATAAGTGTAACGATAAGTCCCACGATAGCGCACACGCCGGAAGACCAGCCGCTGATCATTCTGAAGCGGAATGCGATATACAGGATAAGCACTACAGCTGCGAAAATTGCAGCAACGATACACTTTGTGAAGAATTCACCGCCGGAACGTGCGTCAACGTCATTGGAGTCCAGAACGGCAAGGTTTGAATCGGGATACATACCCTTGATAGTTTCGGAAACCTCAGCCTGGCGTTCTGCTGTCAGACCTTCTGTGGAGGTGAAGGAAATTGTCATTGTCTTGCCGCTGCCGTTAAGGGATTCACCCTGCTGCGCTCTTACTCCGGAGCCAACAAGCTTTGTAAGCTCTGCTTCAATGTCGCTTTCAGCCATTTCGCCTTCATAGCTGTATGTGATAATTGTACCGCCCTTGAATTCCAGTGCGATATCAACGCCTGTAAAGGTGGAGAGTACGGAAAGAACCACCAGTGACAGAGTCACTATGAAAAATATTTTTGTTCTGCCGCAGAAGTCACGAACCTTTACGTCAAATTTTTCGTAGTTATTACTTGACATCGACGCCACCTCCATAAAGCTTCTTGTTCTGGAAGCACTTGAATCTTGCCAGTGACATTGTCATAAGTCTTGAAGCAAGTACGCCCATGATAAAGTTCATAATAAGACCGGTCATCAATGTGTAGCCGAAGGAGTAGATAACGCCCTCAGTTGTTGCGCCGAACCAGCGGAACAAGGGACTGAGCAGCTGTGCGCACCAGCTGTCGGAAATACCGAATGCGCCCATAAGCACGATAGCTACGATAATACCGGTAAGGTTTCCGTCGAAGATGGCACTGAAGGCTCTCTTGTAACCGGATGTAAGAGCTGTCTGTACATTCTTGCCTGCACGGAGTTCTTCACGGATACGTTCGCCTGTGATGATATTTGCGTCAACGCCCATACCAACAGACAGGATAATACCTGCAATACCGGGAATAGTGAGAGTTGCGCTGTCCATAAAGCCGAACCAGCCGGAAACTGCCGCCAGCATACCTGCAACCTGTCCCACCAGACATACAGAAGCTACAAAGCCCTGGAGTCTATAGAAGAAGATCATGTAGATAACAATGAATGCCAGTGTGATTATGCCTGCCAGAATCATTGCATCAAGAGCGCCCTGTCCCATTGTAGGAGAAATGGTCTTGAAGCTTGTGGTTTCCAGTGAGAAAGGAAGTGCGCCGGAATTGATCTTGTCAGCAAGAGCCTTTGCAGACTCGTATGTAAAGTTGCCCTCGATAGTACATTCGCCGTTTGTGATAACAGAATTTACTGTAGGAGCAGAGATCATTGTATTGTCCATCCAGATGGAAATAACGCCGTTTTCAGAATAGAGGGCAGATGTTGCGTCATGGAATGCGTCCTTGCCTGAATCTGAAAGCTTCAGAGTTACCATATATTCTGTGCCGCCGGTGGTATCGTTCTTTGTTGCGCCTACGCCTGCCTTTTCAACGTCGGCACCTGTAAGGATAACTGCACCTGCGGGAACTGCATTACCGTTTTCGTCCTGGGTTGTTTCCTGACCGTAACGGAAGGAAAGCTCTGCCATTTCGCCCAGTTCCTTTACGGCAGCCTCAGGGTCGAAGTTTGCTTCGCCTGCCTGCCACGGGAAACGCACGATAATACGGTTGCTGTTGTAGTCAACGTATGTTTCGCTGTCATTGATGTTCTGTGTAATAAGACGGTACTTGATTGTTTCAAGTGCTGCGTCCATCTGCTCTTCAGTTGCATCCACGCCGTCCGCAGGCTCAAATGTAACATCAACGCCGCCCTGGATATCTATGCCAAGACGAATGTCATCCACACCGTGTACATATGTGGTGACAATATCGCCGTACTGGGAATGTACACCAAACACAGTGGTTACAGTAAAGAGTGCGATAACGGCAAATACAATGAAGAAAACCGGTTTTGAAATTTTTTTCACGATTTTGCCTCCTAATGTGAATATTGTCAGCCGCCTTTTTTCAAGGACAGCCTTAATTTGTGTCCCGGCTATTATCAGCCGCATCGACAATTACATATTATTATATTATAATTTCTCCGATTAGTCAAGAGGATTCTTAAAATATTGTACAATTCATCTTAATTGACACTGCATTTTTCAGCGGTATGCACTACTAAGGCAGGACTCTGCAAAATTATTTTCCATGAAAATTGTGCAAAAGTCATTGAAATAAACGTTTTGATATGGTATAATAATATGTATGCCGCTATGGGAGGAGTTTTTTATGGTAAATTTCGGTAACAGCTGGGATAATGTCCTAAAGGGCGAATTTGACAAGCCTTACTATCAGCAGCTGAGAAAATTTCTGCTGAAGGAATACAGCACCTGTACCGTTTATCCCGGTATGTATGACATTTTCAACGCTATGAAATATACTCCCTACGAAAAGGTACGGGCAGTTATAATAGGACAGGACCCGTATCACGGCGAAGGTCAGGCTCACGGTTTATGCTTTTCCGTGAAAAAGGGCGTTATGCCGCCGCCTTCGCTTCAGAATATTTTCAAAGAAATAAAGAGCGACACAGGAATCGACAATACAGGAAAGCACGGCGAACTTACACGCTGGGCAGAGTCAGGAGTTCTCCTTCTGAATGCGGTGCTTACCGTAAGGGCAGGACAGGCAGGTTCCCACAGAGGAAAGGGCTGGGAGATCCTCACGGACCGCATTATCGAAAAGCTTAATGAACGCTCTGAGCCTGTTGTTTTTCTGCTGTGGGGCGCATATGCAAAGTCAAAGCAGTCCCTTATCACTGCACCTCAGCATCTGGTGCTGACGGCGGCTCATCCAAGTCCCTTGTCAGCATACAACGGCTTCTTCGGGTGCCGTCACTTCTCAAAAGCAAATGAATTTCTCAGAAGCCTGGGGCTTCCGGAAATTGACTGGAATATAGAGTAGAAAAGAAAGGATATACATCACATGAAGATCACATCAATTTTTGAAAAAAAGACGGTATTCTCCTTTGAAGTATTTCCGCCGAAAAAGACAAGTCCCATTGAATCGGTTTACGGCGCACTGGAAGAACTTCAGCAGCTGAAGCCTGATTTTATAAGCGTAACACTGGGCGCAGGCGGCAGCGGAAACGGTGAAAACACCATTGCCGTTGCGAAAAGACTGAGAGAAAAGCACGGCATTCTTCCAATGGCGCATCTGCCCTGCATTCACTATACAAAGGCGCAGATAGATGTTATACTTGAGGATTTCAGAGCAAACGGCATTGAGAATATACTTGCTCTCCGGGGCGATTTAGTGCCGGATCTTGTTCCTTCGGAGGATTTCAGACACGCCAGCGACCTTATTGAGTATATCATGTCGAAGGGTGACTTTGACATTGCGGCTGCCTGCTATCCGGAGGGACATACAGAAGCTCCCAACATGGACATTGACATTGAGTATCTGAAGCGGAAGGTTGACGCAGGTGCGTCACATCTTATTTCCCAGCTTTTCTTTGACAATGAAGCCTTTTACAACTTCCGCTGGAGGGCAGAACGTGCAGGGATCCATGTGCCGATAGAGGCAGGAATCATGCCTGTTACAAGCAGAAAGCAGATAGAACGCATGGTTTCCATGTGCGGTGCAAGTCTGCCGAGAAAATTCACACGCATTATACAGAAATACGAAAACAATCCGGAGGCTCTCCGTGACGCAGGCATTGCCTATGCCATAGACCAGATAGTTGACCTGCTGGCTGAGGGTGTGGACGGAATCCATCTGTACACCATGAACAATCCTTACGTGGCAAAAAGAATATCCGAAGCAGTTTCGGGCATTATCAGAACAGGTGACAAATGATGAACACATCACTCTGCCTTGAAAGTCCGGACAGAGCTGAGGCTCTGAGGTATATGGGATTCGGTGAAATTGTTCCGGAGGAAAGCTTTACTGCACGTATTGACTCAGCGGAAAAGGAGCTTATAAAAACAGCTGCACCCAGATTTATATGGAGGATATTTCCTGTAGTGCGTGATGAAAAAGGCATTATTTCCGCCGGAGGAATAAGACTTTCCGGAAATGCCATTGCAGAGCATTTAGAGGGCTGTACTGAAGCTGTATTCATGGCGGCGACTCTTTCGGCTCAGGGAGATATGTTCATTTCAAGGGCAAAGGCACGGAGCATGACAGACGCTCTCATTGCGGACGCTCTGGCAAGTGCAGGGATAGAGCAGATATGCAATAAAGCTGAGTCTGCCATAGTAAAGGAGCTTCAGGGAAAATATACAACATGGAGATTCAGTCCGGGCTACGGCGATCTTCCTCTTGATTTGCAGGAGGATATTCTTTCGCTGCTGGACGCACAGAGGAAAATTGGTCTTACTGTGACAGATTCCTCCATACTGATACCCACAAAGTCGGTTACAGCCATAATGGGTGTATCGGACAACCCTCTGCCAAAAAAAAGACAGGGCTGCGCTTACTGCAATATACGTGACCGCTGTCAGTTCAGAAGAAAGGGAGTTCACTGCGGCAATGCTTAGAGAACTTATTGAAAAGAAAAAATATATCCGTCTGGACGGAGGTATGGGCACCATGCTGCAGAAGGATGGTATGCCTGCCGGTGCAATACCGGAGCTTTACAACATTACAGAACCGGAAAGGCTTATCAAAGTCCACAGGGCGTATATAGAAGCAGGTTCTGACATCATTTACGCCAACACCTTCGGGGCAAACCGTCTGAAAATGAAGAAAACCGGCAAAAGCGTAACGGAGCTTATTTCCGCAGGCGTCCGCAATGCAAAAAAGGCGGCTCTTGGTACAGATACGCTGGTTGCCCTTGACATTGGTCCTATAGGACAGCTGCTGGAGCCTCTGGGTACTCTTACCTTTGAGGAGGCTTATGACATTTTCCGTGAGGAAGTGATAGCCGGCAGTGAGGCTGATGTTATTGTAATTGAAACAATGACTGACCTTTACGAAACGAAGGCAGCCCTTCTTGCGGCTAAGGAAAACAGTGACAAGCCTGTACTTGTTACAATGACCTTTGAGGAAAGCGGCAGGACATTTACAGGCTGCAGTGCGGCAGCTATGGCGCTTACCCTTGAGGGACTTGGTGCAGACGCTGTGGGCGTCAACTGTTCACTGGGTCCGAAGGAGCTTATGCCTGTTGCGAAGGAAATATGCAGGTGGACTAATCTTCCTGTTATCATAAAGCCGAATGCAGGTCTTCCCGACCCTGTAACGGGACTTTTCTCCGTAGAACCGGATGAATTTGCAGAGGCTCTGTCGGAATTTGCAGAACTTGGAGTCCGGATATTCGGCGGCTGCTGCGGCACAACTCCGGAGCATCTGAAGGCCGCTTATGAAAAGCTTGACAGCATGGAGCTTTCTCCTGTACAGGAAAAGGACATTCCTGCGGCTGTATGCTCTGCAACCTCAGTTGTACCAATTACCGAACCACGCATGATAGGCGAGAGAATCAATCCCACGGGAAAGAAGCGTTTTCAGCAGGCTCTGCGTGAAAATGACATTTCCTATATCCTTGACCAGGCACTTCAGCAGACGGAAGCAGGTGCGGATATTCTTGATGTGAATGTAGGACTGCCGGGAATTGATGAGAAGGACATGATGGTGCGTACTGTGAAGGCTCTCCAGTCTGTAGGCGACGCTCCGCTTCAGCTGGATTCAACAGACCCGGAGGTTTTAGAGGCGGCACTGAGGGTTTACAACGGCAAGCCTGTTGTTAATTCGGTAAACGGCGAGGAAAAATCACTGGAGGCAATTCTTCCCATTGTAAAGAAGTATGGTGCTGCGGTTGTGGGACTTACTCTTGATGAAAAGGGCATACCACAGAAGGCTGACGACAGATTTGCCATTGCGGAAAAGATCCTTGCAAGAGCTGAAAAAATTGGCATTCCTAAGAGGGATGTATATATAGACTGTCTTACCCTTACAGTTTCCGCAGAACAGACAGGGGCAATGGAAACGCTGTCGGCGCTTCACCGTGTAAAGACGGAGCTGGGACTTAAAACAGTTCTGGGCGTGTCGAATATTTCCTTCGGACTTCCAAACCGTGAGGCTGTCAACAGAACATTTATTACCATGGCAATGCAGGCAGGACTTGACCTGCCTATCATGAACCCGAATATTGTTTCAATGGCTGAGGCTGTACGTGCCTACAAGGTGCTTGCCTGCCATGACAGGAATTCCGTGGGATTCATTGAGGCATACGGTGCGGACACGAATGCTCCGAAAAAGGCTGTGTCTTCAGCTGACGTAAATGCAGAGCCTGACCTTGGCTATGCCCTTGCCCACGGACTGGCAGAGGAAGCCGGAAAGATCACGGAAAAGCTTCTTCACAGCCACGAGCCAATGGAAATTATAAATGAGATGCTCATACCTGCCCTTGACAAGGCGGGAGTACTCTTTGAACAGGGCAAAATATTCCTGCCTCAGCTTATACTGACAGCAGGTGCGGCACAGTCTGCCTTTGCTGCAATTAAGGAAAAGCTTTCAAAAAGTCAGGAAACGCCTGTCAGCAAGGGAAAGATAGTTCTTGCCACGGTAAAGGGTGATGTTCACGACATTGGCAAGAACATTGTGAAGGTGCTTCTGGAAAATTACGGCTACACGGTAATTGACCTTGGCAAGGACGTTCCTCCGGAAACTGTTGTAAATGCCGCCATAGAGCATAAGGTTTCCCTTGTGGGACTGTCTGCCCTTATGACCACCACTCTCGGCGCAATGAGGGATACAATTGCCCTTCTGAACGAGCGTCTTCCGGAATGCAGGACTGTTGTTGGCGGTGCTGTGCTTACTCCGGAATATGCAAAGGAGATAAATGCGGATTTCTATGCAAAGGACGCAAAGCAGACAGTGGACATTGCAAAAATTACTATAGGCTAAAGGAGGGAGCGTTTTTCTATGCCGAAGAGAAAACACAATATAAATAAAACTCTTGCCATGACCCTTATTTTCAGCGGCACAATGCTTATTTTAATAGCATTTGTTCTTATGCGGCTGGAAATGCTTCTTGGCTGGATCGGCAGCATTCTGGGAATACTGCGGCCTGTTTTTATCGGAATTGTCTTAACCTTTGTGCTGTACGGTCCGGTGGTGAGGATAACTATTTTCCTGGAAAAAGCCGCAAAGGGCAGACGTTTTCCCTGCAAAGGCGTTGCGGTGCTTCTGTCCTATCTGTTCTTCTTTGGAATACTTACAGGACTTATCTGGATAGTTGTGCCTTCATTTATAAGCAGCATTGAGGAATTCACAGATAAATTCTCCACATATGTTGTAAATATCCAGAACTGGCTTGACAATATAACGAATTTCTTCAAGGGCGACAAGGGCGGAAATCTCCTTGAAAAGCTGAATTTCAACTCGAAGGATATCATTTCCCAGATCTCAGCCATTGCGTCCAAAATACCGGATTATATGCCCGACGTTATGGGAAAAATCGGAAAGTGGGCAAGCGGCTTTGCCGGCGTAATAACGGATATTGTACTGGGCGTTGTATTTTCAGTATACATTCTGGCAGGACGTTCAAGGCTCAAGAAGCAGGCTAAGCGCATTCTGAAAACCTTCTTCTCCCAGACAAGCTACGACCGCATTATACATTACAGCGCACTTACCTTCAACACATTCTCAAATTTTGTATCCGGACAGCTTATGGAAGCTCTTATCATGGGTCTTCTCTGCTTTATCGGAATGACTATCCTGGGTTTCCCTTATGCCATTATGATAAGTGTTATCGTGGGCGTAACCAACATTATACCTATCATTGGTCCTATTATCGGTACTATACCGGGTGCCATCATTTATCTTATGATCGACCCATGGAGGGCTATTTGGTTTGTAGTTTTCATTATTGTTGTTCAGCAGATCGACGGAAATCTTATTTACCCGAGAGTTGTAGGCAGCTCCGTGGGTCTTCCTGCAATATGGATACTCTTTGCTGTTACTGTAGGCGGCGGATTGTTCGGCGTTATCGGAATGGTTGTAGGCGTACCGCTTATGTCTCTTATCTACACTATTCTCCGTGAAAAAACAGCTGCCGCAGCAGATGAAAACGATAATAACGCCGGTTCCGGAAACAAGGACAAATCAATGAGATTCCCGGCTGTCGGACAGAAAACCTCTGCCTTGTTTTCCAGATTAAAGCAGTCTGTTCAAAGCGGCATGAGCGCTGTCATGGACAAGGTTGATGAACGCATTCACAGAAAGGACAGCGAAGAGCAGTCCGGCAATGAAATTTCAGATAACGTTCAGAGTGACGCTGAAGTTAATGAGGAAGATTTCGACATTGACAAGGCTCTGGAAGAATTTGAAAAGGCTGAAGAGTCTGAGGATTGATGAGTAAACCCTTGCGAATCAAAAGGCGTCCCTTAAGGGTACGCTGGCAAAGAATTTCCTCTTTTGCCTCTCCTGAAAGGAGAGGGGGACTGCTTTAGCGGTGGAGAGGTTAAAACCTAAAGTTTATAGTGAGCTGAAAGATTTAAGCGTTTAACCTCTCAGTCAGCTTCGCTGACAGCTCAGCCTCGCACAAGCGGAAAAGTGCTCGACACAATCGCCCTAAAGATGGCGACCGTCCTTTCAGGAGAGCCATTTTGCCGCTTGATTTTACTTTAACTATAAATTGCACAAAGAAAGGAACGGCTGATAACCGTTCCTTTTTTCATTCTGTATATGACCCTATCCGAACAGCATTTTATACAGCTGAAGGAATAAGCCGTACACCACAGAGGCGGCTGTTCCGTACAGAATAACAGGTCCTGCTATGGTGAAAATTTTAGCGCCGATACCCAGTATCCAGCCTTCTGTTCTTGCTTCAATTGCCGGTGCGGTTACGCCGTTGGCAAAGCCAGTAATTGGTACCAGTGTACCGGCTCCTGCGTGTTTTGCTATTCTTTCATACCAGCCAAGCCCCGTAAGCAGGGCGCTTATAAATACAAGCAGCACTGACGTCCATGATCCTGCCGCTTCCTTTTCCAGTCCGTAATATTCAAACAAATTGAGAAATATCTCTCCAAGCAGGCATATTCCTCCTCCGAACAGAAAGGCAAGAGGTATATTTACATAGCTTTTGGATTTCGGAGCTGCTGCCTTCATCATATCACTGTAAAGCTCAGGTGTAATTTCCATGCTGTTCCCTCCTATTTATCCTTTGGTTTAAAAATTGCCGCCGCCGCAAGACCGAAAAGCATGGCAGCCGTAATTCCTGCTGATGAAGCTGTGAGTCCTCCGGAAAATATGCCCAGCCAGCCTTTTTCCTCAACAGATTTACGTATTCCCTCTGCCAGCAGATGTCCGAAGCCTGTCAGCGGAACTGTTGCTCCGCCGCCGGCAAATTCAACAAGAGGTTTATATAATCCCAGTGCAGACAAAAGCACACCTGCTACTACATATCCTGTGAGTATTCGTGCAGGAGTAAGCTTTGTATAGTCTATCAGCACCTGTCCCACAGCGCATATAACGCCGCCTATGAGAAACGCCCACAGATATTCAAGCATTATGCCTTCTCCTCCTTCTTTTCTATTTCCACAAGATGAGCTATTGAGGGTATGCTTTCGCCCTGCTGTACAAGCATCGGCGACATAAGAGCGCCTGTTGCCATGAAAAGCATACGCTTTATTTCTCCTCTTCTGACCATTGGCAGGAAATGTCCGCACAGAAGACTTCCTCCGCATCCGCAGCCTGAACCTCCTGCGTGGGTATCCTGCTTTATATTGTCAAACATCATAGCTCCGCAGTCGTGATAGCAGGGACCTGTTTCATAACCCTGCTTCATCATTATTTCCAGAAACAGTCTTCCTCCGACCTCTCCTAAATCTCCTGTTACTATTGCGTCGTAATCCTGAGGCTTCCTTCCGGTGGCTTTAAACCACCTTGTAAGAGTATCTGCCGCAGCAGGAGCCATAGCTGCGCCCATGTTGTTGGCGTCTGTTACGCCAAGATCCGTTATCCTTCCTATGCAGCCGCCGGTTATACAGGGCGATCCCTCTGATACAGTATCAAGCACCGCCGCACCGGAGGCTGTACAGGTCCACTGGGCGGAAGGAGGTCTTTGTCCGCCGTAGGAAAGCGGAAACCGGAATTGTCTTTCCGCTGTGGAAAAATGTGATGACGTTACCGCTATACAGCGTTTTCCTGCACCAGAGCTGAGA
>JAQXHO010000020.1 GCA_029007315.1 Oscillospiraceae bacterium
TGGTAGTAGGTGCAGGCGTACTTCTGATTGCCAAGAAGAGAATGTCCAATAAGTAAGAGATATTGTCATATTCATATAAACTCCATACGTCCATAAACCCGAAAAGCCGCTAAGCGGCAAGCCAGACCTTAGTCTGCCGGCAGTAAAATGCCGGCAGGCATTAGGGAGGATCCCATGAGGAAAAAACGCATATCATTTTCAACGATAATTCTTATCATAATATTACTTGTGGGACTCTCCGTAATGCTCTATCCTTCGGTCAGTGACTGGTGGAATTCCCGTGTTCAAAGCTATGCTATTGCAAATTACGATACCACCGTAGAAAAACTGGACGACAACCGCTATGATGAGATAATGGCAGAAGCTCATCGATATAATACTGCCCTTGCCGGAGTATACGCTCCGTTATCAAACCCGGAGGCTGTTCCCGGCTATGATGATATCCTCAATATTTCAGGAACCGGCATAATGGGTTACATAACCATTCCTTCCATAAATGTCCAGATGCCCATATATCACGGCACATCTGATGAGGTGCTGAATGTTGCGGCAGGTCATTTGACAGGGTCATCTCTTCCTGTAGGAGGAACCGGCACTCACTGTGTTATTTCTGCGCACAGAGGTCTGCCTTCAGCAAGACTTTTCAGTGACCTTGACAGACTTAATGTAGGCGATACCTTTACAATTACCGTTCTGAATGAGATCCTTACCTATGAAGTAGAGGAAATAAACATAGTTCTCCCTCATGAAACAGATAAACTTGCTATTGCCCAGGACAGAGATCTTGTGACCCTTATGACCTGTACTCCCTATGGAATAAATTCCCACAGACTCCTTGTACGTGCAAAGCGCATTGAAACAGTTTATCCCCACAATATCAAGGTGGTTTCAGATGCTGTTCAGGTGGATCCTATGCTGGTTGTTCCCGGAATTTGCGCTCCGCTTCTCATCGGACTTCTTGCAGTATGGTTCATAAGCGGAAGAAAACGCAGGGTGCATTCATCAAGACAAATTTTCAATGAAATAAACAACAGAAAAAAGGAGGAAGATTGATATGTGCAGCAGAATTTGCCGCCGAACTGGCTCTGTGCTGTGTGCAATTGCATTGGTTTTATGGCTTTGCACGGCATTCTTTGTATCATACGCAGATTCGTCAAAGGGCAGCCTTACAATTGTTTGCAAGTCGGATAATGAGCCGCTTTACGGAATGAACTGGAAAATATTTGCCGCAGGTAAGCGTGTATCCGATAATAAAATTGAATTTACAGGTGATTTTGCAGATTATCCTGTATTCCTTCCTGACCTGGAAACCTCTTCACTGCAGGACGCTGCAAACACTCTCGAAAATTATGCCGTTCTTGACAGCATTGAGCCTTTTGCAAAAGGAAGCTCAGACCCAGGAGGAAATGTTACCTTTACAGGAATGGCAGACGGAATTTATCTTGTTACAGGTGATAAACTTTCCATTGGCTCCAGGATATATATTCCCATGGCTATGTTTGTGGAAATTACCGGTGGAAAGGCGGTAAATGCCTACGCTAAATTTACTGTTCGCCAAAAGCCCTCATTTGATGACCAGATGTATCGTGTGAGAAAAGTCTGGCAGTATGACGATTCATTCATTCAGCTCAGACCTGTTGAAATTAAAGTTGAGATATACCGTAACAATGAATATGTGGAAACAGTAACACTGAACAAGCAGAACGAATGGACATATGACTGGACAGGCGACGCTTCATCTTCATGGCGTGTTAAGGAAATTAATATCCAGGGCGATTATAAGGTTGTATACAGAAATAACGAAACCCAGTATATTCTTGTTAACTCCCGTGATGTTCTTTATAATACAACTACCTCCACGGAAACTGCTACTACTGTTACAACAACAGAAACAACTTCTGTAACGTCCTCAGATACCGGTACGGGAACAGAAACATCTGACACCGGAACAGGTATAACTACATCGGATACTGTTACCGAAACAACCCTTTCAACAGACAGCACGTCATCTTCCACCGATACTTCCTACACTGAAACTAAATCAACAACAGGAGCAAACGGCGGCGGCAAGCTGCCTCAGACAGGACAGCTCTGGTGGCCGGTGCCTGTATGCGGCGCAGCAGGAATAATTCTTTTTGCTGTTGGCTGGCGGCTCAATAAGAAAAAATAAGTGAGGATTTATAATGAAAATAAAACGAGGGACATACCTCATGACAGCAGGAACAATGCTATTACTGGCGGCATTGTTCCTGCTGCTCTATAACAGGAATGAGGACAATCAGGCGGAAAAGGTGACATCGGAAATTCTGACAGAACTGAAGGCACAGATGCCGGAGCTTCATTATAAGGAAGAAAGCTCATATCCGGTTGTTTCTCCAGCAGAAAGTAATGTTACATCAATTTATGGAATGGTTCCAGATCTTGATAATACGGTAGAAATACCTTCTGAATTACCTGCCGAACCCGATATTTTTGCGGAATATGATAGTTCTGCAGAGCAAACAGAAACAGTTGTTTACTATGTTAATGACATAGCTTATATGGGAATACTGTATATCCCTAAGCTGGGACTTGAACTGCCTGTTGTGAGTGACTGGAGCTATCCGGGTCTTAAAGCAGCTCCATGCAGATATACCGGCTCTGCTGAAGAGGGAAATCTGGTTATTGCCGCCCATAATTACAGGTGCCATTTCGGAAGAATATCAGAGCTTGATTCCGGCGATGAGATAATATTCACAGACGGAAACGGAACTGTATACAGATACAGCGTTGTTCAGAGCGAGATCATCGGCGGAAAAAATGCAGCTGCGATGCTGTCGGATCCTGAAAATTGGGATATCACCCTGTTCACCTGTACATACAGCGGAGCAAGCCGTGTTACTGTAAGGGCGGTGCTTGCGGAATAATAATACTAATCTCTGATCAAACCCATGAAAATCTTCGCCGCTATCCGCTCGCTGCTCGTCGTCAAACGCCCTTGCCAGGCGACAGCCTGCCTGCGGGCGTTTCCCTTGATCAGCAAGTGACTGTCGGCGAATCTTTTTCATGGAACTGATCAGAGATTAGTATAAAAAAGCTGCTGCAGTAGTTATTCTGCAGCAGCTTTGATTTTCAGCCTTTATAGTTTCTGAGGAATTCAAACAGCGTGTCCATTTCCTCATCAGTGCCTATTGTAATGCGAAGATAATTGTCCGTACGCTTTCCACGGAGATAGCGGACAAAAATGTGCTTTTCCTTCAATGCTTCAAAAAGATCCTTGGCTTTCCATTCCGGATGTGTTACAAACAGGAAGTTGCTCATTGAATCCTTGAACTTAAAGCCAAGAGCGGTAAATTCCTTTTTCGCACGTTCTCTTGTGGAAATGATTTTATTAACAATGCTCTGGAAATATTCTTCGTCCCTGACAGCAGCGGCGCCTGCTTCAATGACCTGGCGGTTCATTGTATATGAATTAAATGAATATTTTACATCATTCAGAGCCTTTATAAGTTTTTCATTGCCCATTGCATAGCCAATGCGCATTCCTGCAAGGGCACGTGACTTTGAAAATGTCTGCACCACAATGAGGTTATCGTATTTTTCAATAAGCGAAACTGCCGACTGACCTCCGAAATCAATATATGCCTCGTCTACCATTATAATGGAATCCGGGTTGGATTTTATAATGCTTTCGATACATTCCAGCGGCAGCAGGGCGCCTGTTGGTGCATTGGGATTCGGGAAAATGATTCCGCCGTTTTCACGGCAGTAGTCCTCCGGTACAATTTCAAAATCATCATTCAATGGAATGAGAGTATATGGTATTCTCAGCATTTCTGCCCATACAGGATAGAAGGCATAGGTTATATCCGGGAAAAGCAGGGGCTTATCTGAATTAAAGAATGTGAGGAAGCACATTGCAATTACATCATCAGAACCGACGCCTGTAAACACCTGGGACTCCTTCAGACCATAGCGGTTGGCGATAGCCTTGTTAAGCTTGTGAGAAGTCGGATCCGGGTAGAGCCTTAATGAGCTGAGAGAACAGCTGTCTATGGCTTTCTGAACCTCAGGAGAGGGCGGATAGGGGTTTTCGTTGGTGTTAAGCTTTATCATATCCGGAAAATTCGGCTGTTCGCCGGGAACATAGGGTTCAACACGGCGTATATATTTTTCATACAGAGGCATACTATCACATCTTTCTTAAATATTTGAATTTCTTTTTTCTCCCAGAAGGCTCTGCCTTATATTCCAGAGCTTTACTGACAGGTCAACATAGTAGTTATGAGGATTCTCAAAACGCTTTACCTCGTCCCAGAGCAGATCCACCTGTTCAAGGCAGTACCGTCTTGTTTCTTCAAGGGTCGGTTCATTGTAAACAAGCCTGCCGTCCTTGAAGATTTCTGCAAGCAAAGGCTTTATGGTGTAATCTGTAAGGGTTTTTGTTTTCCATACGGCATTTGGATCAAATATTGTATGGGGCTTGGTATCGTCAATGACTTCATCATAAACGCAAAGCTCGTCAGCCAGAGCCTTGCCGGTTGCCTTATCATAGAAGCGATAAACCTTTTTGAAATGAGGATTTGTTATTTTTGCAATGTTTTCGCTTATTTTGATTTTCGGCTCGAAATTTCCGTCTTCATGCTGCACAGCAACCAGTTTATACACGCCGCCGAATACAGGAGCGCTTTTTGATGTTATAAGTCTTTCTCCAACGCCGAAAATATCAATTTCCGCACCCTGCCTTAAAAGGTCTTTTATCAGATATTCATCAAGTGAATTCGAAGCAACGATCCTGCACTCTTTAAGACCTGCCTCGTCTAGCATTTTCCTTGCTTTTTTTGACAGATATGCAATATCGCCGGAATCCAGTCTGATGGCACATTTTGTAATGCCCTTTGGCAGAAGAACATCTTTGAATGCACGTATTGCATTGGAAATTCCGCTCTTCAGAGTGTTGTATGTGTCAACAAGGAGAACGGCATTGTCCGGATATATTTCGCAGAAGGTTCTGAAGGCTTCATATTCGCTGTCAAATGACTGAACCCATGAATGTGCCATTGTACCTGCCGCAGGAACGCCGTAAAGCTGGTCTGTAAGAACGCAGGCTGTTCCATGACAGCCGCCTATATATGCTGCACGGGCACCGGTTACTGCTCCCGATGAACCATGAGCTCTTCTTGAGCCAAGCTCCAGCACAGTTCTCCCTTCAGCGGCACGGACGATGCGGTTTGCCTTTGTTGCAATAAGGGACTGGTGATTTATGAGAAGCAGCAGATATGTTTCAACAAGCTGCGCCTCAATTGCAGGGGCAATTATTGTCATGATTGGTTCATTCGGGAAAACAGGAGTACCCTCTGGAACTGCCCATATATCTCCTGTAAAACGGAATGTACGCAGATATTCAAGGAAATCTTCATCAAATACATTCTTGCTTCTCAGATACTCAATATCTTCCTCATCAAAATGAAGTTCCTTTATATATTCGATAGCCTGGCTAAGACCTGCTGCTATGGCAAATCCGCCGCCGTCGGGAACATTTCTGAAAAAAAGGTCAAAACAGAGCTTTCTTTTGTAAAAACCGTTTCTGAAATAGCCGTTTGCCATTGTAAATTCATAGAAATCGCAGAGCATTGCAGGATTTTCACGTTTCATATGCCTTATCCTCCGTTCCTGTTAGTTTTATCTGTATGCCCTCCATTACTGAAAGAGCAGCTTTGTTAAGTGATTCGTCAAAGCTTGCTGTGCAGCGGACATCAACTGAAACGGGAGTTTCCGGCTGTGCTGTTTTGCATATGACTGCATTTGAAAGAACACAGATATTTGAAACCAGCCCGCAAAGTTCAATGCTGCTGTATGGATTTTTTCTGAGATAATCAAAAAGCTTATCTGAACCAAACGTACATTTTTCAAAGCAGATATCATGTGGCAGCCGCAAAGCTTCAATTTCAGAGGACAGGCAATGACCTTCTGTACCCTTAATGCAGTGCATGACAGGCAGGTTTCTGCCTTCCTGTGTGCTTAAATAATCTTCATCATGAGTATCAAATGTGAAAATAATGTCACCGCCTGCACTGCGGTAATTTCCGATTTTCTCTGCAATAAGAGATTTAAGCTGTGACGCCTTTTCGAATCCCAGAGAACCGTCAATAAAATCATTCTGAAAATCTACAACGATCAAACATGGTTTCATACATATGCTCCTTAACATTCAAGACCTGCAAAGGCAGGTCTATTAATCAGCCGATAACGCCTGTAAATCCGCAGACAAGTACAAGTATGCCCAGAATTATTCTGTACCATCCGAAAACAGTAAAATCATGCTTGCGGATATACTGCATAAGGAATCTGATAATAAGCATGGATACGATAAATGCAGTGAGCATACCGACAATAAGTACCGCAAGCTCCAGACCTGTAAATGCAAAGCCATGCTTTACAAGCTTGAGAAGACTTGCACCTGCCATAACCGGAACAGCAAGGAAGAATGTGAATTCAGCGGCTGATTTTCTTGATACTCCAAGAAGCAGTGCGCCTATAATCGTCGCTCCGGAACGTGATGTACCCGGGAATACTGCCGCAATCAGCTGAAATGCGCCTATAAGCAGTACTGTTTTATAATTCATTTCATCTATGGAATTTATACTTGCAGTACGGTTTTTGTTCCATTTTTCAATAAAAATAAATGCGATACCTACAACGATAAGTGCAATTGCAACGGTGGTGGCATTATAGAAAAGCTCGTTAAGCACATCATCAAAGAGCAGACCTACAACTGCCGCAGGAATGCAGGCGGCAATAACCTTGCCCCACATACTGAGAATGTCACGGCGAAGGTAAGCTCCTATTCCGCTGTGTGACAAAGGCTTCGGGTTATTTTTCATATTTACCGGGAACAGCTGCTTCCAGTAGATAACCACAACTGCCATAATTGCTCCCAGCTGAATTACAACGTCAAACATTTCCTTAAAATCATCTGTCATGTTGAGATGAAGGAATTCATCAACAAGAATAAGATGACCGGTGCTGCTTACAGGCAGCCATTCTGTGATGCCCTCAACTATGCCGAGAATGATGGATTTGATGATTTCGATAAAGTCCATAGAAAAGATCCTTTCTTATATTTATATTTTATAAGTAATTTTACCACATATTTATAATTCCGTCAATCCCCGTAACTGAATTTAGACGGAATTTGTATCGGCTGTGAAAAAAAGATGATAGCTCTTGACAAATAATAAAAAAATGTTATACTTAAAGTATAATCCATGTAAAATCCCGAATTATAAATTATAAGTACGGGCGTTAAATGATAAATTAATGGGAGATGAAAACCTATGAGCAACATCTGGCATGATATCAACCCTAAGCGTATAACAGTGGAAGAGTTTATGGCTGTAATTGAAATACCGAAGAACAGCAAGATCAAATATGAGCTTAACAAGGAAACCGGTATTCTGGAAATGGACCGTATTCTTTATACATCCACTCATTATCCGGCAAATTACGGCTTTATTCCGAGAACATATGCCGATGACGGTGACCCGCTGGACGTTCTTGTGCTTTGTTCTGAAACCCTTCTGCCAATGACTCTGGTCCGCTGTTATCCTATCGGCGTTATCAGAATGATCGATAACGGCAGACACGATGATAAGATCATAGCAATCCCGTGCAACGATCCTACTTATAATTCCTATGTAAACATTGACGAGCTGCCCCGTCACATTTTTGAGGAAATGGTTCATTTCTTCAAGGTGTATAAGGAACTTGAGCATAAGACAACTGCTGTAAATGAGATTCAGGACGCAGCAACAGCAAAGGAAATTATTGCAAACGATATTGATCAGTATATCGAGAAGTTCTGCAAGTAAAATATAAGCTTAATGTTTAAAAGTCCGGATATCCGGATGGAAGGAGAAAATTCATGGTTACATCATCAACAGCGACAGACATTCTTTTTAATCCCGGTACAAGCGTTGCGCCTCTTGGCCTTATCGCAATGGAGGGCACAGAGGAACTTGGAAAGAAAATCGACGAATATCTTATAAAGTGGGCGAAAAGCGGCGGATATGACGTTGA
>JAQXHO010000021.1 GCA_029007315.1 Oscillospiraceae bacterium
GAGAGGTATCTGTCTTTTTTGCATAACTACAGGTAATGTTAGGGCAATACCCCACAGCCTTTGTGCGGTATTGCCCTGAATCAATATTAAAAATTTATTTCCGTGCTGACGCACTTGGTGCCGCTTAGTTTTTCACTGAGTTCATCAGGCTGATGTGTGCCTGCGTATAATGTAAATCTGCTGCCGAAGCGTCTGCGCTCACCATTTACATCAACTGCGGTAAACGCCCTATCAGATACGGGAATTTCCACAGATATCCTGCTGCCTGATGCCAGACTTATTCTCTTAAATCCGCATAGACTTGCGTTAGGTACAGCGTTTTCGCAGTAGTCCTTTATATAAAGCTGAATAACGTCTTGTACAGTTCTGTTGCCCATATTTTCCGCTGTAACAACAGCCTTTCCGTCCTTGTATTCAATCGATGTGCAGACAATTTTTCCGTAAGTAAGACCATATCCGAAGGGGTACAGCACATTATTTTCCGCATAACGGTATGTGCGGTTCTTCATGGAATAATCGGTGAATTCCGGAAGGAGATCGGAATTCTCGTAGAATGTAACAGGCAGTTTTCCGGAAGGAGAAACATCGCCGAAAAGTATCTCTGCAAGTGCAGTGCCGCCTTCTGAGCCAGGATACCATGCATGAATAAGAGCGTCCGGTTCACATTCTGTATTTATTGAACTTCCGGCGGCGCAAACAATTACAACCGGCTTGCCTGTCTGCATCATCTTGTCTATAAGGATACGCTGACTTTCTGGCAGACGCAGATCATTTTTATCACCCGAAGAAAATTCATTGCCAGTATCGCCTTCTTCGCCTTCAATGGTGGAGTCAAGTCCGACGCAAAGTATAACAAGATCTGCACAGTCCGCAGCAGCAAGAGCCTCGGAATATCTGTCGCCTGCCTGGGTAAGACGTGAGGTTCTGTCCTTATAAAGATGACAGCCCTCGGCATAAATGACCCTGCCGTCAAATCTCTCTCTTATACCCTCAAGGAATGTAACATATTTATCCGCAGTACCGTTATAGTTGCCCTCCAGAGCGGATCTGCTGTCGCTGTTGGGACCGATGACTGCAATTGTTTTAAGCTTTTTTTCATCAAGCGGAAGTATGCCGTTATTTTTCAGCAGTACCATGGAATTCTCCGCACATTTAAGCGAAACTGCCTTGTGTTCATTGCAGGCAACAACGGTATAAGGTATATCATCGTATTCTGTTTTATCATCAAACATACCAAGCCTTATTCTTGTTCTCATAAGATGTATGCAGGCGTTGCGGATATGCTCCTTTGTGATAAGACCCTTGTTAAGTGCGGAAAGGAGATAAACATAGGTGCAGCCGCAGTTTACATCACAGCCTGACTTTATGGCAAGTGCCGCAGATTCCACCGGACCGTATGTAAGACCGTGATGCTCGTGGAAATCACGTATTGCCCAGCAGTCAGAAACAAAGTATCCGTCAAAGCCCCATTCCTTAAGCTTTGACATAAGGAAATCGCTTGCGCAGGAAGCTTCACCGTTTACACGGTTATATGCACCCATTACGCTCTCAACGTGAGCTTCTCTGACGAGTGCTTCAAATGCAGGAAGATATGTTTCTTCAATGTCCTTTTTTGAAACTTCGGCATTAAATTCGTGACGCATCTCTTCCGGACCGCTGTGTACAGCAAAATGCTTGGCACAGGCAGCAGTTTTCAATATTTTTCCATCGCCTTGAAGAGCTTTTACAAAGGCTTTTCCGTTTTCAGCTGTCAGATATGGATCTTCTCCGTAGGTTTCATGACCTCTGCCCCAGCGAGGGTCACGGAAAATATTTATATTGGGTGCCCATAGAGTCAGACCCTTGTAAATGTCCCTGTCACCGTACTTTGAATACACATTGTACTTTGCGCGGGCTTCCTCAGCAGTTATCTCCGCAGCTTTCCGGATCAGTTCCGTATCAAACATAGCCGCCAGACCGATAGCTTGAGGAAACATTGTGGCTGTACCGGAACGTGCCAGACCGTGAAGTCCCTCGTTCCACCAATTGTATGCAGGTATACCCAGCCTTTTTACAGCAGGAGCGTCATATCTGAGCTGAGAAGCCTGTTCCTCCACCGTCATTGCATCTGTCAGCGCAATTGCTCTTTCTTCTGCGCTGAGAGTACTGTCAAGATATCTTTCCATATTGATTTTCCTTTCAAATTTCATTATTATGTATTGTTGTAAAAAGTCAAGTAAAACATACAACAATTTGCCAGAAAATGTACAAGTGAACGGGTGATAGATTTACTGTGAGAGAGGCGATAAAAATCGCCTGACATGGAAATAATTTCGCAGTGATGAATAAGCCTGTAAAGAGTCGTGAAAACCACGGAATAACCCATGTCAAGAGCTTTGACGGCAAGAGCGGTCGCAAGGTGCGTCTTGCCTATCCCCGGAGGTCCTAAAAAGCAGATGTTGTATGCCTGTTCAACCCAGGTCATGTCGCATAATCT
>JAQXHO010000022.1 GCA_029007315.1 Oscillospiraceae bacterium
CTCTGTGAGAGGTTCATTCGCCTGAGCTACTATATAGTTATCCTCAACGTCAGCAGTCATGTAAACAACCTCGTCTGTTACAACGCCTGTTGCCTTGTCAACTCTGCGGTAAGGAGCTTCGATAAAGCCGTATTCATTGATACGTGCAAATGTTGCCAGATAGGAGATAAGTCCGATGTTAGGACCTTCAGGAGTTTCGATAGGACACATTCTGCCGTAGTGGCTGTAGTGTACGTCACGAACCTCGAATCCGGCTCTGTCACGGGACAGACCGCCGGGACCCAGCGCAGACAGACGGCGCTTATGGGTAAGCTCAGCCAGAGGATTGTTCTGATCCATGAACTGTGACAGGGGTGATGAACCGAAGAATTCCTTTATAGCTGCGGTAATAGGTCTGATATTAATAAGAGCCTGGGGAGTGATAACGTCCATATCCTGAGCCTGAATGTTCATTCTCTCACGGATAACACGTTCCATACGTGTAAAGCCGATTCTGAACTGATTCTGGAGCAGTTCGCCTACAGAACGGATACGGCGGTTGCCCAGGTGGTCGATATCGTCCTGAGTACCGATGCCTTCGCAGAGGTTCAGGAAATAGCTGATGGAAGCGTAGATATCGTCAAGAATGATATGCTTGGGAACAAGCTCGTCCCTGCGCTTTTTAACAGCGTCCTTGATATCATCTTCATCAGCGGAGCTTTCCAGTATCTCACAGAGAACCGGATAGGAAACCAGCTCACGAATTCCCAGCTCTGCTGCGTCAAAGGAAACGTAGCCGGAGATATCAACCATGCGGTTGCCCAGCACCTTTACTTCACGCTCAACGAAATGAATGGCATTTTCGCCGTTTTCGTTTGTATAGTATTCCTTGCATTCAACGTTGAGGAATGCCTCTCTTACGCCTGCATTCTGGATCTTCATTGCCTGATCGTATGTCAGAACAGTGCCGGCTTCGAAGAGGATCTCGCCGGTCATGGGGTCAGCCACAGGCTTTGAAAGCTCATGGCCTGCCAGACGTCCTGCAATGCCCAGCTTCTTGTTGTACTTATAGCGTCCGAACTGACACAGGTCATAGCGCTTAGCGTCGAAGAAGAGGTTGTTAAGGTGTGTCTGTGAACTTTCCACTGTAGGCGGTTCACCGGGACGGAGCTTCTTATAGAGGTCAATGAGAGCTTCTTCGCAGTTCTTTGTAACGTCCTTCTGGATGATAGTCTGTGACAGACGCTCGTCTTCGCCGAACATTTCAAAGATTTCCTCATTGCTGCCAAGACCGATAGCACGGATAAATGTTGTGATCGGGATCTTGCGGTTTTTATCAATACGGACATACACAACATCGTTGGAGTCCATTTCATATTCAAGCCATGCACCACGGTTCGGGATTATCTGGGTTTTGAACAGATCCTTACCGGTGCGGTCTTTTTCAGAGGAATAATATGCACCCGGAGAACGAACCAGCTGAGAAACGATAACACGTTCTGCGCCGTTGATAACGAAGGTACCGCTGTCAGTCATAAGCGGGAAATCGCCCATGAAGACTTCGCTTTCCTTGACTTCGCCGGTTTCCTTGTTCCAGAGTGTAGCGGTTACACGCAGCGGAGCGGCGTAGGTAACATCACGTTCCTTGCACTCGGGAATTGTGTATTTAGGCTTATCGTCGAATTTGTAGTCGATAAAATTCAGAACAAGATTGCCGTTATAGTCGGTGATTGAGGAAAACTCCTGAAATACATCACGCAGACCCACTTCACGGAACCAGTTGTAAGAGTTGATCTGTACTTCGATCAGATTGGGCATATCAAGAACTTCGTTGATCTTACCGAAATTCATTCTGACATTTTTTCCAAGCTGCTTTGGCGTAACATTCACCATAGGCGAAAAAACCTCCTTCGTTCTCGTCAAAGATTATAGACGTTGTCATCAGGTGCGTTTAACTTTCTTTTTCAAAAAAATCATAAAAACACTTGACAGATGGGAATGGAATGTGGTATACTATTTTGCAAGATAAATGCAAAATACGCATTACGATACATTGTACTATTATACAATATTTTCATTCCATTGTCAAGCGTATTTTTTGTACTTTGTGTAATTTTATAAAAACCGCAGTCTTCACGGCTGCGGTTTTGCTTTTTTATTTAAAAATGCACAAATTCACCTGAAACAGCCTCTCTTGAAAGGAGAGGGGGACCACCGAAGGTGGTGGAGAGGTTTTTTCTTAATCTTTAAGTCGATTATAAATTTGTGAGTAGATAGTCTGCTGTTCTGAATTTTGAGTTACTCAGCCGTCCGCAAAAAATTGTCACTTCGTTCCGCTTTTTGCTGGGTTTGAAAATTTCGCATTTGTGGCTTTTACTGTATGGTTTGCAAGGCTCTCCGTTTTTTTGCTTGACTGTATGGTAAGGCTTTTTTTAATGCGAAATTTTGTTGATTCTCTTAGATTTAAACGCTCGTTCTTTTTAGTCTGCGAATGCTCTGCATTCGCCTGGGACTCCTCGTCCCAGACCCTGCGCCAGCATTTTTGAAAATGCGCCCAACGGAAGTGCCCTTGGGGTACTGGACCAAAAAACTTTTATTTCTGATTGCTTTTTTTTGTGCTGTGTGCTATAATTGAATTGTATTGTACTTCGGTTGAAAGAGCAGGTGAGTGTATTGTTCAGCAAAATAAACAGTCTGGGCCTTTTCGGACTGAATGCCTTTCCGGTGGATGTGGAGGTTGACGTAAGCAAGGGTATGCCCCGCTTCGATATCGTTGGCCTTCCCGACGCCTCTGTTCGTGAAAGCAGGGAAAGGATTCGTTCAGCCCTTTATTCCGTGAATGTATCCCTTCCTTCCAGAAGAATCGTTGTAAATCTCGCTCCTGCTGATGTGAAGAAAAGCGGCACCATACACGACCTGGCAATTTTCATCGCTGTGATGAAAGCCCTTGAGTGCATTGATGTTCCGACAGAAGGCAAATGCTTTATCGGTGAAGTGTCGTTAAGCGGTGAGGTCAGAAGCATAAACGGCGTACTGCCTATGACTATTCTTGCAAGAAGCCTTGGCGTAAAGGAGCTTTATGTACCTGCCGGCAATGCCTCGGAAGCAGCTGCCATTGAAGATGTAACGGTTTACGGTGTCCCGAATGTAACGGCTCTGCTTGATCATCTTACAGGCAACAGGCTTCTTGACAGGGCGGTGTTTACTGAAAATAGAGATGCTGAAAATGCAGATCAGCTTGATTTTTCTGATGTTCGTGGTCAGAGAATGGTAAAGAAGGCTCTTGAAATTGCAGCGGCAGGCGGCCATAATGTGCTTATGGTGGGGCCTCCGGGAAGCGGAAAAAGTATGCTTGCAAAACGTCTGCCGTCAATATTGCCGGAAATGACCATGGAGGAAGCTCTGGAAACCACGAATGTATATTCCATTTCCGGAATGCTCAGTCCCAGTTCTCCGCTTGTGAGAAAACGTCCCTTCCGTTCGCCGCATCATACCATATCCGGAGTAGGACTTGTAGGCGGAGGAAGCATACCTCAGCCGGGAGAAATATCCCTTGCCCACAACGGTCTTCTTTTCCTTGACGAACTGGCGGAATTTGACCGCAGGACTCTTGATATAATGCGTCAGCCTCTGGAGGATCACATAGTAACAATAACAAGAGCTTCCGGAACGGTTACATATCCCTGCCATTTTATGCTGGTAGGCGCAATGAATCCCTGTCCCTGCGGATATTACGGCCACCCGAAGCGGAAATGCAGCTGTTCACCGGGACAGGTGCAGCATTATCTTTCAAGAATATCCGGACCGCTTCTGGAAAGATTCGATATTCACCTTGAAGTCGAGCCGGTGCTTTTTGAGGAGCTTTCCGATACAAAAATTCCGGAATCCTCTGAGGAAATACGCAAAAGGGTCCAGACTGCACGGGAAATACAGCAGGAGAGATTCAGAGGTACAGATATAACCTGCAATTCCCGGATACCGGCAGGTCATCTGCAGGAATACTGTCCTGTAAGTGATGAGGCAAAGCAGGTTATACAGAATGCCTTTGACAGACTGGGACTGAGCGCACGTTCCTATGACAGGATACTGAAAGTGGCAAGAACAATAGCTGATATGGCAGGCTCTGAGATAATAGAGAGAAGTCATGCCGCCGCTGCGATACAGTACGGAAGTCTTAGCTGGAAACATAACGCTGAAAAGAAATAAAAAGAACAAAGATAACAGAAAGGAACAACAATGAAGGAGCTGCGTGAGAAGCTGTCCGAATATTACAGGCAGCTTGATAAGCTGATGATTTTAGGTGCAGTGCTTTGCTCGGTGCTGAGCGTGGTGCTGCTTCATTCCATACAGGCAAACGGGGTACTTGACATAGGTTTTGATGACAGTATAACACAGGCTGTGGCTGTCTGCATAGGCTTTACAGCAATGCTTGTAATTGCGGCTATTGATTTTCACAAGCTTGCAAAGCTGTGGTACATCTATACGCCCGTGATTCTTATTCTGATAATGCTTACCTTCACCTCTCTTGGCTATCAGCGTGAAGGTGCAGACGACCAGGCATGGCTTAATCTGGGATTTGTGAGCATACAGCCTTCTGAGTTTCTGAAGATAGTATTCATACTTACATTTTCCCTTCATCTTTCAAAGGACGAGGCAAATATGAACCGTCCTCTGCATATGCTGCTTCTTATACTTCACGGCATGATTCCGCTGGGAATAGTGGTACTCCAGGGCGACTACGGAACGGCAATAATATTTGCAATGATGTTTGCTATGATGCTTTTTGCTTCGGGAATATCCTGGATATACCTTCTTGCGGCAATGGCGGTAATACCTGCGGCATTATGGGCAGTTTGGAACTTTGTCCTTGGCGATCTCCATAAAAACAGAATACTGGTTCTTTTCAATCCGGGAACAGATCCGGAGGGACTGGAATATCAGCAGGATCTGGGACTTACGGCGCTGGCGTCGGGAAAGCTCTTCGGAGCCGGTATGTACGGCGGTGAGGATTATGTAAGCGTACCGGAGCTGCACAACGACTTTATTTTTGCCTATGTAGGCGAAACACTGGGATTTGTAGGTGCAATGGCAGTGGTACTGGTGCTGACTGTTATATGCATAAGAATTCTTCTTGACGGAGCAAAGCTTCCGGACAGACAGGGAATGTTTATCTGCATGGGTGTATTTGCAATGCTTATGACTCACTGCATAATGAATATCGGCATGGTGTTGAAGGTCATGCCTGTAATTGGCATACCGCTTCCGTTTTTAAGCGCAGGAGGTTCGGCAACTCTCAGTATGTACATTGCCCTGGGACTTGTGCTGAGTGCAAGGCAGCACAGCATACGCACAAAAAGACCGCTGTTTGAATAACAGCGGCATACAGATATCAAAAAGGCTGACGCATGGCATTAATCTGCGTCAGCCTTATTATTATTTTGCGCCCTTTTTCTTAAACACTGCTCCTGCAATACGGAACACAAGCTTTATATCAAACCATGTGCTTCTGTTTTCTATGTATTCCACGTCCGACTGTACCCATTTCTCAAATTCAATGTCGCTTCTGCCTTCGCACTGGGCAGTGCAGGCAAGACCGCCCTTTACCAGCAGACGGTTCATATGCTCCGGAGTATACAGCACAACCTCACGAGGAAGAGGCGGTCTTGGACCGATGATGGACATATCTCCACACAGTACGTTCCAGAGCTGAGGCAGCTCATCAAGAGAAGTTTTTCTGAGAAAACCGCCTATTTTTGTGATTCTCGGATCATTTGTACTTTTAAATGCAATGCCGTCGGTTTCGTTTTCCCTCTGGATCTGGGCAAATTTTTCCTCAGCGTCCATGCACATTGAACGGAATTTGTACATATGGAATACCTTTCCGTCCTTCGTAAGCCGTGCCTGTGAAAAAAACGGATTTCCGCCGTCCTGCAAAAAAACAATAAGTGCAATAATCGCCATAGGAATAAGCAGGATCACCAGCGCTGTAAATGACAGGATAATATCTGCAAGTCTTTTAAAAAAAAGGTAACCCTTGCTGCCGCCGACTTTGACCTTGCTGTGTTTCAGGGTTTCATGTACTCCGCTTGAAAGAAGATCAAGTGCTCTTTTATCAAATTCCAGTATTGGATAATTGGTTTCACCATTGGGATTTATTTTCATTGAAGAAAGGGTAACTTCCGTTATCATCTCTTCTGTTAGATTTTTAGCTTTGGTAACTGATTCCGCTGCCATGGACACAAATCCTCCTAAACAGCCTCTGTGTTTTTTCAGGTGCTGTATCTTTTTATCTGTATATGTCTGTCATTCTATTGTACCAGACAATTTGCATTTTGTCAAATGATGATGCGAAATAATGGATTTTTTACTTTGAATACATATTACAGCAATATAATGTTCACAGCAGCAATAGTTTCACATCTGTCAGTTCCATTCCGGCTCTGCGCCGCAGGCTGAATCCGCATAATATTTAAGTATAGCGGCGGCGTCGCTTATGTCAAGCACATCGTCCTTCTCAATTGTGAAGAGTGTGGTCCAGTTATAGCGTGAAGCGTCGCCCTGAAGCCATGCCATAAGCTCAGTATACGGGTCCTGGCTGTCTGTAAGAGTCGTGTCTATACCTGCTGTTTTCCGGGCATAATAGCCAAGAACTGCCGCTGCATCGCCAATGCCTATACTGCCGTCCAGATCAGCGTCGCCCTTTGTGAATTTATAAATGCCGAAATCATAGCCTATTCCTCCGTCATTCAGTACGCCTCGATTAACCATTATCTTATATTTGCCTGCCGCAAGCTCCATGGGAGTAATTGTTCTGCCATTTTTTTCGGTGGTGACGGGCGTTTCCAGATTTATAACAAAATCAGAAAAGGCGTCGCCGTCTTTGTATACATAGATTACGTTTGAGGTGTCTTCAATATCAGCTGCAAATTTAAGATCACCAAGGAAATAGTATATTCCGTCCTCAGTTGCACTGAATTCAAACCACTGGTCTGATAACGCACCGGCTATTATATCCGTATGTGAAAGATCACCTGTTATCATAGACTTGTAGTGAACGCCTGTTTCAATAGGTGCGGCTGTTTCTCTGGAGGTATTTTCTTTAAAAGGCACATTTACATTGACAGCCCTGCCGGTAAAAGCAACATTTCCTGTTATGGGCTCATCCCAGCCGTCACTATCCAGACCCTCGATCCAGAAGTAATAGCGTCCTTTTTCAAGTACATAGTAGATATCGGAGGTTTCATTGCTTTCGGTTGTCTTCATTTGCTTTATGTGATATTGCAAAGACTCCGTGTTACGCCAATCGAAGTCAGCGGAGGGTTCTTCGCCGTGAAGTCCGAAAGTCAGCTGAACATCCGGATTATCACATTCAACTGTTAAATTTATACGGGTATTTTCTGTTATGGTGAAATCAAAATAGGTAAGACCGGTCCATGAAGATGTGTCTTCCGGAAGTATTGAAAATTCCTCTGTGGGAATATACTCCGGCATGAGTGTTTCTGCTGCCGCTGCCAGTGGAGAAGCTGCTGTGCCTGCCAGAATACAGCCTGTAACAGTTATAGCTAATATTCGAAGATGTTTATTCATAAGAAAGCCTCCTTTTAATGATTTTATGCTTTCATTATAACATATCTCCAACATGAATTCAACCATGTTTTCAACAATTTGTTGAAAATGCACACTGAAAATTATTGCTTTTCCAGAAGATCCCTGAGCTTTTCAATAAGCTCCAGGCAGTCGCTGCAGTCTACATCACCGCCGCCGAAGGGCAGCAGATTGCGAACGGGCATATATTTCATCATGGAATCTATCATTTCAGCGGTTCCGCCGCCCATAGCGCCGTCATCAGAAGTGCCTGCATCAAGACCGAATGCTTTCAGATATGGTTTGATAATATCCATAGCGCCGTTTATTCTGAGGATATCACCGAAAAGGGTATCGGGAGTTATCTCTTTTGGAATAAAGTTTCTGCCTTCAATGTGAATGGTGGTTTTAGCTGTAAGTTCAGCAGAGGAAAGACCTGCTGCCAGAGTATAATAACCTGTGGGAACCTGCCAGTCTTCCGCTTCAGCGTCGTAATAAGCAAAGGCACGTCTGTCCAGGGTAAAGGAAACCTGCTTTGTTTCACCTGGTTCCAGGTAAATCTTATCGAAGGCTTTCAGCTCCATAGGCGGACGAATCACAAATTCGCATTTAGTTTCCGGCATAACATAAAGCTGGATCACAGCCTTGCCGCTTCTGCTTCCTGTGTTTTTAACAGAGAGGGAAACACTGACCTTATCCTTATCAGTATATACGGAAGAATCAGCAGTGATTCCGGAAATTTCAAATGTTGTATAGCTGAGGCCATGGCCGAAGGGAAACAGAACAGGCATCTTTTTAGCGGAGTAGTAGCGGTATCCCACGAATACGCCCTCTCTGTATTCTGCGGTATTTCCTTCACCCGGGAATGACAGGAAGGAAGGGTTGTCCTCAAGTTTAACCGGGAAAGTCTCAGCAAGATGACCGCTTGGGTTTACATCTCCGAAGAGAATATCCACAGCGGCACCGCCTACAGCCTGACCGCCCAGATATGCTTCCAGAATGCCCTTTACCTTTGAAACCCAGGGCATTTCCACAGGAGAACCGTTGTGGAGAACAACTATGGTATTGGGATTGGCTTTTGCGACTGCTTCAATAAGCTCATTCTGGCAGTCAGGCATTCTCATGTGACTTCTGTCGAAGCCCTCCGATTCAAATGAGTCCGGAAGTCCTGCAAAAATAACAACAGCGCCGGATTTTTCAGCAAGTGAAACGGCTTCTGCAATAAGCGCCGGGTCGGATTCATTTTCCAGCGGGTCATAACCCTGGCAGTAGGATACATTCAGACCTTTTTCAGCCGCATAGGAGAGGGCAGATTCTGTTTTCCATGCGTTTATATGGGAACTTCCGCCGCCCTGGAACCGTGGATTTTCAGCAAATGCGCCGATAAATGCAACATCTGCTTTTTTGTCAAGCGGAAGAATGCAGTCCTCATTTTTAAGAAGAACCATACATTCAGAGGCAATTTTTCTTGCAAGCTCATGGTCTGCTTCAAGGTCAAAAACAGCCTTTTCATCACGGTTATTTATGTAACGTTCTGCGATAGTGAGGATTCTTTCCACGGCATTATCCAGAATCTT
Organism: Oscillospiraceae bacterium; assembly: GCA_029007315.1. GTDB lineage: Bacteria > Bacillota > Clostridia > Oscillospirales > Ruminococcaceae > Ruminococcus_C. The sequence goes on from JAQXHO010000022.1 coordinate 9,141, forward strand.
TTCCGGAAGCCTGCCTTCACGTACAGCGTCGGCTATCTGCCTGTCACGGAATCCGAAGCTGGAGGGCATTTCAAGGTCGGTGCCTGCTTCAAGAGATGTGCATCTGTCGCTGACTGCGCCCCAGTCGCTCATTACAAAACCGTCAAAGCCCCATTCTCCTCTGAGAATATCGGTAAGGGCGTTTTTGTCGTCTGCCGCATAAGTGCCGTTTATTTTGTTGTAGGAACACATAACAGTCCAGGGTCTGGCTTCTTTAACAGCCTTTTCAAAGGCAGTCATGTATATCTCACGGGCAGTACGCTTATCAATATTACTGCTGCTGCTCATGCGGCGATGTTCCTGGCTGTTTGCGTAGAAATGCTTTATGCTGGTGCCGATGTTTCTGCTCTGAACGCCCTGTATGAATGCAGCGGCCATTTCGCCGGCAACAAGAGGATCTTCGGAGAAATATTCAAAATTTCGTCCGCAGAGAGGTGAACGCTTGATATTCACAGCCGGTCCCAGTATTACAGCAATATCCTCAGCCTGGCATTCATTGCCGATAGCTTCGCCCATACGTCGTATAAGCTCTCTGTCGAAGGATGAAGCGGTGGCACAGCCTGCCGGGAAGCAAACCGCCTTTATGCTTTCGTTTATGCCTAAATTATCGGTTGTTTCCTCCTGCTTGCGAAGTCCGTGAGGGCCGTCGCTTACCATTATAGAAGGAATGCCCAGCCTTTCCACAGCCTTGGTATGCCAGAAGTCTGCGCCGGAGCAAAGTCCTGCTTTTTCTTCAAGAGTAAGCTTTGAAATAATTTCCGGAATATTCATAAAAAAGCTCCTTTACAAATAGTTGATAATAGTTTTAATTCTTTCTTCCTTTTTGCCTCTCCTGAAAGGACGGTCGCCATCTTTAGGGCGATTGTGTCAAGCACCTTTCCTCTTGTGCGAGGCTGAGGGGAACCGTCGAAGACGGTGGAGAGGTTTTATTCTTGAATCTTTCAGCATTATTATATCATAAAACGCAGAATAACATCAACACAATCCGGAACAAATCTATACATTATACAATGATAAACAGTAATTGTTTGTATGAATTTAATAACAGCGCTTTACTGCGGCATACAAAAACTGCCGCAGACACGGAATCTGCGGCAGCCTATTTTTAAAGAGAGAATTTTTCCAGATACTCGTCATATTTCTCCATAAAGCTTTCATTGTTCTTGTGTTTGATGTAATGGAGATATTCATGGGTATCAAATGTACCGTTCTGTGCTTCAATAACAGCCACGGCAACATTTGAGCAGTGGTCTGCTGTACGTTCAAAGCTTGTAAGTACATCGCTTAGGGCAAAGCCCAGTTCCTTTGTGCATACGCCGTGCTGAAGACGAATAATGTGGGACCTTTTAGCTGTAAGGATAAGATTGTCAATTACCTGGTCAAGAGGTTCAACATATCCTGCAAGCCTTAAATCACCTGTACGGAAGCATTCCGCAGTAATATTCAGAATTTCCGTTACAGCCTCTGCAATTTTCTCCAGCTCCTTATGAGCCTCCGGCGAAAATGCAGTCTTTTTATCATGAAGCTCCTTGCCTATCTTGGTAATGCCCACTGCGTGGTCGCCGATACGTTCAAAGTCATCTATTGTATGGAGTATTTTTGCGATTCTCTTTGAATCTGCTTCGGAAACGCCTATCTTGGAAAGTTTCATCATATAAGTACTCAGCAGATCCTGGAGCATATCAAGACGCTTTTCTATCTCGTCAATTTCAGCAGCTCCGTCTTCCGTGTAGCCGTTCATCTGGACGATTCCTTTCAGAAATGCGTCCTTAGCCAGCATACACATATCAACTGTAACGTCAAAAGATTTGTTTACAGCAACAGTAGGTACAGAGAGTGTACGTTCATCAAGGATAACCTCACGTACTTCGTCCTTGTCCTTGTCACGAATAACAAAGTTTGCAATTTTTTCCAGCTGCTTTGCAAAGGGAAGGAGAATGGCAGTAGTGAGTATATTGAAAATACTGTGAACAATAGCGATCATAATGGGAGTAATATCCCAGCTTGTAAATGCCCAGTCAAACAGAGCGTTGCCGATACAGAAGGGAATAAGGCAGATGAGTGTTCCCAGAATATTGAAGGAAAGATGCACAACTGCAACCTTCTTTGCATTGCGGTTTACGCCGATACTGGAAATAATTGCTGTAACGCAGGTACCGATATTCTGACCCATGATAATTGGAATAGCCATGCCGTAGGTAAGGCCGCCTGAAAGGGACAGAGCCTGCAGGATAGCAACAGAAGCGGCGGAACTCTGGATAATGCCTGTGAAAACAGCGCCGATAATAACCGCAATGAAGGGGTTTGAAAATGCTGTAAGGACATTCTGAAATTCCGGCATATCAGCAAGAGGTTCCATAGAGCCGGACATAAGCTCCATACCGAACATGAGTATGGCAAAGCCGATGAGAACATTTCCCAGGCTCTTGAATTTTTCCTTTTTGCTTATCATTGTCATAACGATACCGGAAAGAGCAAAAAGCGGAGCGAAATTCTTCGGCTTGAGAAGGTTCAGCCATACCACGTCGCTGTCAATTCCGGCAAGGCTCAGGATCCATGCGGTGAGAGTAGTACCGATATTTGAACCCATAAGTACGCCAATGGTTTGTCCGAATTCCAGAAGGCCTGAGTTTACAAGACCTACCAGCATAACGGTGACAGCCGAAGAAGACTGCACTGCAACAGTCATGCCTGCGCCGAATATCATAGCTACAAAACGGTTTTTGGTGATCTTGTTGAGGTTTGATGTAAGCTTTCCGTTTGCTGACTTTTCCAGACCGTCGGACATTACCTTCATTCCATACAGGAAAAACGCAAGTCCGCCCAGAAGGGTGATAATTGAGAAGATATCCATCTGATAGTTTCTCCTTCCGTGAGAAAAAAGTTTTACAATTCAATTTTAGCAGTAAATCCTTAATATCATCTTAAATTAAGGCATATTGCAAAAAAGTCCCGAAACCTGCTGTATGATAAGAAGTTCGGGACGTTGCAATCAATATTAGTATAACATATAATCTCAGAAAGTTCAAGTAGATAGCAAAATTTTTTTCAGAGAGAAATGTAAAAATTATTTTTCAGTGAAAGAGCCGGAAATGGTCATTCCGCTATTGTTTTTATCTGAAGGAAATCTGACTGCACTGCTGACTCTCAGCCTTTGTTCGGTATTGCCTTAATATTCTGACAAGCAGGTCTGTTCCCAGTATAAACGAAAACGTTCCGGCGGCAAGAAGAAGCATAAGCAGACTGCGGCGGCAAATATAATTAACACCGAACATAGCGGACAGCAGAAATCTTCCCATAACAGAACCGGCAGAAATTGCCGACAGATCAGCTAATATCAGTGCAGCACCTGCAAAATAAAGCATTCTCCACCTGTAGTTCCGGCGAATGTTTCTGAAAAATGTAATTATTCCCATAATGCAGAGTATTTCCAGAATACCTATTATAAAGTAGTAAACCATGCTGTTCTGACCGACGGTATTCAGCCAGAAATCTATGTAAGCCTGTTCGTCAATAAGACCCCATATTCTGTGGAGCTGAAATACTCCGAAGGCTATGAAAAACCATGGTTCAAACAACTGTATACTTTTCATTATATCACCTCTGACCAGTAAAAATATAGCATTGCAGATTGGCTAACGAACGTTCCCTAATCTATGCTTAATTATACCACATTTATTTCCCGTTGTCAACGCTGTTTTGATAAACTGATATGAACAGCAAAAAAGCTGCCCGATTCCAAAGAATCAGACAGCTTTTTATTCATTCAACAATTCAAAAATGTTGCCAAATCGTTGCCAATCGGCAATGTTACAAGCAGAAAAGTACGGTGTTACGCTGTTTCAAAAAGTGTGTTTTTTATTCCCACTCGCTATAGAAATTTGCGTACCCGATACATCTGGTTACAGCGTATTTCAGGTATTACAAATAATACGCATTCATTCATGTGGTACAAGGATTATGATGAAAATTTCGTATCACAAACAGTATCACGGTGATGCTGCTTCATATTGAGCGGAATTAATTGGCGGATGTTTATGAAGAATAATTCTCATGGTTATACACAGAAGCATTTTGCTGCACTTTCAATGTGGCAAGCTCCTTATTTTAATAATTCATCAACCGATTTAAGGTGAAGCAAATAAAAGGAACGATTTCGTTGCTTATTGGTTATCAGCAGTTCTTCGGGAATGCGTTTCAGTCTTGAACGAACAGTATTATATGATAATCCCATTTCATATTCAAGCTCTTTCTGAGAAATTCCGATATTGGAAAACAGTGCTGCCTGAATCAGATAGTCATATATTCTGCACATACTTTCATCATCTGCATTTGGCAGCTGTGTTATCAGATTTACATAATGTATAAGTTTTTCTGAACGTTCTGCTAAAGCCTGATAGAGCTGCTTCATAGAAATATCCACCATTTGCAGAAACATTTCTGCAAATGGTGTCAAATCACCTCTGTTACTATAATGATTGCATATTTTAAAGGCTTCATAGTACTTGTTAATATTTTCTTTTATCGTAAAAGAAATGCGATAACCAATCAGTTTATTAAGGCCCTGGGATAGTAAATAACTACTGATAAAACGGCTGGTACGTCCATTGCCGTCATAAAACGGATGAATATATCCGAATAAATAATGAAATACTGCTATTCGTAACAAAAAATCATAATTACTGTTATTCAGAAAATCAAGAGATTTTTTCATAACAGATATAATTTTTGATTCGGGAAAAAGTCCATCATGGATTTTTTTACCTGTTGGAGAATAAACGCCAACATCACTTTTACGGAAAATCTGTCCGTCAGGCAGATCATCGGAGTCAGTCGCTTTTATTTCTTCGTAGAATATATCATCATAAATCTTGCGAATATCCTCAGGGATTTGAAGTGACAGAGTTTCATTTTTCATAAGCAGAACATATTTTTTTACCAGTCCCACAAACCTTTCACGTTTATTGTTTTTTGATAAGTCCTGTAAGATTTCGCTGATTTCCTTTCGTGTGCTATGAACTCCCTCAATATTGTTTGTCAGCACGATTTCATCAATCAGACAGCGCTGTTGGAATTGTGATAAAGCGATTCCAGGAAGATTACTGCAAATCCGATTGATTGAATTATTCGTGCGTTCAATAGAAATAATAAGTTTGAATATTTCAGCAGACTCACAGACAAATGCAGAGTGTTCTCCAATTTTTATATCAAGATGAATTGTGTTTTCATCGTTAAAACGTTTATCATATTCAGCGTTAAAAGCCGACGGGTCTGCATAGAATAGTTTATATAATGTTTTTTTACCCACTTTTATCACCTCATAATTCATAAAGCATCTTTCAAAATAAGCTTATATTTGCAAGATGTATTTTAATTGTAACCGATATCTTCTCAAAAGTCAAGGATTTTTGAGAAGTATCTTGTCGATTTAGAGGATAACTTTTCAATTATATATAATTTTGCGGCAGAATTTTGGTTCTGCCGTTTTTTGTTTTCTACCTGAAAAAGTGCCTATTAAATAAGGAAAGATATAAATTTGATATATAAAAATAGCCGTCAAAAATATGGCGGTTACCATTCAAATTAAACAGATTTTTGAAAATTTGATTTGTTTAATATGGGTATAGTCAAATTTTACAATATAAAAAGAAAGGCGGTGAGAATGTGAAAATAGCGTATGTTAGAGTTTCCACACAGGAGCAGAACCTTGACCGACAGCTTGAACTTTTAAAGCCTTATGAAATTGAAAGAGTTTTTCAGGAAAAACAGAGTGGCAAGGATATGAGCAGAGAAAAATTAAACGAGCTTCTGGAGTTTGTTCGGGAGGGAGATGAAGTTTACGTGGAAAGCTGGTCGAGGCTTAGCAGAACGGTAAGTGATTTGCTGAAAATATTTGAGATGTTTGACCGCAAGAAGGTTCGCCTTTACAGTGTCAAAGAACAATACGACACAAGCAGTCCCACGGGCAAGCTTATGCTGAATATTATAGCGGCTCTGGGTCAGTTTGAGCGTGAGAATCTGCTTGAAAGACAGCGTGAGGGTATTGCCTGTGCGAAACAGAAAGGTGTTTATCGTGGCAGAAAGCCAAAGGAGTTCGATGTGAATATTCTGAGCGAAGTGCTTGCAGACATCGAACAGAAGGAAATAACGGTTACTGAGGCAGCTAAAATTTTAGGTGTCACCAGAGCGACCATATACAACATTATGAACAGAGCCAAAAAGGAGGCAGAAAACAATGATGATAAAAAGGTTTAATGACAATCATGCAACGAATTTGCAAAAGACTACAACCACTGCAAGAGCCGCACAAGCTCTGATTGCTGCAAAGTCCTATAAAAATTTAACTGACAATGTTATTTCTTCTATAGGACAAGTACACAGATACATCAACTGCTTTGAAATTGAGTGGACAAACGGCAGTTCCTTGAAACTGTATTTCAACGGCAGATATGAAAAGTACAAACGCAACGGAAAGCTTGCAAGCAAAGGCGGTGTAGGTTCAAGAAATAACAATGGTTTCAATGAAAATGGACATATTGCTCCATTTATTAATGGAAATACGATATCCATTGAAAGACTGGTTGCAATTTGTGTGGACTTTACAACTAACTGTGTTGCCACAGATTATAAGGCGTTGGAAGCCAATGTCATGGACGGTTCAGGGGTTGTTTATACCGCAGCGGAACTTGGCATACCAATGAATTTCCACCCCGATAATATAGAGTGGACAACTCCACAGGAGAATGGTTTGCACGGCTATCTGATAAGAGAACTGTACAGAATAACAGGTCATGTTTACAGGTTCAGTGCCTATGACAGCTATCTTATAGCTTTGTATAAACAAAATGAATTTGAAAAGCTGAAGGATTATTGCAAGAATAATTTGTTCGAAGTGAAATAGTCCAAAATGCCCCAGAATCAATTTTAAGAGGGGTATTAAATTGATAAGGAAAGTTTC
>JAQXHO010000023.1 GCA_029007315.1 Oscillospiraceae bacterium
GGCACTTCCAGCTTTTTATTACCAAATCATAGCTTGAGTGTGCAAGATACCAATCAATATACATATTTTTTGCAGACTCCATAAATTTTCGCCCCTTTCGTAAGTTAGAAAACAATATCCATTTGTTGACTTGTACAAAATACACAAGGTAAAGCTTGTATATTTAACTATATAATATCATATAATAGGCGGCTTTTCAAGCGTTATTGTACACAATCTTTTCTTTCAGCTTTTAGCAAAATTGTACATGAAAAGAGAAATATGCTCTCCAATCTACCAATCAGAGAATATATCGCCATATAAACGCTATACTCAGTTATTGAATATAAGGCAACACCGCACAATTGCCAAACGCGCCAAAACGTGATATAATAGAGACATGTAAAGACAAATGGCACTGGCAGAAATCAACGATGAACTTGGTGCAGCCAGAACCAATAAAAAAAATTTTTAGAGAAGCTTGAAGCAATCATACCATGGGAAACATTTCTTGAACTGATACAGCCGAGTTCTTACAAAGGAGAACTTGGCAATAAACCATACCCACTGGAATTGATGCTGAGAATATTCATATTGCATAATGTCTACAATCTCGCAGACATGACAGTAATGAATGAAGTAATAGACAGCCGTTCGTTTTCAAATTTCTGCACTTCAAGGCATATTTCAAAACGTGGCTCCGCTGCTCTCAGAAAGGTTCTTTTTCAGATCACCGAAGTGTTTATTCTTAACAAACCCGAAAATGAACCCGTATATCAGTTCATTGACAAGAAGCGTGCCGAGAGTAAGCATTATTACCCTTACAGGATCGCTGCCGCAAACAAGTTTATGAGAATCTATTATGCGAAAGTAAATCAAGTCCTGAATTCGCAATAACTTTCGATTTTATATCTACATCAGGCTGCTTTAAAATTTTTTTCTATTGAAGCGGTCTTTTCGTCATGCCCTTTTTTAGTTTTATGAACTATTTGTAAATTCATTCTTTGAGGGCTTGACTTTTATTTGCAGGTCTTTTTAAGGCAGCACCGCACAAAGACTGTGGGAAATATGTGCCCTCAGTGTACTTTGTGCGGTGTTGCTTTAGTTATTATTATCCAGAACTATCTCCACGGCGTCAAGATTATCGTATCTTATATTCATCCAGTCTGTCAGGGACTTCCTGTCTGCGCTGTCAAGTTCCTTGTCAACAGTGATGATGATTTTGACCTGTGATGTGACAATATCCTCTGAATAGGATATTGTATCACCATAGGAAATACCTGTTATCTGCGGAAATATTATCTGAGCCTCTTTCCCGAGCTGCTGAAGTTCGGAAGAGGCTTTTTCTTCAAATCCTGTAATATTTGCATTTCTTACCATATTTATGCTTACAAATATACTGGGTATTATCAGCAGGATAGTTAAAATAATGGATTTTCGCAGTACGGATTTATGATTGTGGTTTTTTTCAATTGTATGTTTTGAAACATTGAGTATCAGCAGAATAATGATAGATGAAGCGCAGATAAAGTAGCTGTTGAGAATGAAAAGATAAAATGCACCGAAAAAATACCTCCATTGATGAGTTGCAAGACCATATCCTGCTGTGCATAAAGGCGGCATAAGTGCTGTTGCTATGGCAACGCCGGGGATAATATTAGACTTTTCTTTTCTGGTCATGCCGATAATTCCTGCAAGACCGCCGAATATTGCAATAAGTACATCCCATATAGTAGGGGTGATTCTTGCAAGAAGTTCTGATGTGGAATTATTTATAGGCGTAATGCTGAAATAGAGTGTTGAAGTCAGCAGACTGAGTATTATCTGAAACATAAATCCGACAGAGTATTTCTTCAGAATATGTAAATCACCTGAAGCCACACCGTATGCCATAGCCATAATACTGCCCATTAGAGGAGAAATAAGCATGGCGCCTATGATAACTGCAGTGGAATTCATATTAAGACCTATTGATGCAATAAGTATTGCAAGAATAAGCACACACATATTAGTTCCCCTAAGTGCCGCACCATTTACAAGACGGTTGTATAGTTCGTCCTGAGATGCGGTGTCCCCATGAAGTGAAAAATAACTGCTGAAAAATGATTTGATCTTATTCATGATATATCCTGGCTTTCATAGATTTTTTGAATGTGTCTTTAAATGAAATTTTACCACGGCTTCATAATTTTGTCAAGGCATAAAAACACGCTGTACTCCTGAGAATACAGCGTGTTCTAATTAAGACAACACCGCACAAAGCACGCCAGACGGCCCTGCCCGCAATCTGCTTGCAACTTTTCCGTCAGATGAAATCTGACGTCACATCTTTCGCACAGTCTTTATGCGGTATTGCCTTAAATATGTGCGGTAATTGCCTTTTTCACAGATGATTTGTTTTCGCTCTCATTTTCCTGCTGATTTTTAAAACGAAGTCTGAAACCTAAAAGCAGCAGTGAGGCAAATACCAGTGCAATTGCAGCAAGTACAATACAATCTATTGTTATATCCTGACCGGAGGCGATGCCGCTGCGGAAACCATGAACAGTATAGGTGAAAGGCATAAATGGATTCAGTATCTGATAGAGTCTGCCTGAAAGTTCAAGGGGATAAGTTCCTGCACAGCCGCTTAGCTGCAATACCATCAACACAAGAAGTACAAAACTTCCGATTATTCCCATAAAGAAATTTACGCAATACTCCAGCGTCAGAAATGCAATGGAAGAAAGACAGGCAATAAGGAGAGTTCTTTCTGCATATTCAGGCTCAAATCCGTTAAAGAGAATAAGGCTG
>JAQXHO010000024.1 GCA_029007315.1 Oscillospiraceae bacterium
TTGCTTTTGCATTGCAGAATTTTCAGTGCTGTATTTTTGCTTACATCAAGGCTTGTAAGATAGTTGTTGGAGCAGTCCAGCTTTGTCAGTGCTGTGTTTTGGCTTACATCAAGGCTTTTAAGCCCCCTGTTGTTGTAGCAGTCCAGCCATGTCAGTGCTGTGTTCTTGCTTACATCAAGGCTTGTAAGACCGATGTCGAAGCAGTGCAGCTCTGTCAGTGCTGTGTTTTTGCTTACATCAAGGCTTGTAAGCTGCCAGTTTTTATTGCAGTTCAAAGTTGTCAATGCTGTGTTCTTGCTTACATCAAGGCTTGTAAGACTGTTGTCGTAGCAGTACAGCTCTGTCAGTGCTGTGTTTTTGCTTACATCAAGGCTTGTAAGACTGTTGTCGTAGCAGTACAGCTCTGTCAGTGCTGTGTTCTTGCTTACATCAAGGCTTGTAAGCTGATTGTTGTAGCATTCCAGAGTTTTCAGTGCTGTGTTCTGGCTTACATCAAGGGTTGTAAGCTGATTGTAGTAGCAGTTCAGCTCTGTCAGTGCTGTGAAATACTCAATACCTTTAAGGTTAGAGATTTCTTTCCCTGTAACTTTAATTGATGTCACTTTCGCAATTTCTTCTGCTGAGAGATTGTCATCATCAACAGTATCGAATCCCTGAACATAATCACGGAAATTTGCGTCCGGGAAGTTTGTGTCGTTGATTTCGATACTTTCCTCGCCTTCTGCACTCGCTTTAAGTCCAAAGTCAATGTTGAATGTTCCACTCGGAAAATACATCAGCATCGCCATGACCATGGCAAATGCCGACCAAAAGGCTATGTGCCTTTTGACTGTTTTTGTCATAAAGATTCCTCCTGATAAAAATATATTTAACATAAGTTTGATAATGTTAACAATCTCGTATAATTTCTTTTTTATCAAACCTACGTTTCTTACAGCATACCATATTATGTCAAGTTTGTCAATATTTTTAAAATAAATTGATAAAATATGGAACGAAAAATTTTTGATTCAAAACGGGAGATTTTTGTTACAGGTTGCAGACAACATAGCACTTTAGGTAAAATATTATGTTCGTCATGATAAAAAATTAACAGTCGGTGTAAACACATATGCTACCATAGTCAAGTATAGACGAATGAGTGGGTTTTTAGAGGTGCCCTTTAATCACTTTAAGCAACTTTTCCAGACATAGTTTACGTCTATGACTAATCATAAAAAACAGGAGTTACCACATACCGCAAAAAGTATGCTATAATTAGAGCAAATTAATCAGAAAGGCGATATAACATGAAAACATCAATTATAGGATACCCGAGAATCGGCTCATTGCGTGAACTGAAATTTGCAAGCGAAAAATATTTCAGAGGTGAAATATCCGCAGATGAATTACAGGAAACGGCAAAAAATCTCCGTCTGGACAATCTCAATATACAGCGTGAAAGCGGACTGGACTTCATTCCCTCAAATGACTTTTCATTCTATGACGGAATGCTGGATACAGCCCTACTGCTGAATGCAATACCCGACAGATACAGAAATCTTGGCTTGTCGGAACTGGATACATATTTTGCAATGGCAAGAGGCTATCAGGGCAGAAAGGGCGATGTGAAAGCATTTGCCATGAAGAAATGGTTCAACACCAACTATCATTACATGGTGCCGGAACTTGACGATAACACAGAAATCAAGCTGACCGGAAACAAGCCTTTTGAGCTGTTTACAGAAGCATTGGAAAACGGCGTAAAAACTAAACCTGTCATAATAGGTCCGTATACATTTCTGAAACTTGCAAAATATACCGGAACAAAAACTGCGTCTGATTTTGTTCCGTCGGCAATCTCAGCTTATTGCGATATTCTGAAACAGTTTGCAGAATTGGGAGCAGAATGGGTACAGTTTGACGAACCTTGCCTTGTTATGGATATGGCTGATGAGGATATAGCACTCTTCGTGCAGCTGTATGAAAAAATGCTTGAAAATAAATGCGGCGTGAAGGTCCTGCTGCAAACATATTTCGGAGATGTCCGTGACTGCTACGGAGAACTCTGCAGACTCGATTTTGACGGTATAGGTCTTGATTTTGTGGAGGGAAAGAAGTCCCTTGCTCTTGTAAAAGAAAATGGTTTTCCGAAAGAAAAACTCCTCTTTTCAGGCGTTGTAAACGGCAAAAATATCTGGCGTAATCACTACAGCAATACTCTTCTTACGATTTCAGAACTTCAAAAGTACTGCGGTGAAATTGTGCTGAATACCTCCTGTTCACTGCTTCATGTTCCGTACACTCTGAAAAATGAAACAAAACTTTCGGACAGCTATAAAAAGCATTTTGCCTATGCGGAGGAAAAGCTTTCCGAGCTGGCAGAACTGAAAAAGATACTCACTTCCGGTTCTCCTATCGAAACGGAAGAATATCAGCACAATTCATATTTATTTATTGAACCTCGCAGCGGTGTGAATGCAGAAGTTCAGGAAAAAGTCTCCGCACTTTCGGATAAGGATTTTGTCAGACTGCCTGTATTTGAAGAGCGTGAAAAGATCCAGAAAGAGCGTTTCAAGCTGCCGCTTTTGCCGACTACAACTATCGGTTCATTCCCGCAGACAGCAGAAGTAAGAGCAACCCGTGCAGCACTGCGCAAGGGTGAGATCACAGATGCGCAGTACGAAACATATGTGAAAGAGAAGATCGCTGAATGTGTTAAATTGCAGGAAGAAATCGGTCTTGATGTACTGGTTCACGGCGAATTTGAGCGCAACGACATGGTGGAATATTTCGGTGAATGTCTGGACGGATATATCTTCACCGAAAAAGCGTGGGTGCAGTCCTACGGCACACGCTGCGTCAAGCCTCCTGTTGTATGGGGAGATATTTCACGTGCAAAGCCTATGACAGTAAAATGGTCGGCATACGCCCAGAGTCTGACCGATAAGCCCATGAAAGGTATGCTGACAGGTCCTGTTACCATTCTCAACTGGTCATTTCCAAGAGAGGACATTTCTCTGAAAGAAAGTGCTTATCAGATTGCTCTTGCTATCCGTGAAGAGGTTCTTGACCTTGAAGCAAACGGAATCAGCATCATTCAGGTGGACGAAGCGGCTCTCCGTGAAAAGCTTCCTCTGAGAAAATCCGACTGGAAGAGCGATTATCTTGACTGGGCAATTCCGGCGTTCCGCCTTGTTCACAGCGGCGTAAAGCCGGAAACTCAGATTCACACTCATATGTGCTACAGCGAGTTTGCTGACATTATCAAGGATATTGACGATATGGATGCAGATGTTATCACCTTTGAGGCAAGCCGTTCTGACCTGACTATTCTTGACGTACTGAAAGAAAACAACTTCCGCACAGAAGTGGGACCCGGTGTATATGACATTCATTCTCCGAGAGTTCCCTCAAATGAAGAAATAAAGACAGCTCTCCATAAGATGCTCGACCGCATTCCCGCTGAAAAGCTTTGGGTAAATCCTGATTGCGGACTGAAAACCAGAGAAAATGCAGAAACAATTCCAAGCCTTGAAAATCTCGTGAATGCGGCAA
>JAQXHO010000025.1 GCA_029007315.1 Oscillospiraceae bacterium
AGCGTCCACAGAGAGGAGTTTTCTGAAATTAACGTGTTCGCCGCCCTGCAGGAAACTGCTGACATAAATGCAGAAGGAATTCTTTTCGGCTTCATGCTGAACCGCAGCCATTTCCGCAATATGACCTGTCAGACCACGGCAGAGGGTGCCTTCCTCCAGCATAATCTTAACGTCCTCGCTGTAACGGGACATTATATTTGCAGAATTTCCGGTACAGCCGGAAAATTCACTGAATATCACACAGCCGAAGCCGTATTCAAAAATAAGCGGAAGTCTGTCATAGATAAGAGGAATGTATTTATCCGCATTGCTGAGAGTCAGTCCGTCACGAAGTGCGGCGGCGTCATTTGAGAGAAATTCCTTAGCCTTTGCGGAATGCTTTCCTCTCAGTGATGCTGAAAGAGCGTCTATTTTGTCTGCAAGCCTCAATGGATCGCAGATAATTTCACGTGCAGGAGGGATTGTGACCTTTGCAAGTGAGGAAATACGCCGCTGGCTTTCGGTGCTGAATTCTGAAATGGTATCTATTTCATCGCCCCAGAATTCCATTCGGACAGGATTTGCCGCCTGGGCAGGAAAAATATCCGCAATTGCACCCCGGACAGCGAATTGTCCCTGGCCTTCCACAGTATCTGCCCGGACATAACCCATAGCCACAAGTTTTCCTGCAAGTTCCGAAAGCTCCGCCGTATCTCCGGGTGACAGGGTAATGGTGGATTTTTCAAGCTGTTCTTTCGGGATAACAGGCTGCATTACCGCTTCTATGGAGGCAGATATCACCCTGCATGAGCCTTCCGCAAGGGCAGAAAGGGCGGCAAGACGTGCATGGACAAATTCTCCCGAAATGCCCTCCACAGGAGCCAGAATAAGTTCCCTTGAAGGAAAAAGCATTGAAACAGGTGTATTTTCCGCTGAATACATATTGTTTATGTCACTGCATATTTTTCTTGCCTCGTTTTCGTCCTGTGATATTACAAGCACAGGTTTTCCGGTTTTTTCAGCTGTTACAAGGGCAAGCTGTGCCTTGTGGACAGTGGAAAGTCCTGTCAGTGATACGGGAGAAATTCCCTCGTCTATGCAGGAAGACAGACTTCTGTATGCGGAAAGAGATTGGAATGTGCTTTCAAAAAAACTCATTGCTGCGCTCCTTTCTGGTGTGAGTTTGAAGGGTTTAACGCTTGAAGGTTTCGGTTGACTATAATTTATAGGTATAAAACCCTTCAGTCTTGCCTTCGGCAAGCCAGCTTCCCTTTCAGGGACGCCTTTTGACAGTTTCAGTTTTGTTATTGCCCTAAATTATAGTTAAAGTTAAATTCAGCGGAATAGTGCCCTCCCTGAAAGGGAGGGGCGAACCACCGAAGGTGGTGGGAGGGTTTAACTCCTTAATATTTCAGTTTTAAACCAAACTTTATTTACTGCTGAACCTGTTCATCGCCTGGTCGATGTTACCCTGCACAATAAGCTCTGCCGCCTTTGCCGCATTTTCAAGGGCAGGTTCCAGTGCCTTCGTATCCTCTTCCGTGAATTTGCTCAGCACCCAGTCCGCAAGGTCATAGTCGGGTCTTGGCTTCGCTCCAACACCTATGCGTATGCGTGGAAATTCCTCCGTTCCAAGCAGGGCAATAATGCTCTTCATTCCATTATGACCGCCTGCACTGCCCTTTCTCCTTATTCTAAGCTTGCCCGGAGGAAGCGTTATGTCATCATACATTATAACAACTCTCTCAGGCGGAATTTTGTAGAAATCTGCCGCCGCTGATATTGATTCACCGCTTAAATTCATAAATGTACCGGGTTTTAAGACAAGACATCTCTCACCGCCTATGTTTCCGTCGCCGCAGTCACCTCTGAACTTCTTCGTCTTAACTTCAATGTTATTCATCTCCGCAAGCCTGTCAAGTCCCATAAAGCCTGCATTATGCCTTGTATTTGCATAGGCAAGTCCGGGATTCCCAAGTCCTGCAATTATCCATGAAATCTTTCCGGAAGAATTTCCTCCTCTTTGTTCCTCAAGTGACCTGAAAATATCGAAAATACTCATAATTTACCTCTTATACCCACATAATGCGGCACCGGTAAAATACCGGCACCGCACCTTTGACCTGTTTTACTTATTGTTCCTGTCCTTGTCCTTTTCCGGGAAAAGCTTCGTTTTAAGCTTTCTCAGGCTGTATCCTTCCTTAACCTTCAGCTGACCTCTCTCAACAGCCAGCGCATAGTCCGGAACATCCTTTGTAATGGTGGAACCTGCCGCCGTATACACGCCGTTTCCAAGTGTTACCGGCGCAATGAGATTCGTGTTGCAGCCAATAAAGCAGCTGTCGCCGATAACGCACCTTTCCTTGCTGATGCCGTCGTAATTTACCGTTACAGTACCGCAGCCGAAGTTCACCTTTTTGCCTACATCACTGTCGCCTACATATGTGAGATGTGCAATAGATGTCTGCTCTCCCACAACGGAATTCTTCACCTCAACGAAATCTCCTATCTTAACTCCGCTCTTTATATGGGAATTCGGACGTATATGTACAAAGGGACCTATCTTTACATTGTCCTCAATAACAGAATCATACGCCTGTACAGAGTTTAGCTTGCAGTGCTGACCGATTACCGTATTATCAATAAGACAGTTGGGTCCTATCTTGCAGTGTGAACCGATCTTTGTTCTGCCCTTCAGAATCGTTCCCGGCTGAATTACCGTTGCCGCCTCTATTTCCACATCTGTGCCTATGATAACGCCGTCGGTGCATACGAAATCAACACCGTTTTCCATGTGCTTCATCAGAACCTTCTGCCTTGCATTCTCACGGAGCATCAGAAGATCCTTTCTCGTGTTTGCTCCCAAAATAACGTCCTGGTTGTCAGTCAGATATACGCCTGCCCTCTTGCCCTCAGACAGCGCAATGCTTATGGTATCCGTAAGATAATATTCACCCTGGGCATTCTGAGGCGTGAGCTTTGACAAAAGCTCAATGAGATCCGCCGTTCTGAACCAGTATGCCCCGGAATTCACTTCCTTTATCCTCTTCTGGGCAGAAGAAGCGTCCTTCTCTTCAACAATCTCTGCAATGCCGTCAGTTTCGCTTCTGATAATCCTGCCATAGCCGTAAGGGTTGTCAAGCTCTGCTGTGATTACAGTTACGGAATTGTTCTGCGCTGTATGCAGTTCAAGGGCATTGCTGATGGTCTCAGCGTCCATAAAGGGTGCGTCGCCGCAGAGAATAAGGGTGTTTCCCTCAGTATCCTTCGACAGGAACTTCTCAGCCTGCATAACGGCATGACCTGTGCCAAGACGCTCCGACTGGAGTGCGGTTTCATATTTGCCGTTAAGATAATGCTCGATATGCTCAGCCTTATACCCGGTAATAACACAAAGGTTTGAGATCTCCGCATTTTCACAGGCACGTATAACCCAGCCCAGCATGGGAACGTCAAGTATCTCCAGCATAGGCTTAGGGATATCAGCCTTCATGCGTTTGCCGTGTCCTCCGGCAAGAATAACTGCTTGATTCATAATTTATTTATCCTTTCTAAAATAAAGTTTAAGCAAAATTCGGCGGTTAAATTGGCTCTCCTGAAAGGAGAGCTGTCAGCGAAGCTGACTGAGAGGTTTTTTGCTTTAATTTTTAGTTGACTATAAATTTTGAGGTAAAACCCTTCAGTCACGGCTTCGCCGTGCCAGCTTCCCTTTCAGGGACGCCTTTTGACCGCAGAATTTTAGCTATTGCTTTAAATTACAGTTTAAGCAAAATTCAGCGGAATATTGCCCTCCCTGAAAGGGAGGGGCGGACCACCGAAGGTGGTGGGAGGGTTTTAACGCTTTAATTTTTAGTTGACTATAAATTTAGGTATAAAACCCCTCAGTCAGCTTCGCTGACAGCTCCCCTTCATGGGAGCCTTTAAACCGCAGAATTTTAGCTATTGCTTTAAATTACAGTTTAATTACAGCACAACAACGCTATATACTTCTATTATTGCAAATTTTGAAAGATTTTTCAATAGCTATTTCCGAAAAAAATGTCGGAATTGTAATTTTTGTACAACTTGCTAAAAAAATAGTCTTAAATTTTTTTGAAAAAAGGTATAGTAATTTCCGGTGTGATATGTTATAATTAAAGTACGACTGGTTTGGGTAGGGATATGTGCGTCCTTTGCCCTGTCCTCTGATACATACCACGGAGGCAATAGCCGGTTATAAACGAAAAAAACTGGAGGTATAACTCGCAATGAAGAAGTATGTTTATCTGTTCACAGAAGGCAACGCAAAAATGAGAGAGCTTCTCGGCGGCAAAGGCGCTAACCTGGCTGAAATGACAGGTCTGGGTCTGCCGGTACCGCAGGGCTTCACAATTTCCACAGAGGCTTGCACACAGTACTATGAGGACGGCCGCAAGATCAACGACGAGATCAAGGCTCAGATTATGGAATACATTGGCAAGATGGAAGAGATCACCGGCAAGAAGTTCGGCGATAAGGAAAATCCGCTGCTGGTATCCGTTCGTTCAGGTGCAAGAGCGTCAATGCCTGGTATGATGGACACTATCCTCAACCTGGGTCTGAACGAGGACGTTGTTGAGGTTATGGCTGCTAAGTCCGGCAATGAGCGCTGGGCTCGTGACTGCTACAGAAGATTCATCCAGATGTATTCTGACGTAGTTATGGAAGTAGGCAAGAAGTACTTCGAAGAACTCATCGACAAGATGAAGGAAGAAAGAGGCGTTACTCAGGACGTTGACCTGACTGCTGAAGACCTCAAGATCCTGGCTGAACAGTTCAAGGCTGAATACAAGAACAAGATCGGCAAGGACTTCCCCACAGATCCTGTTGAGCAGCTCATGGGCGCTGTTGAAGCCGTATTCAGAAGCTGGGACAACCCGAGAGCTAACGTTTACAGAATGATGAACGATATTCCTTATTCATGGGGTACTGCTGTAAACGTACAGATGATGGCATTCGGTAACATGGGTGATACATCCGGTACTGGTGTTGCATTTACAAGAAACCCTGCAACAGGTGAAAAGAAGCTCATGGGCGAATTCCTTATGAACGCACAGGGCGAAGACGTTGTTGCCGGCGTACGTACTCCTCAGCCTATCCAGCAGCTTGCTGATACAATGCCTGAGGTTTATGAACAGTTCACACAAATCTGCAGCACTCTGGAAAATCACTACAGAGATATGCAGGATATGGAATTCACAATCGAAGACAAGAAGCTGTATATGCTTCAGACAAGAAATGGTAAGAGAACTGCTGCTGCTGCTATCAAGATCGCTTGCGACCTGGTAGAAGAAGGCATGATCACAGAGGAAGAAGCACTGATGCAGATCGACGCTAAATCTCTGGACGCTCTGCTTCACCCGCAGTTCGACGCAGCTGCTCTGAAGAAGGCAACTCCTGTTGCAACTGCTCTGGCTGCATCTCCTGGTGCTGCCTGCGGTAAGATCGTATTCACTGCTGATGACGCTAAGGAATGGGCTGCTAAGGGCGAAAAGGTTGTTCTGGTTCGTCTGGAAACATCTCCTGAGGACATCGAAGGTATGGTTGCTGCTGAGGGTATCCTGACTGTTCGTGGTGGTATGACATCTCACGCTGCCGTTGTTGCTCGTGGTATGGGTACTTGCTGCGTATCCGGATGCGGCGCTATCAAGATGGACGAAGAAAACAAGAAGTTCGAGCTGGCTGGCAGAACATATACTGAGGGCGAATACATTTCTCTCGACGGTACAACAGGTAACATCTACGGCGAAGCTATCCCCACTGTTCCTGCAAATACAGACAGCGGTTACTTCGGCAAGATCATGGAATGGTCTGACAAGTACAAGAAGCTCAGCGTTCGTACAAATGCTGATACTCCTAAGGACGCTCAGCAGGCAAGACACTTCGGCGCTGACGGTATCGGTCTGTGCCGTACAGAACATATGTTCTTCGGCGAAGGCAGAATCGACGCATTCCGTGAAATGATCTGCTCTGAAACTGTTGAAGAGCGTGAAGCAGCTCTGGATAAGATCCTCCCGATGCAGCAGAGCGACTTCAAGGCACTCTACGAAGCTCTGGAAGGCTGCCCGGTTACTATCCGTTTCCTGGATCCGCCGCTTCACGAATTCGTTCCTACAGAAGAAGCTGATATCAAGGCTCTTGCTGATACACAGGGCAAGTCCGTTGAGGACATCAAGGCTCTCATTTCTTCACTCCACGAGTTCAACCCCATGATGGGTCACCGTGGCTGCCGTCTGGCTGTAACATATCCGGAAATTGCTGTAATGCAGACAAAGGCAGTTATCCGTGCTGCAATCGAAGTTAAGGCTGCTCATCCGGATTGGAACGTTAAGCCTGAGATCATGATTCCGCTGGTTGGCGAATCCAAGGAAATGCTCTTCGTTAAGAAGTACGTTGTTGAAACTGCTGACGCTGAGATCAAGGCAGCAGGCGTTGATCTGGAATACCAGGTTGGTACAATGATCGAAATCCCGAGAGCTGCTCTGACAGCTGACGAGATCGCTAAGGACGCTGACTTCTTCTGCTTCGGTACAAACGACCTGACACAGATGACATTCGGTTTCTCACGTGATGACGCAGGCAAGTTCCTCACATCTTACTATGAGAACAAGATCTATGAGTCTGATCCGTTTGCAAGACTCGACCAGACAGGTGTTGGCAAGCTGATGAAGATGGCTATCGAGCTGGGCAAGCCGGTTAATCCGAACCTCCACGTAGGTATCTGCGGCGAGCACGGCGGCGATCCTTCCTCTATCGAATTCTGCCACATCATTGGTCTTGACTATGTATCTTGCTCACCTTACCGTGTTCCGATCGCAAGACTGGCTGCTGCTCAGGCTGCTATCAAGAATAAGTAAGATTTTTTACAGAGATATTTTTACTCTGAATCTATATTAATTTATAACACACCCGATTTTCGTATCATAAAAACGTAACAAAGCACCATACTTCGGCGGACAAGCCGGTATGGTGCTTTTTGTATTGCTGTAAAAAAACGAGCTGTTTTCAGCCCGTTTCTTTTTGCTTATTTTTTTATTTCCATGGCAAGTATTTCTTCTTTTCTCTCAAGGAGTTCATCTGAAAGGAGGAGCTTCTCCGCATTTTCAAAGCCGATTCTTGCAATGGTATCGGAAAATCTCTCGCCCATTATTCCCTCTGATCTGAAAAGCAGAATTGCCTTTTCCACAATGGAAATGACCTCTTCACGGCTGGTTATAACCTTTGAAAGAAACTGTCCCTTTGCGCTCTGCTTGCCCCATCTTCCGCCGATGTAAATTCGGTAACCGTTTGTGTAATTGTCAAACGCCTTGAAAGGACACTTGTTCATACATCTTCCGCAGTGATTGCATTTTTCCTCGTCAAAGCAGATTTTTCCCTCTGAAAGCACCGACGCTTTTATGGGACACGCCATTTCTATCTGACATTTTTTACAGCCTCTGCATTTGGAAACATCCACAGAAGGCACACGCTGACCGATTATACCCACATCATTGAGATCCGGCTTTACGCAGTTATTGGGACAGCCGCCCACTGCAATCTTGAACTTGTGAGGCAGAGAAACCTTTTCATATCCCTTATAAAATTTTTCATGTATCTCCTCTGAAAGGGAATAAGTATCAATAAGACCAAACTGGCAGGTGGTACCCTTGCAGGAAACCACAGGTCTGACTTTTTTGCCTGTTCCGCCTGTTTCAAGTCCGTGCTGCCTTAAAAATTCACGAAGCGGTTCGATGTTTTCATAGGGTACTCCCTGTATTTCCACTGTCATTCGTACAGTCATTGCCACTTCGCCGGAGCCGAATTTTTCCGCCGCTTCGGAGATAACTCTGCATTCCTCTGCTGTTATCTTTCCATTCCTTGTGATAACTCTTCCGTTGAAAATGTCCTCTGTGTTCTTATCGTGGAGAAATCCCAGTGCCTTTACACGAGTAATGTCTTCTTTGGAAATCTTTGCCATAGTTCTGTTCCTTTCATTTTTTATTTATCTGAAGTTTAATTTCAGTTTAAGCAAAATACGACGGAGAAATTGCCCTCCCTGAAAGGGAGGGGCGGACCACCGAAGGTGGTGGGAAGGTTTTACGTTTTAATTTTTAGTTGACTATAAATTTTGAGGTAAAAACCCTTCAGTCACGGCTTCGCCGTGCCAGCTTCCCTTTCAGGGACGCCTTTTGACTCGCAGAGTTTAAGCATTTGCTTTAAATTTCAGTTTAAGCAAAATTCGGCGGTTATATAGGCTCTCCTGAAAGGAGAGCTGTCAGCGAAGCTGACTGAGAGGTTTAATGCTTGAAGATTTCAGTTGACTTTAATTTATGAGTATTAACCTCTCCACCGCTAAAGCGGTCCCCCTCTCCTTTCAGGAGAGGCTATTTTCAGCAGAATTATTGTAATTTCTTTAAATTACAGTTTAAGCGAAATTCTGCGGACCACCGAAGGTGGTGGGAGGGTTTTACGTTTTTATCTTTCATATATTATATCACAAACCTGCATTGCATTCAATATTTTTCTCATGGAAATTTTCGAAAATTTTTCCTCTGCACCTGCCATAAAACATCTCTTCCGCTGCAGTATTATCACAAAAATTCCGGTAAGAAACTGATTAAACGGAAACAGCCGCAGATTTTAATGTCTGCGGCTGTTTTTTCTTCATTATAATGCTGGGATCATATATCGTGGCTGTGTCTTTTTGACACTTTCAGTCTGTTCATTGCTCTGTTAAGGGCTGCCTGTGTGTGGTAGTACTGCATAACGCCCTGCTTCTGCTCCATAAGCTCTCTTGCTCTCTCAGCAGCTTCTTCGGCACGTTTCACGTCTATTTCATCCGGAAGCTCTATTGCATCTCCCAGTATCAGAACGTAATCCTTCCGCACCTCTGCAAAGCCTTCGCTTATGGCACAGTAACGCCATTCACCGTCCACCTTGTACTTTATCTCTCCCGGCTCAATTACCGTTACAAGGGTTTCATGACCGGGAAGTATTCCCATAAGTCCGTCCTCAGCAGGATATACAAGATGCTCGCATTCTCCCACAAAGAAGGGTCTGTCGGAAGCAAGCAGCTCCAAATGGAATGTTTTAGCCATTTATTCCACCTCTGTCTTTGCCCTTTCAATTACCTCGTCAATAGTTCCTGCCATGAAGAAGGCATTCTCCGGGTAATCGTCCATTTCACCGTCAACTATCATTCTGAAGCCTCTTACAGTTTCAGCTACAGGAACATATTTTCCCGCCTGTCCTGTGAACACTTCCGCTACATGGAATGGCTGTGACAGGAATTTCTGCACCTTTCTTGCTCTGTAAACAGCGATCTTGTCTTCCTCGTCAAGCTCCTCCATACCCAGAATTGCAATGATATCCTGGAGTTCCTTGTATCTTTGCAGAAGCTCCTGTACCTTTCTTGCTACTCTGTAATGCTCTTCGCCCACAACGTCCGGTTCCAGTATTCTTGATGAGGATTCAAGAGGATCCACAGCAGGGTATATGCCCTGTTCAACGATCTTTCTTGAAAGAACCGTTGTAGCGTCCAGATGTGCAAATGTAGTTGCCGGCGCCGGGTCTGTAAGGTCGTCCGCCGGAACGTATACTGCCTGTACCGATGTGATAGAGCCGTTCTTTGTGGAGGTGATTCTCTCCTGGAGTTCGCCAAGCTCGTTTGCAAGGGTAGGCTGATAGCCAACGGCAGAAGGCATTCTTCCTAAAAGTGCGGAAACCTCCGAGCCTGCCTGGATATATCTGAAAATATTGTCGATAAACAGAAGCACGTCCTGGTGGCTTTCATCACGGAAATATTCAGCCATGGTAAGTCCCGTCTGTGCAACTCTCATTCTTGATCCCGGCGGTTCGTTCATCTGACCGAACACAAGGGCAGTCTTGTTTATAACGCCGGATTCCATCATTTCATGCCACAGGTCATTGCCCTCTCTGGAACGCTCTCCTACGCCTGTGAATATGGAATAACCGCCATGCTCAGTGGCAACATTTCTGATAAGCTCCTGAATAAGCACCGTTTTGCCAACGCCTGCACCGCCGAAAAGTCCTATCTTACCGCCCTTTGCATAGGGTGCCAGCAGGTCGATTACCTTGATGCCTGTTTCCAGCATTTCAACAACCGGACTCTGGTCACGGAAGGAAGGAGCTTCTCTGTGGATCTCCCACCTCATATCAGTCTGGACAGGTCCTTTATTGTCAATGGTTTCACCTAAAACGTTGAACATTCTGCCCAGAGTCGCCGGACCTACCGGTACCTTTATGGGACCGCCTGTATTTATAACCTCCATGCCCTTTGTAAAGCCTTCTGTTGAGGAAAGGCATATACAGCGGACAATTCCATTGCCCATATGCTGCATGGCTTCCATTACACATTCTCTGCCGCCGTGATCGATAACAAGTGCGTCACGTATAAGAGGCATATGGCCCGCTTCAAATTCTACATCTACAACAGGACCCAGAATCTGTACAATTTTACCCTTATCCATTAGAAATTACCTCCTGAATTCTGTGCCTCGCTGCCGCTGCAAACCTCCGATATCTCCTGAGTAATTGCCGCCTGTCTTGCACGGTTATACTGCAAAGAAAGGGTATGCAGCATATCTTTGGCACTTGTGGTAGCTGAATCCATTGCGCTCATACGAGCCTGCTGTTCCGAACAGAATGATTCAACCATTGTGCCGTAAATAAGTCCCTTCACAAAGTTAGGGATAAGATGACGCATAACAGCTTCAATATCCGGATAGAATTCAGCCTCATGATGCTTTGTAACATCGCTGTCGCTTTTTACAAAATGGGTAACATCCAGCGGAAGTATCTGCTGCGTCCTGACTTCATACTCCGCACCGTTCTGCAGATCCGTATATACTACGTATACATCATCAACCTCACCGCTGCTGAAGCGTTCAAGTATCTCCTCTGCAATGCTCCTTGCTCGGTAAAGGGTGGGATTCTGGGTGGTGTAGAAAAAGCTTTTGTCAAGAGTGATATTGTCCTTCTTGTCAAGCCGCTGAAAGTACATTCTTCCCACCTGACCCATGACAGAAAGGTAGTTCATTCCCGTTTCCTTTATCATGGATTCCGCCTTTTGTATAACGTTATGGTTATATGAGCCGCACATACCCTTGTCTGCTGTAATAACGATCAGCAGCTGACTGCGTTTTTCAGGCGGGATCTCTGGTCTTTCATTGAAGAATTCCAGCTCGTCAGCCTCTTCCGGAACTCGTGACAGAATACTTCTCATGGCATAAAGCAGCTTATAAAAATATGGTTCTGTAGCGTCAAGATCCTTTCTTGCCTTTTTAAGCTTTGATGAGGAGATGAGGTACATTGCGTTGGTTATCTTCTTGATATCGCTGACGCTCTTTATACGCTCCTTTATCTCGTGCATATTAGCCATATCAGCTCACCTGCTTTTTGTATTCGGAAGTAATGCGGATAATTTCCGAAAGCTGCTCGTCGGAGAGAGTTTTCTCATTCTGTATGGAATCAGCAAATTCCCTGTAATTTCCGCTTATATGGTTTATAAGTCCCTCTCTGAATTCTCTGATATTCTTTACAGGAATATCATCAAGGCAGCCGTTTGACGCCGCCGCAAGGATAACTACCTGTTCCCACAGCGGGATCGGATTGTAAAGAGGCTGTTTCAGAAGCTCCATAAGCACTCTGCCGTGGTCAAGGAGAGCCTGGGTTCCCGGGTCAAGGTCTGAGCTGAACTGGGTGAATACCTCCAGTTCCCTGAACTGTGCCAGGTCGATTCTCATTTTGCCGGAAACCTTTTTCATAGCCTTCGTCTGGGCTGCACCGCCTACACGGCTTACTGACAGTCCAACGTTTACAGCAGGACGCATACCTGAATTGAAAAGCTCTGATTCAAGGAATATCTGACCGTCTGTAATGGAAATTACGTTGGTCGGGATATATGCGGAAACGTCGCCTGCCTGTGTTTCGATGATAGGCAGAGCAGTAATGCTTCCTCCGCCCTTGCTGTCGTCAAGGCGGCAGGAACGTTCAAGGAGTCTTGAGTGGAGATAGAATACATCTCCCGGATATGCCTCACGTCCCGGCGGTCTGTGGAGAAGCAGGGACATTGTACGGTAAGCCACAGCGTGTTTTGACAGATCATCATATACAATAAGTACGTCCTTGCCCTGATCCATGAAATATTCAGCAATTGCAGTACCGGAATAGGGTGCAATATACTGTACCGGCGCCGGTTCGCTGGCAGACGCCGCCATAACAATAGTATAATCCATGGCGTGATGCTTTTTCAGCATGGAAACCACCTTCGCAACGGTAGATGATTTCTGACCTATGGCAACGTATATACAGATAACGTCCTGTCCACGCTGATTTATGATAGTATCAACTGCAATGGAGGTCTTTCCCGTCTGTCTGTCGCCTATGATAAGCTCACGCTGACCTCTGCCGATAGGGAACATTGAGTCGATAGAGAGTATGCCTGTCTGAAGGGCAACTGATACAGACTTTCTTTCTGCTACGCCTGCCGCTTCACGTTCCACAGGGTAAAAATCCACAGGCACAATATCCGGACCGCCGTCTATGGCACTGCCCAGAGCGTTTACAACACGGCCTATCATGCTTTCGGATACGCCGATGCCTGCACGTTTTTTTGTACGCACTACCTGAGAGCCTTCCGTTATTCCACGGTCGCTTCCCAGCATAACAACGCCCACTGTTTTTGTTTCAATATTCTGTACAATGCCCCGTGTGCCGTTTTCAAATTCCACAAGTTCGCCGTACATTACTTTTTGCAAACCAAATACCGTGGCAATGCCGTCGCCTGCGCTCACAACGGTACCTGTTTCCATAAGTGCCGATTTGCGGTCAAAATCCGCTATTTCACTTTTCAGCACAGAAATAATTTCACTGGCATTTATCGCCATTGCTGTCACCTCCGCATAAGCTTACGGCGCATATCCGCAACTTCACGGACTGTGCTGCGGTCGTACCGTAAATTACCGGCACGAAGTATAAATCCGCCGATAAGCTCTTTATTTTCCACCAGATTAAGCTCAACTTCACTGTATCCGGTTTTCTTCTTTATCAGCTCAGTAATACGAGCCTTCTGCTCCTCTGAGGGCGGCGTTACATATTCCAGAACAGCTCTCAGAACGTGAGGAGCCTTTTTGGTTCTGCCTGAAGGCACTGCTCCCGGACGGATAAGGCTTCGCTTCATATCGGAAACTGCCTTTGCAGTGCTTCTGTCGTATCTGAAATCACCGGCACGAAGTATAAATCCGCCCATGATATCCGGATTGTAAACCAGGGAAAGCTCCACATTTTCATAGCCTGTTTTACGCTTTATATACTCAGTAAAGCGTTCCTTCTGCTCCTCCGTCAGCGGAGTTACATATTCAAGGACAGCCTTTATGCAGCCCATCGCCTTTCGGTTAAGAGAACGGTATGAACGGAATATCTCTCTCGCTTCCGACGCCCTGCCATTTCTGCACAGAACCCTGAAAAAGCCTGTGAGAGATTCGGGAAAAAGCTTTTCTATGACCCTTTCCTTTTCATTAAAGGGTATCACAGGGCTGGACAGTGCTTCCTCAAGCTCACGGCAGGAGCTGAATATCTCATCTGCCTTTTCAACATCTCCGGAAGGTACGCCTGTTTCAAACAGAGCCTTTGCATAGGCGTCTGATACCCGGTTCATTTTTCTTCCTCCTCGTCAAGGAATGCGTCTACTATAGCACGGTTTGCTTCCTCGTCCATTTCCCTGCCCAGAACCTTTTCTGCCGCCTCCATTGCAAGGCTTACGATCTCATTCTGTGCGCTGGCAACTGATCTTTCACGTTCCAGTGCAAGCTCCTGCCTTGTGCTTTCCATTATGCGGTTAGCTTCCTCCTGTGCCTGCTGGGTTATAGC
This sequence comes from Oscillospiraceae bacterium, assembly GCA_029007315.1. Taxonomy (GTDB): domain Bacteria; phylum Bacillota; class Clostridia; order Oscillospirales; family Ruminococcaceae; genus Ruminococcus_C. The sequence goes on from JAQXHO010000025.1 coordinate 13,867, forward strand.
GGCACTGCGGGCATTGGCAGTTCTCTGGGCGTCCTGTACGATCTTCTTTGCCTCGTCCTTTGCGTCTGATATGGAAGCCTCGTAATCACAGCGCAGTTTTTCTGCCTTCTGTGACTCTTCCTTAGCCTTGTCGATCTCAGCCTGTACTGCGCAGGCACGTTCCTCTAATATGGCATTTATCCTGCCGAAGAGGAATTTCTTCAGAAACAGAAACAGCACCAGAATATTTATAATTGAAAACAATATGGTCCAGAAATTAAATTCAAGCACCTTTAATCAACTCCATTTTTAATTCATAAGTATCAGCAGAAGTGCAACAACGAATCCGTAAATTGCAGTTGCTTCTGCCAGTGCGGCGCCAAGAAGAAGTGCCTTGTTGATGCTTCCTGCGGCTTCCGGCTGACGGGCAATTGCTTCAGCAGCCTTGCCTGTAGCTATACCGATACCAAGTCCTGCGCCGATTCCGCACAGAACAGCTATACTTGCAGCGATCATTACAAATACCTCCCTGTAATCAATTCATAAGTATCAGCAGAAGGGCAACAACGAATCCGTAAATTGCAGTTGCTTCTGCCAGTGCGGCGCCAAGAAGAAGTGCCTTGTTGATGCTTCCTGCCGCTTCCGGCTGACGGGCGATTGCTTCAGCAGCCTTTCCTGTAGCTATACCAATACCAAGTCCTGCGCCGATTCCGCACAGAACAGCTATACTTGCAGCGATCATTTTATTTTACCTCCTGTTTTGCAGCCTGTATTCTCAGCTTTTCGGCTGCTTCGAGTTTTTCATTTTCCTCTTCAATTCCTTCGCCTATAAACAATGACGTCAGAAATACAAATACATACGCCTGAATTGCACCGTCGAACACGTCAAAGTACATACTGAACACCATTGGCAGAATTGCGCCGCAGACCTGTTCAATAAGCTTCATTACAACGAATGCACCCAGTACGTTGCCGAAAAGTCGCATACACAGCGACAAGGGTCTTATGGCTATTTCCATAATGTTGATCGGCAGCATTATCGGCATAGGCTTCAGAAATGATTTGAGAAAGCCTAATAATCCGCCGTGTCCTCTGAATGCCGCAGCCTCGATCAGGATAATGCTAAGCAGGGCAAATGCCACAGTAACATTTATATCCTTTGTAGGCGGCTTTATTCCGAAGCCGATCATACCGATCATATTGGAAATACACAGATACAGCAGCACTGAGCTTAAATAAGGCACATAGCGTCTGCCGGCTTTGCCCATATTGTCGCCGAAGAAGCTGTAGACGAATTCCACGCCTTTTTCAAGCAAAGCCTGTGCCTTGCCGGGAACTACGCTCAGCTTTCTGGTCATAAGAAGCACAGCTATCATTATAGCCGCCATAATGCCCCACATGACAATAATGGACTCATGAATTTCTATGGGACCCACCAGCGGTATATCCACAGGGATAGTAAACACCGTCCGGTTTTCAAGCTCTTCCACCAGCTTTTCGCCCATATACACCACATCCTTTATAACGGATTTGCCGAAAAAATCCTTTTTCGGCTTTATTTACTATTATAGAACTGTTTTTTTCATTTGTCAAGTATTATTATAAGCATATATAAAAAATCTAAAGTCCCCGGAGCTTACGCTCCGGGGACTTCTTTTTGTGTGGTCAATTGCCTACATAATTACACTTAGCTGTGCTTATTATATCATACAAATGTTATAATGTCAAATTTACGCTCTGCGAAGCTTTATAACCTTCTGAACAGCAAATGCCAGCATATAAGCCACTGCAACTGACATAATATCCTTGATGAGATAAGGAAGAGATGCCAGAAGGAATGCGTCTACAGGTGATGAACCGGATACAAACGCAAACTGTATTACACCGAAGAGGTGACATACTGCCAGACCCAGTATGGACAATACTCCTGTAAGCACCTTATTTTTATTCACAGCAGCGCCGCAGAGGGCTGCCATTCCGATGAAGCCCCAGAGATATCCGCCTGTAACGCCGAAAAGCACGGAAAATCCCGACTTGAAGCCTGCAAACACAGGTACGCCTACCGCACCTATAGCAAGATATACTGCCACTGCAATGGGTGCATATTTCCAGCCAAGTACAAAACCTGCAAGTGCAATTGCAAAGGTCTGAAGCGTTACCGGTACTCCGCTGGGCAGCGGGAAGGATATTATGCTGCATACTGCAATTACTGCCGCAAGCATTGCGATCTTTGTCATAATCTGAACTGAGTTGTTTCTCATAATGTTTTGCCTCCTTTTATGTTTTTACTTTAACATTTTAACACACTAAACATTCCTGTGTCAATAAATTTTTTATTAACAGATACTGGACAGGTGTCTTATCTATACTATTATATTATAGTAATTATAGGTCATACTATATCTTTCATATTTGCACCAAAAGTGATGAATCAAGCCTTGCAGATTTGTGTAAAACGCAGAAAATGTGAAAAGGTGCTTGACTTTCATTACGGTGTGTGATAAATTATTATTAGCACTCAGAGAGTATGAGTGCTAACACTTAAAAAGCTAATCTGCCAGAATGGAGGGTGAACAGTGGATGCACGTAAGCTGCGGATACTTGCGGCGGTAGTTGACAACTATATAAAAACAGGCGAACCGGTAGGCTCCAAAACAATATCAATGATGCCTGATATCAAAGTATCAGCTGCAACGGTGCGCAACGATATGGCGGTTTTAGAGGAGCTTGGTCTTCTTGAACAGCCCCACACCTCAGCGGGAAGAATTCCCACATTCAGCGGCTACAGACTTTATATAGAGGAAATATTAGGCAAGACGGAGCTTGAAGAATCGGAAAAGCAAAGGCTTGACGCAATGCTGGGTGATGAAAAGCTTCTGACGGAGGAACTGCTTTTGCAGAGTGCTTCCACAGCACTGGCTGAGATCACGAAATGCGCTACCGTAGTTTCAAACTTTGCGCCTAAGTATTCAGTCATCTCAAAGGTGGAGGTAATTCCCACAGGCAAACGTCTTTATGTGGTGCTTCTCATAACCTCCAACGGCAAGATAAAAAATAAAGCCTGCCGTATGGAATTTGACCTCACAGAGGAACACATGGAGTTCCTTAAAAATTTTCTTGAGGAGAACCTGGAAGGCGTGTCTGTTTCAGAGCTTTCTGATGAAAGGCTTGATAAGCTTATCACAGCGGTGGGAACATACATGGTGGCTCTTTCACCTCTTGTGAAGGGCATATGCGAAATGTCGAGGGATCTCCAGAAAAACGAGGTCATTGTCACCGGCGAACAGAATTTGCTCAGCTGCGGCGACCTTGACAAGGGCGAGGTTGTAAGGTTTATTTCACATAAGAATGAGCTTGAAGGACTTCTGGACGACAGCATGAGTGGTGTTCAGATAATGTTCGGCGAGGAAGAGCATGACAGCTTTGCAATAGGTAATTCAAGCATGATAGTTTCAAAATATCAGAAGGGCGGAAAAACAGTGGGTTCACTGGGAGTTATAGGTCCTGTAAGACTTGATTATGCCAAAATAATACCTTATATAGATTATTTTACAGAAAAGCTTACCCGGTTCCTTTCGGGAGAGGGTGAGGGAAAGGAAGAAGGCAATGAAGAATAAAGAGCTTGATGAAAACATTAAGGAAGAGCCTGAGATTTCCGAAGAAGAAACAGAAAAGGAAGTCAGTGCAGATGAAACAGAAGCCTGCGAAGAAGTATCAGAGCTTGATACTCTGAAGGACGCCCTTTCAAAGGCTGAGGAAGCGCTGGAAGCTGCCAAGGATCAGCATTTAAGGCTCATGGCGGAATATCAGAACTACCGCAACCGCACTGCCGAGGAGAAAAAGAAGATATACGGCGACGCAAAGGCTGACTGCATAAAGGAGCTTTTGAATGTGGCTGATACCTTTGACAGAGCAGTGGCGGCGGAATGTTCCGATGAAACCTACAAAAAGGGCGTTGAGCTGACCTACAGCCAGATGCAGAAGGCATTTGAAAAAATGGGTGTAACAGAGGTTGACCCGTTAGGCGAGGACTTCGACCCAAATCTCCACAATGCCATAAGACAGGTGGAGGAAGGTGATTTCGAGGAAAACAAAGTCTGCGAAGTTTATCAGAAGGGATATACCCTGGGCGACAGACTTATAAGACCTGCCGTTGTGGCGGTTAAGGCGTAGGAAAACCTCTCAGATTTATATTGACTGAAAGGTTCCCATCTTTAGGCTCTCCTGAAAGGAGAGCTGTCAGCGAAGCTGACTGAGAGGTTTAATGCTTTAATTTTTTGATAACTATAATTTTAGAGTCTTAACCTCTCCACCACCTTCGGTGGTCCCCCTCTCCTTTCAGGAGAGGCTGGTTGGCGGCAATTTTCTTCAAATTCTATATTTTGGTTACAAGTTAAATTTCAGCAATTACCAAAAAAACACGAGTCATAAGCCTCTCCTGAAAGGAGAGGAGGACCGCTTTAGCGGTGGAGAGGTTTAGGCAAATAACAACAAAAAAATTATATATAAACAAGGGCAAAAGCCCTAAACTTGAAAGGAAGAGATTATTATGGGAAAAATTATCGGTATTGA